>NZ_JBFBIR010000013.1:0-163747 GCF_040685715.1 Kitasatospora sp. NPDC088264
GGGATTGAACCAGTGACCCCTACCGTGTCAAGGTAGTGCTCTCCCGCTGAGCTAATCGCGCCTGGTGTGGCGGTCCTGCAGCAGACCCCGAAGGACCCGACGTGCGCGATACTGGGATTGAACCAGTGACCCCTACCGTGTCAAGGTAGTGCTCTCCCGCTGAGCTAATCGCGCCTGGTGTGGCGGTCCTGCAGCAGACCCCGAAGGATCCGACGTGCGCGATACTGGGATTGAACCAGTGACCCCTACCGTGTCAAGGTAGTGCTCTCCCGCTGAGCTAATCGCGCGGGGAGGTCTTCCGGTCGGAACCGGTCGAACCTCTCGGAGGTGGAGACGGGATTTGAACCCGTGTACACGGCTTTGCAGGCCGTTGCCTCGCCTCTCGGCCACTCCACCAGGCAACACACGAAGAACGATCTTACACTGTTCTCCATCGAGCGGACGACGAGATTCGAACTCGCGACCCTCACCTTGGCAAGGTGATGCTCTACCAACTGAGCCACGTCCGCCTGTCTCCCGGGACCTTCACCGCTTTTCTTCGGCTGCGCTCCCTGGCGACGTGTTGAACTCTAGCGGATTCCCGGGCCAGCTAAAAATCCGTTCCCGCAGCGTGCCGATGGGATGCCCACCGAGCGCCTCCCCGCCGACCCCTCGGCCCGGCCACCGGCCGCCACCTGCGGCGCTTCCGGACGATCATCCGCAGGCCACCCGGCGCACACCCGCGCGACGCCGGGCGCTGCTCACGCCCCTGCGTCACACCCCCGCGCCGGGCCCGCACCCCGGACCTACACTTCAGGCACCGCCGCCCAGCACCACCGCGCAGGAGAACCGTGTCCGGCCCCACCGAACCCAGCACCCCGCTCGCCCGCTTCGGCGGCCGCCTGGCCACCGGGCTGCGCGACGTCACCTCGGACCCGGCCGCCCTGGACTCCACCGGCTACTGGGCCGTCGCCTACGACTTCGAGGGCCGGCTGACCTGCGCCCGCTTCGACGACGTCCGCCCCGCCCCCGCGCCGCCCTCGGGCGCCGGCTGGCGCGGACCGGGGGCCGGCGACTGGCACAGCTCCCTGGACCGCTCCGCCTACACCGCGGGCGTACGCCGCATCCGTGAACACATAGCCGCCGGCGAGGTCTACCAGGCGAACCTCTGCCGCGTGCTGTCCGCACCGCTGCCCGACCCGGCCCGCAGCGACGTCGACGCCCTCACCGGCCTCCTCGCCCACGGCAACCCCGCCCCCTACGCCGGCACCATCCGCCTGCCCGCGTACGGTGTCGAGATCGCCACCGCCTCGCCCGAGCTGTACCTGCGCCGCGCCGGCCGCACCGTCTCCTCCGGCCCGATCAAGGGCACCGGCCGCACCGAGGACGACCTCCTCGACAAGGACCACGCCGAGAACGTGATGATCGTGGACCTGGTCCGCAACGACCTCGGGCAGGTCTGCGCGACCGGCAGCGTCACCGTCCCCGACCTGTGCGCCGTCGAGAAGCACCCCGGCCTGGTCCACCTGGTGTCCACCGTCGAGGGCACCCTGCGCGAGGGCGCCGGCTGGCCCGAGCTGCTCGCCGCCACCTTCCCGCCCGGCTCCGTCACCGGCGCCCCCAAGTCCAGCGCCCTGCGGATCATCGACGCCCTGGAGACCGCCCCGCGCGGCCCGTACTGCGGCGCCGTCGGCTGGGTCGACGCCGACCGCGGCGAGGGCGAACTCGCCGTCGGCATCCGCACCTTCTGGCTCGACCGGACCGACCCCGAGGCGCCCGTGCTGCGCTTCGGCACCGGCGCCGGCATCACCTGGGGCTCCGACCCCGACCGCGAGTGGGCGGAAACCGAACTGAAGGCCGCCCGCCTGGTCGCGATAGCGTCGGGCAGCGATATCGACCCGACGGGCGCATGAACCGCCCCGCCCCCACCTCGTCCTAGGAGCAGCCCTCGATGCAGAACCCGACCACGAGCTGGGTCAACGGGGCGCTCGTCGACTCCGCCGACGCCGCCGTCTCGGTCCTCGACCACGGACTCACCACCGGCGACGGGGTGTTCGAGACCATGAAGGCCACCGACGGCCGGGCCTTCGCGGTCACCCGGCACCTCGACCGGCTCACCCGCTCCGCCCGCGGCCTCGGCCTGCCCGACCCGGACCACGACCTGGTCCGCGAGGCCTGCGCCCAGGTCCTCGCCGCCAACCCGGCCCCGCTCGGCCGCCTGCGCGTCACCTACACCGGCGGCACCTCACCGCTCGGCTCCGAGCGCGGCACCGCAGGCCCCACCCTCGTCGTCGCCCTCGGCGCGATCAACCGCCGCCCCGACGAGACCGCCGCCGCCGTCGTCCCGTGGCGCCGCAACGAGCACAGCGCTGTCGCAGGCCTCAAGACCACCTCGTACGCCGAGAACGTCGTCGCCCTGGCCGCCGCCCACCGCGCCGGCGCCTCGGAGGCCCTGCTCGCCAACACCGCCGGCCTGCTCTGCGAGGGCACCGGCTCCAACGTCTTCGTCGTCCTCGGCGGTCGCCTGCTCACCCCCACCCTCGGCTCCGGCTGCCTGGCCGGCATCACCCGTCAGCTGGTCGTCGACTGGTGCGGTGCCGAGGAGAACGACCTGCCGCTCAGCGCCCTCCGGGACGCCGACGAGGTCTTCCTCACCTCCACCACCCGTGACGTCCAGGCCGTGACCCGGGTGGACGACCGCGAGCTGCCCGGCATCGGCCCCGTCACCGCCAAGGCCATGGCCGTCTTCGCCGAACGCAGCGGCGACGACCTCGACCCGTGATCCCCGAAGCGGCAACCAGGGCATAGGGGCCCGGGCGCGGGGAAGGGACCACCACATGACCACGACGCTGCGCCCCGAGGGCCCGGAGACACCCACCGACGCCGGCGGCCGCACCAGGCGCTGGCAGATCTGCGCCAACGGCCGCCAGGTCGGCGCGCTGCGCACCACCGCCATCCCGCACGGCAGCCAACTCTGGGGCGAGATATCGGAGTTGGAGGTCAGGGAAGGCCGCGGTCGGGGCCGCGGCACGTTCGGCGCGCTGGCCGCGGAGGAGGTGCTGCGCAACTGGGACTGCACCCGGGTGGACGCCAACATCCCCGAGACGGCGCGGATCGCCCGGGGGCTCGCCACCACCCTCGGCTACACCGAGCGGATGCGGAACCTGGCCAAGCGGCTGACCACCGCCCCCGCCCTGCCCGCCGGCATCACCGCCGACCGGATCGAGCCCCCGGAGTTCCAGGCCTGGCTCGACCGGGCCGCCCGGGGTTACCTCCGCTCGCTCGTGGAGTCCGGACTCAGCGAGGAGCAGGCCCGCGCCAGGTCCCACCTGGACCACCAGCGCCAGCTCCCGCAGGGCGCCGACAGCCCGGGCGTCGCTCTGCGCCGCCTGCGCGCGGACGGTGAAGCCGAGCCGCTCGGCTCGCTCTGGGTGGACTTCCACCGGCGCGACCTGCCGAACGGCGGGCCGCTCGCCTGGGTGATGACCGTCGAGGTGTCCCCGGCCCACCGGGGCCGGGGCCACGGCCGCACGCTGATGCTGTTCGCCGAGCGCGAGTGCCTGGCCGCCGGCGTGCGCGACCTCGGCCTCAACGTGTTCGCCGGGAACGAGGTCGCGATCCGCCTCTACGCCTCGCTCGGTTACCGGGTCACCAACCGCATCTACGGAAAGCCGCTGTGACCCGACATGACGTCAGGAAGCCGCCGCCGCCTCGATGGCGGCCACGATGCGGTCCCGCAGGCCGTCCTGGCTCTGCCCGCCGTCCAGCCGCTGCCCGCCGATCACGTACGTCGGCGTACCGGTGACCCCGATCGCCCGGCCCTCGGCCTGGTCGGCGTCCACGGTGAGCATGTGCCGGCCGTCGATCAGCGCGGTGTCGACCTCCTCGACGTCCACCCCGACCGCCCGGGCCACCTCCAGCAGCACCTGCTGCCCGCGGGCGTCCAACTCCTCGACCCGGGCCAGCAGCGCCTCCACGAACGGCCAGCCCAGCCCCTGCGCGAACGCCTCCTCGGCGGCCTCCGCGGCCGCGTAGGCGTGCTTGTGCTTCTCCAGCGGGAAGTGGCGGACCTCGACGGGCAGCGCGTCGCCGTACCGCGCGCGCAGCGCCCGTACGTCGTCCAGCGCGGTGCGGCAGTCCGGACACTGGAGGTCGCACCAGAACTCGAGCCGGGGGAGGGAACCATCGATCATTCCCCCAGTGTTTCACTAGTGGGCGCCCGCTCCGGCCGACGGTGCGCCCCTGCGAAGGCCGACAGGGAGGCAGTGATGACCAGGACGACCGGAAGCGAAGGAGTACTGCCGTGCTGACGGCGGCGACCAGCTTCGCGCTCACGGCGGGCGGGGTGGCCGTGGCCGGCCTGCGGGCCTACCGGCGGCGGTTCCTGTCCGCGACCCGCTGGTTCGCGGTGGCCCTGGTGCCCGCCGGGCTCTACCTGACCGGCCTGTTCCCGGTGGCCCGGACGATCGGCAGCGAGTTCGCCGACTGGGCGACGAGGCTGGTGTTCGACCCCCGGGTCTGGACCGGCATCGTGCTGCTCGGCCTCTCCGCGCTCCTGCTGGTGACGACGCGCTGGGTGGGCCGCCGGGGCGCCGTGGACGCCGCCCCGGACCGCCCGGCGGCCGCCGGTGCCGCGCCCGAGCGCCCGGCGGTGGCGGCCACCCCGCCGAAGAAGCCGGCGACGGGCAAACCCGCGGCGGGCAAGCGGGACGACGGCCTCGGCGACTTCTCCGACATCGAGGAGATCCTCCGCAAGCGCGGCATCTGAGCGGCATCCGAACGCGGCATCCGAACCCCCGCGGGGGTCGGCGTCAGGCGGAGGGCACGGCCTCCGCCGAGCGCTGCCGTGCCCGGTAGGCGGCGACGTGCAGCCGGTTGCCGCAGGTGCGGCTGTCGCAGTAGCGCCGGGAGCGGTTGCGGGAGAGGTCCACGAAGACCCGGGCACAGTCCGGCGCCTCGCACCGGCGCAACCGCTCCCGCTCGCCCGCCATCAGGATGAAGGCCAGCGCCATGCCCAGCTCGGCGGCGAGGTGGTCGCCGAGCGCGGCGTGCGGCGCGAAGTAGTGGATGTGCCAGTCGTGGTGGTCGTGGTTGGTCAGCCGCGGCGTCGTACCGGCGGCCGCGACGATCCGGTTGACCAGTTCGGCGGCCTCGGCGGTGGACTCCGTCCCGAACACCTCCCGCAGCCGGGTGCGCAGCTCGTGCACCTTGCGCAGGTCGTTCTCGGTGAGCGAGTCGATCTCGCTGATCTCCTGGCCGACCACGAAGGCGTCCAGCGCGGCCACGTCCGGCAGCCGCTCGGTGCCGCACACCTCGGGCGCGGTGTTGAGCAGCTCGACGAGGATGCTCAGCGCGCACTCGGTGTCATGGGTGATCAGCACGTTGGGGACTCCTCGCGCAGGGGGACTCCGGAACCCCGCGTCCACGGTTACCCCAGACCATACCGGGCCGTGCGGCGGAAGGGCGGCGGGTTCTTTCGAAGGCGTGTACGGATTCCGTCAGAGTGCCGTGAAGCGGACGGCGTCCGGGCGGCCGGGCCCGCGAAGGACCCCCCGAAATGCCGAGGGCGCCCGGCAGCGAGGCCGGCCACCCGTATGGATGGCCGGCCTCGTTGCCGGGCGCCTGCAGTGTCGCGGACCCGATCCGGTGGGATCGGGCCGTCCACCGGCCCCGAGGCCGCGTCGCGCGCGGCTGAGTTGCTGCCGTGCCCCCGAGTAGGACGGCAGCGGTGACGGCAGGAGGTACCACCCCGCCGATGGCGGGGCGTGACCGCCTCCGGGCGGGATCAGCTTTCGGCGAGGATGTGGGACAGCTCCCGGTCGAGGTCGAAGTGGCGGTGTTCGGTGCCGGGGGGCACCGCGGCGTCCGTCCGCTTGAGAAATGACTCAAGCGCCCGGGCCGGGGCTTCGAGCAGGGCTTCTCCTTCCGGAGAGCTCAGCGCGATGCAGACCACCCCTTGCCCGTGGCTGCGGGACGGCCAGACCCGGACGTCGCCGGTACCGGTCGGTCGGTGCAGCCCCTCCGCGAGGAGATCTCGGGCGAACACCCACTCCACGGTCTCGTCGGCGCCCGTGTGGAACGTGGCGTGCACGGCGTAGGGGTCGGCGGTGTCGTAGCGCAGGCCCGCGGGGACGGGCAGTGAGGACTCGCTGGACACGATGAGGCGCAGGTGCAGCTCGCAGCTGACCGTGGTGTTCATAAGCGCCATGGCCTTTCGCTCAGTGTGCGCTCGGGGAATCGCACGTCGGCGAACGGACCATCCCACCCCCAAGCCCGATGTAAACCCCTCTGTCCCGATTCGGGCGCGAGTCGTACCCCTTACGGCGCATTGCGGAATCATCCCGGAGTGGCCCGGTCGGGCATTACCGGGCCGCTTCTTGGTTAGTTTCCTGGCATGACTGTGCGAAACGACAAGACGGCCAAGAACACGGGATCGGGTGAACCGGTCACGGCGGATGACGCGGCCGGCTCCCGCGCCCCGGCGTTCGTCCGCCGCTCGCGGCCGCTGCACCTCACCTGGCAGGTGGCGATCTTCCTGGCCGGCCTCGCCGTGGTCGTCCTCGGCGTGATCATGCTGCCGCTGCCCGGCCCCGGCTGGGTGGTGATCTTCCTGGGCATGGGGGTCTGGGCCACCGAGTTCGACTGGGCCCGGCTGGTGCTGCGGTGGAGCCGCCGCAAGGTCGCCGAGGCCGCCCACCGCGCCCTGGACCCGCGGGTGCGCCGCCGCAACCTCACCGTCACCGCCATCGGCCTCGCCGCGGTCGTCGGGATCGGCGGCTGGTACTTCACCCGCTACGGCCTGGCCGTCCCCTGGACGGCGGGCGAGAGCTGAGCGGCCCGGGGCCGGGGGCTGCCGTGACCAGGGTGTTCGGACCACCCTCCGGGATGCGGTAATGTTTTCCCTGCACCCGGGCGATTAGCTCAGCGGGAGAGCACTTCGTTCACACCGAAGGGGTCACTGGTTCGATCCCAGTATCGCCCACCGGAATGCATTGTGATACGTGAGGCCCAGCCGATTATCGGCTGGGCCTCACGTGTATTTCCGGAATCCATCCGAAGAACCATCCGGAATGCGACTGAGGCTCAGTCATCTTCCGCGTGGAGCGCGAGTTCTGCGGATGCGCCAGCAGTACCCGGAAGGGACGAGTTGTACGACGACCGCCAAATGGTGCTACAGTTCTTCTCGTTGCCCGGGCGATTAGCTCAGCGGGAGAGCACTTCGTTCACACCGAAGGGGTCACTGGTTCGATCCCAGTATCGCCCACCGGACAGCACGCAGGCCCTGACCAGGAAACCGGTCAGGGCCTGCGGCGCGTTCGGGACCGGCGCCTGCCGGCCGCCGCTACGCCGCCGCCTCGCAGCCGTGCTCGGGCTCCAGCCGGCGGCCGCAGCCGCACCGGGCCGGCCGCAGCGGCCAGGAGGGGTCCACCCGCTCCGGCGTCCCCGACCGGTCGAACCAGTTCTGCAGCCCCCGCGCCTGCGCCGCGTGCCAGACCGCCTGCCGCAGGTGTAGCTCCGCCGCCGTCAGTTCGCCCAGCGCCGCCGGGTAGCGGGCGCCTATCCGCCGGGTCAGCGCCAGCGCCGCCGTCGCGTCCGCCGCCGCGTCGTGCGCCCCGGCCAGCTCCACGCCGTAGTGCGCGCACAGGTCGGTCAGCGTTCGACGGCCCTTGCGGTAGCGGTCCACGTGCTTGTCCAGCACCCGCGGATCCAGCACCACCAGCCCGGCCGTGCCCACCCCGCCGGTCAGCGTCAGCCCGTGATGGCGGCGCAGCTCCCGGTCCAGCAGCGTCAGGTCGTACGGCGCGTTCATCACCACCACCGGGCGCCCGGCCCGCGCCTGGTCCGCCAGCGCGCGGGTGACCTCCGCCACCACCGCGCCGACCGGGCGGCCGTGCGTCCGGGCGTGCTCGTCGGTGATGCCGTGCACCGCCCGGGCGCCGTCCGGGATCGGGACGCCCGGATCGGCGAGCCAGGTGGTGGTCTGCACCGGCCGACCCGGGGCGAGTTGGACGACCAGGGCGGCCGAGACGATCCGATCGGACTCGACGTCCACGCCGGTGGTCTCGGTGTCGAAGGAGGCGAGTGGGCCGGTGTACCAGTGCTGCTGCATGACTGCCCCTCAGGCGAGCGTTCCGCGCGCCCGGTTGATACCCGGTTCTGACACCCGTTCAACCGTTTGGCGCAAGCCCGACCGGGGATCCTGCCCGTGGGCCCGCCGTTCCGATCCGGACGGGCCCGGAGCAGGGGGAGGCCACGGGGCGATGGCACTGACGCAGCCGCAGCCCGAGGAGGCGGCGGCCGTTCTACGGGGAAACCTGGCGGTCACCGCCTGCATGGAGACGCTGCAGGTCGGCTACCTGCACGCGGTCGCCGCTGCGGCCGGCTGCTCGCTCTCCCAGCCGTTCCCGGACAACGGGATCGACTGGCAGGTCAGCCACGGCTCCCGGGCGCACGAGGTGGACGACGAGGTCACCATCAAGATCCAGCTGAAGGCCACCCAGCAGATCGCGGCCGATCCGACCGGGCCGTTCTTCAGCTTCACCCTCGACAACGACCACCTGCGCAAGCTCGCCCGGGCGAGGGTCGCCGTGCCGCGCATCCTGGTCGTGATGCTGCTGCCGCGGCGGGTCGACCGCTGGCTGCACGCCCGCCCGGACGCGCTGGAACTGCGGCACTGCTGTTACTGGGTCAACCTGGCCGGCCACCCGGTCACCGGACAGCGGCGCACCAACGTGCGGGTCCCCACCGGCAAGGTCTTCGACGACCGCGCGCTCTGCGACATCATGGCCCGGGTCGGCGCGGGTGGCAGCCCGTGACCGCCCGCCCCGGTCCCGGCCCCCGGCAGCGAGGAGCAGCACCCATGACACCGCCGCACGCACCCGGCGAGCCGGTCCAGGCCCTGCCCGACCCCGCCGCCGTCGACCCGGCGGTGCTCGCCACCCTGCTCGCCCGGCACGGCTGGGTCCGGCGAGGCGGCCCCGCCGCCCGCTACGGCCGCTGGACGCCGCCCGACGACGAGTCCGGCACCAGCGTCCTCGTCCCCGCCGGGGACGGCTTCGACGACGCCGTCGACCTCCTCGCCGACGCCGTCACCGCGCTGTCCCGCTCCTCCACCCCGTCCGCCCGAGCCATCCTGCTCGCACTGGCCGTCCCCGGCGACGAACTGCGTTGGCACCGGGAGCCGGCCGGCCCCGCCGAGGCCGCCACCTGGGACGACGCCGAGCAGCTCCAGCGGGCGGCCCGCGCGATGCTCGCCGCCGGGGCCAAGGCCGGCCGGGCCACGGCCGCCTACTTCGGCGCCCGGCTGGACGCGCACGCCGGGGACTTCCTGGACCGCGTCCTGGTCGTCGAGCAGGGCGCCGCCCTCACCGCCTACACCCCCGCGCCCGAGGGCCGGGCCGCCGTCACCACCCTGGTCCGCGCCCTGGAGGCACTGCGCGACGCCGTCGACTACCGCCGGGTCAGCGGGGGGCCCGAGGCCTTCGAGAACGCCGTCCAGGCCGGAGTCAGCCGGGAACTCGTCCAGTCCGTGGAGGACCTGGTCCGCGGCGCGACGGCGGCCCGGTTGACCGTCGCCTGGTCCGCCGCCGCGGGGACCCCGGGCGGCTTCGGGGACCGCCGGGTCGTCCTCGACTTCTCGCCCGGCGACCTGCCCGCCCTGACCGAGGCCGCCGAACTGCTCGAACGGATCGAGCCCGCCGTCGCCGTCACCGTCGTCGGCGTGGTCGTCCGGCTCAAGCGCGCCGACCCGGCCGGACCGGGCGCGGTGCGGCTGCGCGTCCTCGGCGGCGCCGAAGTCCGCGAACTCAAGCTCCGCCTGCCCGACCCCGACTACCGGCTCGCCGCCGAGGCCCACCTCGCGGGCCTGCCGGTCCGGGTCGCCGGCCGGCTGGAGAGCCGCGGCGGCTTCCGCCGGCTCACCCGGCCGCAGGGCCTGGAACTGTGCGGCTGGGAGGACGCCGACCGCGAGCGGCTGCTGAAGTCCCTCGGCGAGGGACTAGGGGAAGAGCTCGACGGAGGCCTCGGGGAAGGGGGAGAGGGGGCGTAGGTGCGCGGCCGGGTCGGCGCGCTCGGTACCATCGTCACGCGCAGCGCAGTGTTGCGTCCTCTGAATCCAGCACGTCAGGAGAGACCGGTGACGGACGTCCGGGTAATCATCAACCGCGAACCCGATCGGGAAGAGCGCGTGGTGACCACGGGCACTACGGCCGCCGAGCTCTTCGCCGACGACCGCTCGATCATCGCCGCCCGCGTCGGCGGCCAGCTCAAGGACCTCGCGTACGCCGTCCAGGACGGCGACGAGGTCGAGCCGGTCGCGATCGGCAGCAAGGACGGCCTGGACATCCTGCGCCACTCCACCGCGCACGTCATGGCGCAGGCCGTGCAGCAGCTCTACCCCGAGGCCAAGCTCGGCATCGGCCCGCCGGTCAAGGACGGCTTCTACTACGACTTCGACGTCGAGAAGCCCTTCCACCCCGATGACCTCAAGGCCATCGAGAAGCGGATGCAGGAGATCATCAAGCGCGGGCAGAAGTTCTCCCGCCGCGTGGTCACCGACGAGTCCGCCCGCGAGGAGCTGGCCGCCGAGCCGTACAAGCTGGAGCTGATCGGCCTCAAGGGCTCCGCCGCCACCGCCGGCGAGGGCGCCGACGTCGAGGTCGGCGCCGGCGAGCTCACCATCTACGACAACCTGGACGCCAAGACCGGCGAGCAGTGCTGGGGCGACCTCTGCCGCGGCCCGCACCTGCCCAGCACCCGGTACATCCCGGCGTTCAAGCTGATGCGCAACGCGGCCGCCTACTGGCGCGGCAGCGAGAAGAACCCGATGCTGCAGCGCATCTACGGGACCGCCTGGCCCACCAAGGACGAGCTCAAGGCCCACCTCGACTTCCTGGTCGAGGCCGAGAAGCGCGACCACCGCAAGCTCGGCAACGAGCTCGACCTCTTCTCCATCCCCGAGGAGATCGGCTCCGGCCTCGCCGTCTTCCACCCCAAGGGCGGCATCATCCGCCGGGCGATGGAGGACTACTCGCGCAAGCGGCACGAGGAGGAGGGCTACGAGTTCGTCTACACCCCGCACGCCACCAAGGGGAAGCTCTTCGAGAAGAGCGGCCACCTCGACTGGTACGCGGACGGTATGTACCCGCCCATGCAGCTCGACGAGGGCGTGGACTACTACCTCAAGCCGATGAACTGCCCGATGCACAACCTGATCTTCGACGCGCGCGGCCGCTCGTACCGTGAACTGCCGCTGCGCCTCTTCGAGTTCGGGACGGTGTACCGCTACGAGAAGTCCGGCGTGGTGCACGGCCTGACCCGCGCCCGCGGCTTCACGCAGGACGACGCGCACATCTACTGCACCCGCGAGCAGATGGCGGAGGAGCTCGACTCGACGCTGACCTTCGTGCTCAACCTGCTGCGCGACTACGGTCTGACCGACTTCTACCTGGAGCTGTCGACCAAGGACCCGGTCAAGTACGTCGGCTCGGACGAGACCTGGGAGGAGGCCACCGCCGTCCTCGCCAGCGTGGCCGAGAAGCAGGGGCTGCCGCTGGTGCCGGACCCGGGCGGCGCGGCCTTCTACGGCCCGAAGATCTCGGTCCAGGCGCGCGACGCGATCGGCCGGACCTGGCAGATGTCGACGATCCAGCTCGACTTCAACCTCCCCGAGCGTTTCGATCTCGAGTACACGGCGGCGGACGGCTCGCGCCAGCGGCCGGTCATGATCCACCGCGCGCTGTTCGGCAGCATCGAGCGGTTCTTCGCGGTGCTGCTGGAGCACTACGCCGGCGCCATGCCGCCGTGGCTGGCCCCGGTCACCGTGACCGGCATCCCGATCACCGACGAGCACGTGCCGTACCTGCTGGAGGTCGCGGCCGGGCTGAAGAAGCACGGGATCCGGGTCGAGGTGGACACCTCGGACGACCGCATGCAGAAGAAGATCAGGAACGCTCAGAAGAGCAAGGTTCCGTACATGCTGATCGCCGGCAACGACGACGTCGAGGCGGGCGCGGTGTCCTTCCGGTACCGCAACGGCGAGCAGAAGAACGGCGTGCCGGTGGCGGACGCCGTCGCCGAGATCGTGGACGCGGTGAGGAACCGCGTCCAGGTGTGACGCCTTCGGACCACCACGCGCGGGGCGGGCTCTCGATGAGTCCGCCCCGCGCGGCTTTGCAAGCAGCGTTGGGCGAATATGCTGATCAGCATGACGACTGAGCCGGAACTGCAGCGGGGCGTCGGGGAGCCGGACGGCTTCCGCCGCCTGTGGACCCCCCATCGGATGGCCTACATCCAGGGTGAGAACAAGCCCACCGGTCCGGCTCCGGACGACGGTTGTCCATTCTGCTCGATCCCCGCGCTGAGCGACGAGGACGGGCTGGTCATCGCCCGGGGCGGCGCCGTGTTCGCGGTGCTGAACCTGTACCCGTACAACGGCGGCCACTTGATGGTGGTCCCGTACCGGCACGTCGCGGACTACACCGACCTGGACGAGGCGGAGACGGCCGAGCTGGCCGACTTCACCAAGCGGGCGATGACCGCGCTGCGGGCGGCCTCGGGGGCGCACGGGTTCAACATCGGGATGAACCAGGGCGCGGCGGCCGGTGCCGGGATCGCGGCGCACCTGCACCAGCACGTGGTGCCGCGCTGGGGCGGGGACACCAACTTCATGCCGGTGGTCGGCCACACCAAGGTGCTGCCGCAACTGCTGGCGGACACCCGGAAGATGCTGGCCGAGGCCTGGCCGCAGGACTGATCGGGAACGCCGGAGGGGCCCGTCACCGCTGAGTCGGTGGCGGGCCCCTCCGGCGTGCGCGGGCCGTGGTCACTCGAACTGGTCGACCTTGTACGGGCGGGTGCCCTGGGCCTCGGACTTGATGATCGAGGCGCGGTTCTTGAAGCGGTCGGTGTCCAGGTCGTGCTCCTCCAGGAACTCCAGGGTGGCGGCGTGCACGGCGCCGAGGACCGGGACGGAGGCGTTGAGCGCGTTGTCGGTCATGAACCGGCTGCCCCACGGCGGGCTCGCCCAGGCGTGCCGGAAGCCGAACGGCTCGGGCAGGCCCAGGCCGCCGCCGAGCCAGGAGAGCAGCCCGGGGGCGCGGGTGAGCGGCGCGCGCAGGGCCTGGCGGACCACCTCGTCGTTGTCGATCAGGGGGAGCTTGACGGTGCGCTCCTCCCAGAACTTGCCGGTCTTCTGGACGGTCTTCTCCTTGGCCGAGGGCTTGTCGGAGAAGACGCCGTTGACCGGGCCGAGCGCGTAGCCGGCGACGGTGACGGTGAGGGTGTTGGCGAGCAGGGTGACGGTGACGGTGAAGGTGATGATCAGCTTGCCGTCGAAGGTGATGAACTGGGTGGCGAGGTAGTGCCGGGGGCCGCCGCCGGCGAAGGTCTGCTTGTCGGCGATGGTCTGGAGGGCGAAGTCGCGCATCCGGTCGCCGTCCATGTCGGCGTTGCCGGGGCGGGAGATCTCATCGGCGTTCTCGCCGATTTCGAGGACCGCCCACTGCTTGACCGTGATGTTGGTCATCCCGCTGTTGGCGACCTCGCTGACGGCGAGCCCCTTGAGGTGCGAGGAGATCTTCCGGACGAGGTCCCAGGGGTGGAAGGCGCGGAAGTCGGAGTGGCCCGCGGCGGGGCGCATCACGTCGACCAGGCGCCATTCGCCCCAGCGCTTGCCGACGCCGAGGATGCCCTTGGGACCGGCGTAGTGCTGGACGTTGGTCTCCTGCTCGGCCTCCATGCGGGCGAGCTTGTCGCGCAGGTCGACGGCCTTCTTGTCGAGGTCGTCGCGGGGGACGGCCTTGGAGACGGTGGCGGCGACGGAGCTGCCCTCGGCGAGGGCGAGCCAGCGCTCGCGGAGCTCCTTGGTGGAGCGCAGCACGATGCGTCGGGCGAGGATCCCGCCGATGATGGGCGGGATCATGGCGACGCGCAGGTAGACGCCGAGCGGGCCGTGGGCGGGGGGCTTGACGAGGAACAGGACGGAGACCACGGCTGCGGCCAGGAGCGCGAGGGCGCCGTAGAGCTCGTCCTGGAGGGCCTTGCCCTTCATGAGGTAGATGCGCAGGTAGAACGCACCGATCCAGATCAGGGTGCCGGGCAGGGCGAGCAGGCCGAAGAGCACGGTGACCACGGTGAGCTTGCGGTCCCGCGCGGCCCGCAACTCCTGTGCGGCCAGGCAGTGTTCGACGATCTGGCGGGTGTCGGTGCCGAACGAGGGCACGATCGGCTTGCGCCCGGCACCGACGGTGCGGGAGATGACGGCGGCGCTGAACGCCTCGCCGAGGTTCGCCTCGAAGAGTTTGAACCGGGGCTTCTTGTGGGTCGCGGCGGTGACCTTGCCGACGAAGTCCTCGATCTTGCCGTCGCGGTACGCGACCGAGGAGAGCGCCGGGGTGACTCCGGTTTGCGGCCCGGCGTCGGTGCGGGGTATCTGCGCACCCGGAGTCATGTCGAGTGTGGTCACGGTGGCGTCCCCTCCTCCCCTTGTCAGCGGCAGGTTATCGTGCCGCGGTGTCGCCGCGCGCATGATCGTCTGAAGTGCCGTCACGATCGGGCCGCGCCTGGGCTTGAGAGGCATGATGCCCAGCTTCGGGCTGGTCGATACCCGGTCGGCGGCGGTCGTCGGGGTGGTGCAGGATGGCCGTGACGGCCAGGAAGGGAGCCCGGGCGATGGATCCGGTGTTGGTGTTCGACGGGGACTGTTCGTTCTGTTCGTCCTGCGTGCGGTGGGCGGAGCGCTATCTGCGGCAGACGCTGGCCTCGGGGGGCTGGGACGCGGTGCCGTTCCAGTTCGAGGACCTGGCGGCGCTGGACGCGCGCGCGGGCGGGCTGGGCGAGGTGACCGCGGAGCGGGCGGAGCGCGAGGTGCTGTGGGTGACGCCGACGGGCCGGGTGTACGGGGGTGCGCAGGCGGTGGCGCGGCTGCTGATGCGTTCGGGCGGGGCGTGGGCGTACCTGGGGGCGGTGCTGGCGTCGGCGCCGGTGCGGCCGGTGGCGGGCCTGGCGTACCGCTGGGTGGCGCGCAACCGGCACCGGATGCCGGGGGGTACGGCGGCGTGCGCGCTGCCGCGGCGGCAGGGCGCTCAGTCGGTGTAGCGGGTGGCCAGGGCGGTCGGCATGGGTTCGTGGCGCAGGTAGGCGCGGGAGAACTCGGCGGTGCCGTGGGTGAGTGAGCGCAGGTCGACCGGGTAGCGGACGAGTTCGAGTTCGGGGACCTCGGCGCGCAGCAGGGTCAGGCCGGGGCCGCCGGTCTCGGTGCCGAGGACGCGGCCGCGGCGGGCGGAGAGGTCGCCGAGTACGGCGCCGAGGTAGTCGTCGGGCAGCAGGACGGCGACGGCGGCGACGGGTTCGAGCAGCCGGATGACGGCGTGTTCGGCGGCGTCGCGCAGGGCGAGGGCGGCGGCGGCCTGGAAGGACGCGTCGGAGGAGTCCACGGAGTGGGCCTTGCCGTCGGTGAGGGTGACCCGGACGTCGACGAGCGGGTGGCCGGTGGCGACGCCCTTGGCGAGCTGGGCGCGCAGGCCCTTCTCGACGGAGGGGATGAAGTGCTTGGGGACGGCGCCGCCGACGACGTGCTCCTGGAACTCGAAGCCGGAGCCGGCCGGGAGGGGTTCGACCTCCAGGTCGCAGATGGCGTACTGGCCGTGGCCGCCGGACTGCTTGACGAGCCGGCCGTGGCCGGCGGCGGCGGTGCCGAAGGTCTCGCGGAGGGCGACCTGGGGTTCGACGGTGTCGACGTGGACGCCGTGCCGGGTGCGCAGGCGGTCGAGGACGACCTCGGCGTGGGCCTCGCCGGTGCACCAGAGGACGAGCTGGTGGGTGTCGGGGTTCTGTTCGAGGCGTAGGGCCGGGTCCTCGGCGGTGAGGCGGGTGAGGGCCTGGGAGAGCTTGTCGTCGTCGGCCTTGCTGTGGGCTTCGACGGCGATCGGGAGCAGGGGCTCGGGGAGGGCCCAGCCGGCGAGGTCGACGGGGTGGCCGGGGTCGTGGACGGTGTCGCCGGCGCGGGCGGTGGTGAGCTTGGCGATGCAGACGAGGTCGCCGGCGACGGCGTGCGGGACGGGCCGCTGGAGCTTGCCGAAGGGGCTGCTGAGGGCGGTGACGCGTTCGTCGCCGTTCTGGTCGGCGCTGTGGGTGGGGCCGGCGAGGTGGATGCGGGTGTCGGGACGCAGGGTGCCGGCGTACAGGCGCAGCAGGCTGATCCGGCCGACGTAGGTGTCGCCGGTGACGCAGACGACCTGGGCGGCGAGCGGGGCGTCGGGGTCGCAGTCGGGGGCGGGGCGGGTGCGTTCGCCGGGGTCGGGGAAGGTGTGGACGATCAGGTCGAGGAGTTCGGTGGCGCCGAGGCCGTTCTCGCTGGTGGGGACGGCGGGGTGGAGGGCGCAGCTGAGGACTTCGCGGCGCAGGCCGGCTTCGAGGGCGTCGGTGTCGAGGGTGTCGCCGGAGAGGTAGCGCTCCATGAGCGTGTCGTCCTGGCCGGAGATGGCCTCGACGAGGCTGTCGTGGGCCGGCCCGGTGTCGGGCAGCGGGGCGGCCCGGCCGTAGGTGTCGCCGGTGAGCAGGTCGACGCTGCCGTCGGGGCGGCCGTCGTGGAGGACGGGCAGGAAGAGCGGGCGGAGGGTGTCGGGGCCCAGGTCGAAGGCGTCGTGGCAGGCGGTGAGGATGTCGTCGAAGCCGGTGCGGGCGAGGTCGAGTTTGGCGACGGCGATGGCGCGCGGGATGCCTTCGGCGGCGCACTCGCGCCAGAGTGCGCGGGTGGGGGCGGTGACGGGGTCGGTGGCGGAGACGACGAAGACGGCGGCGTCGGCGGCGTGCAGGGCGGCGCGCAGGTCGGCGGTGAAGTCGGGGTGGCCGGGCGGGTCGATCAGGTTGATCTTGACGCCCTTCCATTCGAGCGGGAGCAGCGAGAGCTGGACGGAGCGCTGCTGGTGGTGCTCGATGTCCTCGTGGTCGGAGACGGTGGTGCCGTCGGTGACGCGACCGGCCCGGCCGGTGGCGCCGGCGGCGAGGGCGAGGGATTCGGCGAGCATGGTCTTGCCCACACCGCTGGAGCCGATGAGGACGACGTTGCGCAGGTCCCGGGGGGCGGTGACGGCGGGTGCCTGGGCGGCTCGTGCCGTGCTGCGGTCGGGCATCGGGGTCTCCTCCCGTCGCGCCGGGGCTGTCCTTCGAAAGTGTAGGTGCGGGTGCTGCGGCGGCGCGTGTCGTACGGGTGGGCGGTGACCGTCCGTGTGTGGGACGTGGCCGGGGTGTCGTCGGGCGGTGCGTGCGACGGAGCGTGCCTCCGGCCTGGCTACGATGGGTGGGCCGGACGGGCTGATCCGTCCGGCCGTCTGCCGCGCGTGTTGCGCCAGGCGGGTACCAGGGAGATCGGAGCGGTCGGGAAGGCCATGCTCAACAAATACGCGCGTGCCTTCTTCACACGTGTTCTGACCCCGTTCGCCGCGTTCCTGATCCGGCTGGGCGTGAGCCCGGACGCCGTGACGCTGATCGGTACGGCCGGTTCGGTGGCCGGTGCGCTGGTGTTCTTCCCCCGCGGGGAGTTCTTCTGGGGCACCATCACGATCACGCTGTTCATCTTCTCGGACCTGGTGGACGGGAACATGGCCCGCCAGCTGGGCCGGAGCACCAGGTGGGGGGCGTTCCTGGACTCCACGCTGGACCGGGTCGCGGATGCGGCGATCTTCGGTGGTCTGGCGATGTGGTACGCGGGCAAGGGTGACGACAACCTGCTGTGCGCGGTGGCGATCTGCTGCCTGGCGAGCGGGCTGGTGGTGTCGTACACCAAGGCGCGGGCGCAGAGCCAGGGGCTGCCGTGCGACGTGTCGGGGCTGGTGGAGCGGGCCGAGCGGCTGGTGGCCAGCCTGGTGGCGGCCGGGGTCGCGGGTCTGCACAAGTTCGGGGTGCCGTACGTGGAGTGGCTGCTGCCGGTGGCGCTGTGGCTGGTGGCGGTGGGCAGTCTGGTGACGGTGTTCCAGCGCATGCTGACCGTGCGCCGGGAGGCGTTCGAGGCCGACCGAGCGGCGGCCGGGAGCTGATGGGGGGCGTCCTGCGGTGACGGACCGACTGGTGTACTGGGCGTACGCGCTGGGCTGGGCGGTGCTGAAGCACCTGCCGGAGCGGGTGGCGCGGGGCCTGTTCGACCGGCTGGCGGACCACGCCTGGCGCCGGCGGGGCAAGCGGGTGCTCCAGTTGGAGGCGAACCTGCGCCGGGTCCGTCCGGGACTGGACGAGGCGGGCCTGCGGGCGCTGTCCCGGGCCGGGATGCGTTCGTACCTGCGGTACTGGATGGAGTCGTTCCGGCTGCCGGTCTGGAGCAGGGAGCGGGTGGCCCGGGATGTCCGGTCGGAAGGCCTGGAGAACCTGCGCGCGCCGATCGAGGCCGGTCGGGGCGCGGTGATCGCGCTGCCGCACATGGGCAACTGGGACCTGGCGGGCACCTGGGTGGCGCAGCTGGGCTTCCCGTTCACCACGGTCGCGGAGCGGTTGAAGCCGGAGCGGCTGTTCGACCGGTTCGTGGAGTTCCGGGAGGGCCAGGGCATGGAGGTCCTGGCGTTGACCGGGGGCGGGATGAACGTGATCGGCACGCTGGCGCGACGGCTGCGCGAGGGCCGGCTGGTCTGCCTGGTGGGGGACCGGGACCTCTCGGAGGCGGGCGTGGAGGTGTCGTTCTTCGGGGAGGCGACCCGGATGCCGGCCGGTCCGGCGGCGCTGTGCCAGCGCACCGGGGCGGCGCTGCTGCCGGTGACGCTCTGGTACGACGGCCCGGTGATGCGGGCGCGGATCCACCCCGAGGTGCCGGTGCCGCAGGAGGGCGACCGCAAGGAGCGGACGCAGGTGATGACGCAGGCGCTGGCGCAGGTGTGGGAGGAGGCGATCCGCGAGCACCCCGAGGACTGGCACATGCTGCAGCGGTTCTGGCTGGCCGACCTCCCGGTCCGTGAGACGGTGGAGGAGGCGGCCGCGCCGCACTCCGAGGCGGCCCGGGCGGCCGCGCCGGAGCCGGCCGGCGAGCCGGCGGCCGAGGCCTCCGGGTCCTGATCCCGGCCAGCAGGAGTACCCGAAGGAGCATGAGGAACCCGTGAAGATCGGCATCGTCTGCCCGTACGACTGGGACGTCCCCGGTGGGGTGCAGTTCCACATCCGGGACCTGGCCGAGCACCTGATCGGTCTGGGCCACGAGGTCTCGGTGCTGTCGCCGGCCGAGGACGAGGAGGCGCTGCCGCCGTACGTGGTCGGCGCCGGGCGGGCGGTGGCGGTGCCGTACAACGGGTCGGTGGCGCGGCTGAGCTTCGGCGTCCTGTCGGCGGCGCGGACGCGGCGGTGGTTGCACGAGGGCCGGTTCGACATCCTGCACGTGCACGAGCCGGCCGCGCCGAGCGTGTCGATGCTGGCCGCCTGGTCGGCGTCCGGGCCGATGGTGGGGACGTTCCACACCTCCAACCCGCGCTCGCGGGCGATGATCGCGGCCTCGCCGATCCTGCAGCCCGGCCTGGAGAAGATGCGGGCCCGGATCGCGGTGTCGGAGTACGCCCGGCGGACGCTGGTGGAGCACCTGGGCGGCGACGCGGTGGTGATCCCGAACGGCGTGGACGTCGGCTTCTTCGCGGACGCCGAGCCGGATGAGCGCTGGTGCGGCGGTGCGGCGGCCGGGGAGCCGGGCACGATCGGCTTCGTCGGCCGCATCAACGAGCCGCGCAAGGGCCTGCCGACGCTGCTGGCGGCGCTGCCGAAGATCCTGGCCGAGCGGCCGGGCGTGCGGCTGCTGGTGGCGGGCAAGGGGGACGAGGAGGAGGCCGTCGCCGGCCTGGCGCCGGAGGTCCGCCGTCAGGTGGAGTTCCTCGGCATGGTGAGCGACCGCGACAAGGCCCGGCTGCTGCGCAGCGTGGACCTGTACGTGGCGCCGAACACCGGTGGCGAGAGCTTCGGGATCATCCTGGTCGAGGCGATGTCGGCGGGCGCCCCGGTGCTGGCCAGCGACCTGGACGCGTTCAAGCAGGTGCTGGACGGCGGGGACGCGGGCGAGCTGTTCCCGGTGGAGGACGCGGACGCGCTGGCCGCTGCGGCGCTGCGGCTGCTGGGCGATCCGGGGCGGCTGGGGGAGCTGAGCAAGGCCGCCTCGCGGTACGTGCGGCGGTTCGACTGGTCGACGGTCGGCGCGGACATCCTGGCGGTGTACGAGACGGTGGCGGCGGGGGCCGCGGCGGTGGTCGAGGAGGACGTGCGCGGCGGCCGGCGCGGCCGGTTCGGGCTGGCCCGGGACTGAGGCCGGCGGGCCCGGGACTTTTCCGGGGTGTCGGCGGCGTTAGGGTCGGTCGACCGTATTCGGGCACGACGCATGGGGGCACCGATGCCGCAGATCTCCGTCGACTACTCGCCGAGCCTGGCCGGCTCCTTCGACCGCCGGGCGCTGGGCGTGGCGATCAACCGGCTCGCGGTGGGGACGATCGACGCGAAGCCGGAGGCGTGCAAGACGCTGTTCCGGCAGAACGACGACTTCGTGGTGGGGGAGGGCGAGGGGGCCGCCGCGCAGGTGTACGTCGAGTTCCAGATCTTCCCGGGCCGTACGCCGGAGGCGAAGGCGGCGCTCAGCGAGGGCGTGCTGGCGCTGCTGGCGGAGCACGTCGCGCCGGCGCCGGGCACCCGGCTGCACACCGCGGTGAACGTCTCCGACATCGACCGCGGGTCCTACCGGAGCGCGAGCGCGGAGGGCTGAGCCGGTGACACCCGGTAGCGTTGCGCCCCGTGACTACCTGGATCTGGGCCGGCGTGGCCGTGGTGCTCTTCGGCATGTACCTGAGTTGGACGGCCGGTCGGTTGGACCGGCTGCACGCCAGGATCGACGCGGCGCGGGCCGCGTTGGACGCGCAGCTGGTCCGTCGGGCCTCGGTGGCGATGGAGCTGGCCACGTCCTCGCTGCTGGACCCGGCGGCCTCGCTGCTGCTGCTGGACGCGGCGCACGCGGCCCGGCAGGCCGAGGACGACCAGCGTGAGGTGGCGGAGAGCCAGCTGAGCCTGGCGCTGCGGGCGGTCTTCGCCGAGCCGGAGCAGGTGGCGGCGCTGGTGGCGGAGCCGGGCGGGGAGGACGCGGTGCGCGACCTGACGGCGGCGGTGCGCCGGGCGCCGATGGCGCGCCGGTTCCACAACGACGCGGTGCGGGCGGCGCGGGCGGTGCGCGAACACCGTCTGGTGCGGTACTTCCGGTTGGCGGGGAAGGCCCCGTTCCCGCTGGCGTTCGAGATGGACGATGCCCCGCCGCCCGCGCTCACGCCCGAAGGGGCACCCGCCTAGGCTGTGCTCGGATACGGCCCGTTTGTCGCATCCCGTCGTCCGGGCTGGACTTGGTGGCGCATGGTTGCGTCACCCGTTCCGCCTACCATAGGGCGATAGCACTGGTTCATCTTCGAGTGAGGTCTCACGTGTCCACCACCCCCACCACCGCAGACCAGCCGCAGATCGGTACCGCCCGGGTGAAGCGCGGCATGGCCGAGCAGCTCAAGGGCGGTGTGATCATGGACGTGGTCAACGCCGAGCAGGCCAAGATCGCCGAGGACGCCGGCGCGGTGGCCGTCATGGCGCTGGAGCGGGTTCCGGCCGACATCCGCAAGGACGGCGGCGTGGCCCGGATGTCCGACCCGAACATGATCGAGGAGATCATCGAGGCGGTCTCCATCCCGGTGATGGCCAAGTCGCGGATCGGTCACTTCGTCGAGGCCCAGGTCCTCCAGTCGCTCGGCGTCGACTACATCGACGAGTCCGAGGTGCTGACCCCGGCCGACGAGGTCAACCACTCCGACAAGTGGGCCTTCACCACCCCCTTCGTCTGTGGCGCCACCAACCTGGGCGAGGCCCTGCGCCGCATCGCCGAGGGCGCGGCCATGATCCGCTCGAAGGGCGAGGCCGGCACCGGCAACGTCGTCGAGGCCGTCCGCCACCTGCGCCAGATCAAGAACGAGATCGCCAAGCTGCGCGGCTTCGACAACAACGAGCTGTACGCCGCCGCCAAGGAGCTGCGCGCCCCGTACGAGCTCGTCAAGGAGGTCGCCGAGCTCGGCAAGCTGCCGGTCGTGCTGTTCTCCGCCGGTGGCGTGGCCACCCCGGCCGACGCCGCGCTGATGCGCCAGCTCGGCGCCGAGGGCGTCTTCGTCGGTTCGGGCATCTTCAAGTCGGGCGACCCGGCCAAGCGCGCCGCCGCCATCGTGAAGGCCACCACCTTCTTCGATGACCCGAAGATCATCGCGGACGCCTCCCGCAACCTCGGCGAGGCCATGGTCGGCATCAACTGCGACACCCTGCCGGAGACCGAGCGCTACGCCAACCGCGGCTGGTAGTCGCCCCTTGTGCCGGCCCGTCGCAGCGCCTCGGCGCGCGGCGGGCCGCGTCACGTACATCCGTAGAACGATCTAACGAGGTTGAAGACCGTGAGCACTCCAGTCATCGGCGTCCTCGCCCTCCAGGGTGACGTCCGCGAGCACCTGGTCGCGCTGGCCGAGGCCGACGCGCTCGCCCGCCCGGTGCGCCGTGCCGAGGAGCTGGCCGAGGTCGACGCGCTGGTGATCCCCGGCGGGGAGTCCACCACCATGTCCAAGCTGGCGCTGCTGTTCGGCGTGATGGACCCGCTGCGCGAGCGGGTCGCCGCCGGGATGCCGGTGTACGGCACCTGCGCGGGAATGATCATGCTGGCCGACAAGATCCTGGACGGCCGGGACGACCAGGAGACCGTCGGCGGCATCGACATGACCGTGCGCCGCAACGCCTTCGGCCGCCAGAACGAGTCCTTCGAGTCCGGTGTCGCCTTCGAGGGCCTGGGCGACGCGCCGGTGCACGGCGTCTTCATCCGGGCCCCCTGGGTCGAGGGCGTCGGCGCGGGTGTCGAGGTGCTGGCCGAGCTGCCCGCCGCGGACGGTCCGGAGAGCCGGATCGTGGCCGTGCGCCAGGGCAACCTGCTGGCGACCTCCTTCCACCCGGAGCTCACCGGCGACCACCGCGTGCACGCCTACTTCGTCGCGATGGTCGAGGAGTACCTGGGGCGGCGCTGACCGTGTGCGCCTTTCCGGTGACGACACCGGTAAGATCTCATCTGTTTCATTTCCCTTTGGCGACGTAAAGGAGCTGGCGAATGTCCGGCCACTCTAAGTGGGCTACCACCAAGCACAAGAAGGCCGTGATCGACGCCAAGCGCGGCAAGCTCTTCGCCAAGATGATCAAGAACATCGAGGTGGCGGCGCGCACCGGCGGTCCCGACCCGGCCGGCAACCCGACCCTCTACGACGCCATCCAGAAGGCGAAGAAGAGCTCGGTCCCGATCGACAACATCAACCGCGCCGTCAAGCGCGGTGGCGGTCTGGAGGCCGGCGGCGCCGACTACCAGACCATCATGTACGAGGGCTACGGCCCGAACGGCGTCGCCGTCCTGATCGAGTGCCTCACCGACAACCGCAACCGCGCCGCCTCCGACGTGCGCGTCGCGATGACCCGCAACGGCGGCTCGATGGCCGACCCGGGCTCGGTGTCGTACCTGTTCACCCGCAAGGGCGTCGTGATCGTCCCCAAGGCTGACGGCGTGGACGAGGACAAGCTCTTCGAGGTCGTCCTCGACCAGGAGCCCGAGGAGATCAACGACCTCGGCGACTCGTTCGAGATCGTCTCCGAGGCCGCCAAGATGGTCGCCGTGCGCACCGCGCTGGTGGACGCCGGCGTCGACTACGACTCGGCCGAGGCCAACTTCCTCCCGAGCATGCAGGTCGAGCTGGACGTCGACGGCGCCCGCAAGATCCTCAAGCTGATCGACGTGCTGGAGGACAGCGACGACGTGCAGAACGTCTTCGCCAACTTCGACATCTCCGACGAGGTCGGTGCGCAGCTCGACGCCGAGTGATCGTTCTCACTCCCCGGCCCGGCGGTCTTCCGACCGCCGGGCCGGTGTCTTTGCGGGCGCTGTCGGACCCGGACGGTAGCCTTCGCAGGTCGCCCGCCGTGGGCCGGAGGGCGTGCCCGGGCCGGAGCGCCCGGAGGCGGGCGGCGACCAACGAGAGGCGGGGCTGTGGTACGGGTACTGGGCGTGGACCCGGGGCTGACCAGGTGCGGGATCGGCGTGGTCGAGGGTGCGCCGGGGCGGCCGCTGCGGATGGTCGGGGTCGGCGTGGTGCGCACCCCCGCCGAGGACGAGATCGGGCGGCGGCTGCTGCTGGTGGAGCAGGGCATGGAGGCCTGGCTCGACGAGCACGAGCCGGAGCTGGTCGCCGTCGAGCGGGTGTTCGCCCAGCACAACGTCCGGACGGTGATGGGCACCGCCCAGGCCAGCGCGGTCGCGATGCTCTGCGCCACCCGGCGCGGCATCCCGGTCACCCTGCACACCCCGAGCGAGGTCAAGGCCGCCGTCACCGGCTCCGGCCGGGCCGACAAGGCGCAGGTCACGGCCATGGTGCAGCGCCTGCTGCGGCTGGACGCCCCGCCCAAGCCCGCCGACGCCGCCGACGCGCTGGCGCTGGCCATCTGCCACATCTGGCGCGGCAGGGCGGTCAACCGCCTGGAGGCCGCGGTACGGGCGGCCCGCGCCACCCCCCTGAAAGGAAGCAGCCGGTGATCGCCTTCGTGCAAGGGCCCGTGGCGGCCATCTCCTCCGGACTCGCCGTGGTCGAGGTCGGCGGGGTCGGCATGGCCGTGCAGTGCACGCCGAACACGCTGGCCGGGCTCCGGCTGGGTGAGCCCGCCCGGCTCGCGACCTCGCTGGTGGTCCGGGAGGACTCGCTGACCCTGTTCGGCTTCGCGGACGACGACGAGCGCGCCGTCTTCGAGATCCTCCAGGCCGCGCCGGGCGTCGGCCCGAAGCTGGCGCAGGCGATCCTCGGGGTGCACAGCCCCGACGCGCTGCGGGCCGCGGTGGCCGGCGGCGACGAGAAGGCGCTGGTGGCCGTGCCCGGCATCGGGAAGGCGAAGGCCGCCAAGCTGCTGCTGGAGTACAAGGACAAGCTGGGAGCCCCGCACGGCGCGGTGCCGGCGCAGAAGCCGATCGCGAGCGGTCCGGCCCCCTGGAGCGAGCAGCTGCACTCGGCGCTGACCGGTCTCGGCTACGCTCCGCGCGAGGCGGACGAGGCGGTCGTGGCCGTCACCCCCGAGGCGGAGGCCCAGCAGACGCCGGACGTCGGCGCACTGCTCCGGCTCGCCCTGCGCGGCCTCAACCGATCCCGCTAAAGCCATCTGGCGATCTGTCCTCTTGTCGACTTTGGAGCATGTGCTGATGAGTCCGTACGACTCGGACCCGGGCGACCGGCTGGTGACGGCCGCCGCCGACGGGGAGGACCAGGCGGTCGAGGCGGCGCTGCGCCCCAAGGTGCTGGACGAGTTCATCGGTCAGGAGCGGGTGCGCGAGCAGCTGTCCCTGGTGCTCCAGGCGGCCCGCAAGCGCGGCAGCGCGCCCGACCACGTGCTGCTCAGCGGGCCGCCCGGGCTGGGCAAGACCACCCTGTCCATGATCATCGCCGCCGAGCTGGGCGCCCCGATCCGGATCACCTCCGGTCCGGCGATCCAGCACGCGGGGGACCTCGCGGCGATCCTCTCCTCGCTCGCCGAGGGCGAGGTGCTCTTCCTCGACGAGATCCACCGGATGTCCCGTCCGGCCGAGGAGATGCTCTACATGGCGATGGAGGACTTCCGGGTCGACGTGATCGTCGGCAAGGGCCCGGGCGCCACCGCCATCCCGCTGGAACTGCCGCCCTTCACCCTGGTCGGCGCCACCACCCGGGCCGGCCTGCTGCCGCCCCCGCTGCGCGACCGCTTCGGCTTCACCGGGCACATGGAGTTCTACGCCCCGGCCGAGCTCGAACGGGTGGTGCGCCGCTCGGCCACCCTGCTGGACGTGGAGATCGACCCGGCCGGCGCCGCCGAGATCGCCGGCCGCTCGCGGGGGACGCCGCGCATCGCCAACCGGCTGCTGCGCCGGGTCCGCGACTTCGCGCAGGTGCGGCACGACGGCCAGGTCACCGCGGAGATCGCCGCCCGGGCGCTGGACGTCTACGAGGTGGACGCCCGCGGTCTGGACCGGCTGGACCGCGCGGTGCTGACCGCGCTGCTGCGGCTGTTCGGCGGCGGGCCGGTCGGTTTGTCGACTCTCGCGGTCGCGGTGGGGGAGGAGTCCGAGACGGTCGAGGAGGTGGCGGAGCCCTTCCTGGTCCGCGAGGGCCTGCTCGCCCGGACCCCGCGCGGCCGGATCGCCACCGCGGCGGCCTGGCAGCACCTCGGGCTGACCCCGCCGGTCCAGGCCAACCGGGGCGCCGTGCCCGCGCAATCCGAACTCCTCCGGGCCGACGAGGGCTGAACGGGTGATCGCCGCCCGCCGGTTCCCGGGAGGCGTCCGATGCGCCACCCCGGTGAGTGGCCCGCGTGCGAGCCGGGGGCGAAGTCCGGGGAAACTGTGCAGGCGGAGGGTCGCCACTTTTGGCGGCAGGATGCGATGCTTGGCGTTGTCCGATCAGTTCGGGGTCGCCTAGACTCCGCCGGACCGCCCCGCTCACCTGACGGGCCGACCAATACCACACAGGCCGCCGGTCGGCGGCCCGTAAAGGACCCTGGCTGCAGTGAACTTCATCATCCTTCTCCTCCCGATCATCGCGATCGTGCTCATGTTCCGGTCGCAGAAGAAGCGCCAGTCGCAGATGCAGCAGATGCAGACCTCGCTGGAGCCAGGGGCGGGGGTGCGCACCATCGGCGGCCTGTACGCCCAGGTGAAGGCGGTCAACGAGGAGACCATCGAGCTGGAGATCGCGCCCGGCGTGGTCACCCACTTCACCAAGAGCGCGATCGCCGCTGTCCTGGACCCCCAGGAGTACGACGCGATCATCAACGGCCGCCCCGCCGATGACGAGCTGGCCGAGCCGGAGGCCGAGGACGCCGACGCCGAGCCGGTCGAGGACAAGCCGCTGACGCTCACCAAGGACGGCGGCGCCAAGGGCGACGTCGAGGGCGGGGCTCCCGCGAGCAAGTAGTACGGTCGGGCACCAGCCCGGCCGCGCGGCCCAGTGCCGCGAGCCCACAGGACCTCAGGGCCGCAGAACCGCCATGCCCCCGTCCCGCCACAAGCCGGACGGGGGTCCGGTTGGGGGAGTGGCATGGACAGGGAGAAACGAGCAAGGTGGCAACACCCAAGTCGCGCCCGCGCGACGGCTACCCAGGGCGGGCGCTGGCCCTCATCCTGGTCGTCACCGTCGGACTGGTCGCCCTCATGTTCGGGACGGGCCACACCAAGCCCCGGCTCGGAATCGACCTCGCCGGTGGCACCAGCATCACGCTGACCGCGAAGTCGACAGACCCCAAGGCGATCACCAAGTCCAACATGGACATCGCCACCGGGATCATCGAGCGCCGCGTCAACGGCATGGGTGTCTCCGAGGCGGAGGTGCAGACCCAGGGCGACAACACGATCATCGTGAACATCCCCAAGGGCGGCAACCAGCAGAACGCGGCGGACCAGGTGGGTACCACCGCCAAGCTGTTCTTCCGCCCGGTCCTGGCGGTGGCGCCCAGCGGCTTCACGCCGCCGGCGCCCACCGGCTCCCCCTCGGCCACCGGCACCCCGAGCGCGGCCCCGTCCGCCGGGTCCACCGCCTCGGCCGGCGCGAGCGCGTCCGGCACGCCCAGCGCGAGCGGCAGCAAGCAGGGCCGCCCGGCCGGTGAGGCGCTGGCCGCCGACGCCAGCCCGAGCGCCGCCGCGACGGGCGCGAGCACCGCCCCGAGCGCCGCCACCACGCCGTCCGCGCCCGCCACCCCGCCCAGCGCCGCGGACGTCAGCGCCGCGATGACCCAGGGCACCGTGCCGCCGGAGCTGGCCACGGCCTTCACCAACCTCGACTGCACCAAGCCGGAGGCCCGCGCGGCCCAGACCGGCCCCGAGGACAAGGCCGTCGTCGCCTGCTCGCAGAAGCCCGAGAACGGCTACTACGAGAAGCTCGTCCTCGGCCCCGTCGCCGTGAAGGGCTCGGACGTCTCCAAGGCCCAGCCGAGCCTCGACACCCAGACGGGTGCCGGCTGGCAGGTCCAGCTGCAGTTCAACGGCGCCGGCACCGACGCCTTCACCAAGGTCACCGGCCAGCTCGCCACCCAGGCCCCGCCGAACAACCAGTTCGCGATCGTGCTGGACAACCAGGTCGTCTCGCACCCCGAGGTCAAGAACGTGATCCCCGGCGGCAGTGCCGTGATCACCGGCCGCTTCAGCCAGGCCGAGGCGCAGGACCTGTCCAACGTGCTGGGCTACGGCGCCCTGCCGCTGGAATTCAGCAAGGGCGAGATCACCACCGTCTCCCCGGCGCTCGGCGGCGACCAGCTCATGGCCGGTCTGGTCGCAGGCGTGATCGGCATGCTGCTGGTGGTGCTCTACTCGCTGGTCTACTACCGCGGCCTCGGCCTGGTCTCGATCGCCGGTCTGCTCGTCTCGGCGGCCCTGACCTACTCGATCATGAGCCTGCTCGGCGCCGGGATCGGCTTCGCGCTGAACCTGCCCGCGGTCTGCGGTGCGATCGTCGCGATCGGCATCACCGCCGACTCCTTCATCGTCTACTTCGAGCGCATCCGCGACGAGGTCCGCGAGGGCGCCCCGCTGCGCCCGGCGGTCCAGCGGGCCTGGCCGCGCGCCCGGCGCACCATCCTGGTGTCGGACTTCGTGTCCTTCCTCTGTGCCGCCGTGCTCTACGTGGTCTCGGTCGGCAAGGTCCAGGGCTTCGCGTTCACCCTGGGGCTGACCACCGCGCTGGACGTCGTGGTGATCTTCCTCTTCACCAAGCCGGTGATCACGCTGCTGGCCCGGCGCAAGTTCTTCGCCAACGGTCACCCGTGGTCCGGCCTGGACCCGAAGCGGCTGGGCGCCCGCCCGCCGCTGCGCAGCAGCCGTCGCCGTAGCCCCTCCTCTGCCGCCGTGAAGGAGGCCTGACACCGTGTCACGCTTCTCCAATCTGGGACACCGGCTCTACCAGGGCGAGGTCAGCTTCGACTTCGTCGGGCGCCGTAAGCTCTGGTACTCCATCTCCGGCGTGATCGTGCTGATCGCGGCGATCGGTCTGGCGATGGGCCTGCACCTGGGCATCGAGTTCAAGGGCGGCTCGGTCTACACCGTGACCAAGCCGGGGCTGACCGTCTCGCAGGCGCAGGAGACGTCCGACAAGATCGTCTCCTCGCACCCGCTGGTGCAGTCGACCGACAACGGCAAGATCCGCATCCAGGTCAGCACCGAGGAGCCGAAGAGCTCGGACGAGATCCGCGCTCAGCTCTCCGAGAAGCTGGCCGTGCCGCTGGACACCGTCGAGGCCCAGGTGATCGGCCCCAGCTGGGGCAAGCAGATCTCCTCGAAGGCGCTCACCGGCCTGATCATCTTCATGGTCCTGGTGACGGTCTACCTGGCGATCGCCTTCGAGTGGCGGATGGCGGTGGCGGCCCTGGTCGCCCTCATCCACGACCTCCTGATCACCATCGGCGTGTACGCCCTGGTGGGCTTCGAGGTCACCCCCGGTACGGTGATCGGCTTCCTGACCATCCTCGGGTACTCGCTCTACGACACGGTCGTCGTCTTCGACACCGTGAAGGAGAACACCAAGGACCTCACCAAGCAGAACAAGCTCACCTACAGCGAGGCGGCCAACGCGGGCCTCAACCAGACCCTGGTGCGTTCGCTCAACACCACCGTGGTCGCCCTGCTCCCGGTCGCCGCGCTGCTGTTCATCGGCGGTGGCCTCCTGGGTGCCGGCACGCTGAACGACATCTCGCTGGCGCTGTTCATCGGCCTCGCGGCCGGTGCCTACTCGTCGATCTGCGTCGCCACTCCGCTGCTGGCGCAGCTCAAGGAGGAGCAGCCGGAGATGAAGGCGCTGCGCAAGCGGGTCCTGCAGCACCGGGCCGCGGCCGCTGCCAAGGCCGCCGGCGAGGTGCCGGCGGACGAGGAGATCGCGGACGAGGACCTGCCTGCGGGTATGGTCGGTCAGCGCGGCCGGGCGGCCGGCACCACGCGTGCCAAGGGCCGTCCGTCCACCAAGCGCTGAACCGACCCGATCGTAAGGACACGCCGTGACCACCGCCGACACCGCACTGGCCGATCTGTTGAACAGCCGGATCCGGGACGTCCCGGACTACCCGAAGCCGGGTGTGCTGTTCAAGGACATCGCGCCGCTGCTGGCCGACGCCGAGGCCTTCGGCGCCCTCACCAGGGCGCTGGCGGACCGGGCGCGGGAGCTCGGGGCGACCAAGGTGGTGGGCCTGGAGGCGCGCGGCTTCGTGCTGGCGGCTCCGGCGGCCTTCGCGGCCGGGCTCGGCTTCGTGCCGATCCGCAAGCAGGGCAAGCTGCCCGGTGAGGTGTTCCGGCGCTCGTACGAGCTGGAGTACGGCTCGGCGACGCTGGAGGTGCAGTGCGACGCCTTCGCGCCCGGTGAGCGGGTGCTGGTGGTGGACGACGTGCTGGCCACCGGTGGCACCATCGGCGCCTCGCTGGACCTGGTGAAGGAGGCCGGCGCCGAGCTGGTGGGCGTCGTGGTGCTGATGGAGCTGGGCTTCCTGGACGGCCGGGAACGGCTGTCCGGGCACCTGAACGGCGCCCCGCTGGAGACGCTGGTCACGGTCTGAGGGACCTGAACGAAGGGCGGCGGTCGGATCATCCGACCGCCGCCCTTCCGTTTCCGGCCCGGGTGGATGAACGCCGGGGCGCCCGGCTCGGTACCATGAAGATTCACCCCCTCCCGGTTGCGTCCGACCGTACGGGCCGCGGCAGGGGTCGGCCCCGGTGCCCCGAGGAGAGTCCTTGCCCGACGAGGTTGTGCCCACGGCAGAAGCGGCCGCCCCCGACAACCGTCCCACGCCCTCGGGGGCCACCCCGGCACGCCCGGCGCCGACCTCCTCGCGACCGACCGGCCCCACCGGGCGCGGCTCCTCCTCGGGTGGCATGCGCGCCCGCCTGGCCCGCCTCGGCGGCCAGCGCTCCAGCGTGCTCAACCCCGTGCTGGAGCCGCTGTTCCGGTCGATCCGGGCGAACGACCCGAAGGCCGACCCGGCGCTGCTGCGGGACATCGAGCGGGCCTACGCCGTCGCCGAGAAGTGGCACCGCGGGCAGAAGCGCAAGAGCGGCGACCCGTACATCACCCACCCGCTGGCGGTGGCCACCATCCTGGCCGAGCTGGGGATGGACGCCCCGACCCTGATGGCCGGGCTGCTGCACGACACCGTCGAGGACACCGACTACGGCCTGGAGACCCTGCGCAAGGACTTCGGCGACTCGGTGGCGCTGCTGGTGGACGGCGTCACCAAGCTGGACCGGGTCAAGTTCGGCGAGGCCGCGCAGGCCGAGACCGTCCGCAAGATGGTCGTCGCGATGGCCAAGGACCCGCGGGTCCTGGTGATCAAGCTGGCCGACCGCCTGCACAACATGCGCACGATGCGCTACCTCAAGCGGGAGAAGCAGGAGAAGAAGGCCCGCGAGACGCTGGAGATCTACGCCCCGCTGGCGCACCGGCTGGGCATGAACACCATCAAGTGGGAGCTGGAGGACCTCGCCTTCGCGATCCTCTACCCCAAGATGTACGACGAGATCGTCCGGCTGGTCGCCGAGCGCGCCCCCAAGCGGGACGAGTACCTGGCGACCGTCATCGACCAGGTCCAGGGGGACCTGCGCGGCGCCCGGATCACCGCCTCCGTCACCGGCCGGCCGAAGCACTACTACTCGGTCTACCAGAAGATGATCGTCCGGGGCCGGGACTTCGCCGAGATCTACGACCTGGTGGGCATCCGGGTCCTGGTCGACACCGTCCGCGACTGCTACGCGGCGCTGGGCACCATCCACGCGCGGTGGAACCCGGTGCCGGGGCGGTTCAAGGACTACATCGCGATGCCCAAGTTCAACATGTACCAGTCGCTGCACACGACGGTGATCGGCCCCGGCGGCAAGCCCGTCGAACTCCAGATCCGCACCTTCGACATGCACCGCCGGGCCGAGTACGGCATCGCCGCGCACTGGAAGTACAAGCAGCGCGCCGTGGCCGGCGCGTCCAAGGTCCGCACCGACACCCCGACCCAGGTCCGCAAGGACGACAAGGCCGGCGCCGTCAACGAGATGGCCTGGCTGCGGCAGCTGCTGGACTGGCAGAAGGAGACCGCCGACCCGGGCGAGTTCCTGGAGTCGCTGCGCTTCGACCTGGCCAGCAACGAGGTCTTCGTCTTCACGCCCAAGGGCGACGTGATAGCCCTGCCGGCCGGCGCGACCCCGGTCGACTTCGCCTTCGCGGTGCACACCGAGGTGGGCTACCGGACGATAGGGGCCCGGGTCAACGGGCGGCTGGTGCCGCTGGAGTCGACGCTGGAGAACGGCGACGCCGTCGAGGTGTTCACCTCCAAGGCGGAGAACGCCGGACCGTCCCGGGACTGGCTGGGCTTCGTCAAGTCGCCGCGCGCCCGCAACAAGATCCGCGCCTGGTTCTCCAAGGAGCGCCGCGAGGAGGCGATCGAGCACGGCAAGGAGGCGATCGTCCGGGCGATGCGCAAGCAGGGCCTGCCGATCCAGCGGATCCTGACCGGCGACTCGCTGGTCACCCTGGCCCACGAGATGCGCTACCCCGACATCTCCTCGCTCTACGCCGCGATCGGCGAGGGCCACGTCACCGCGCAGAACATCGTGCAGAAGCTGGTCCAGGCGCTCGGCGGCGAGGAGGGCGCCACCGAGGACCTCGCCGAGACCGCGACCCCGACGCACGACAACCGCCGGGCGGCGCGCCGCCGGGCCAAGGGCGACCCGGGCGTGATCGTCAAGGGCGTCGAGGACGTCTGGGTCAAGCTGTCCCGCTGCTGCACCCCGGTGCCGGGCGACCCGATCGTCGGCTTCGTGACCCGCGGCAACGGCGTCTCGGTGCACCGCGCCGACTGCGTCAACGTCGAGTCGCTGAGCCAGCAGCCCGAGCGGATGATCGACGTCGAGTGGGCCGCCACCCAGTCCTCGGTGTTCCTGGTGGCCATCCAGGTCGAGGCGCTGGACCGCTCCCGGCTGCTCTCGGACGTCACCCGGGTGCTCTCAGACCAGCACGTCAACATCCTGTCGGCGGCGGTGCAGACCTCCCGCGACCGGGTCGCGATGAGCCGCTTCACCTTCGAGATGGGCGACCCGAAACACCTCGGCCACGTGCTCAAGGCCGTGCGCGGTGTCGAGGGCGTCTACGACGTCTACCGCGTCACCTCGGCCCGCAAGTAGCGCCCCGAGCGCGAGAGAGGGCCCCGGGAGATCCCGGGGCCCTCTCTCGCGCGTTCGGCGGATCAGCCGCTGAACTCCTCCTGGCTGCGGTGCGCCTGCTCCAGCAGGGTCTGCACGCCGGCCAGCTCGTTCTCCAGCTTGGCGATCCGGCCGGCGTTGCCGGCGGCGCGGGCCTTGTCCAGATCGGCCCGGATCTTGTCGGCCTTCGCCTCGAACAGGCCGACCATGCCGGCGGCGCGCGCCTTGGCCTCCGGGTTGGAGCGCCTCCACTCGGCGTCCTCGGCCTCGCGGATGGCCCGCTCGACCGTGTTCAGCCGGCCGTCCAGCTTCGGACGGGCGTCGCGCGGCACGTGCCCGATCGCCTCCCAGCGCTCGTTGACCTCGCGCAGCGCCGCCTTGGCGGCCTTCAGGTCGGTGATCGGCAGGATCGCCTCGGCCTCGGTGGCCAGTGCCTCCTTGAGCTTCTGGTTGGCCACCTGCTCGGCGTCCCGCTCGCTGAACACCGCGGAACGGGCCTGGAAGAAGACGTCCTGCGCGCCGCGGAACCGCGCCCACAGCTCGTCCTCGATGTCCCGCTGGGCCCGGCCGGCGGACTTCCAGCGCGCCATCAGGTCGCGGTAGGCGGCCGCGGTGTCGCCCCACTCGGTGGACGAGGACAGCGCCTCGGCCTCGGCGACCAGCGCCTCCTTGGTCTGCCGGGCCTGCTCGCGCTCGGCGTCCAGGGTCGCGAAGTGCGCCTTGCGGTGCTTGGAGAAGACCGAGCGGGCGTGCGAGAAGCGGTGCCACAGCTCGTCGTCGCTCTTGCGGTCCAGCCGGGGCAGGCCCTTCCAGGTGTCCACCAGGGCGCGCAGCCGGTCCCCGGCCTCCCGCCACTGGGTGGACTCGGCGAGCTGCTCGGCCTCGGAGACCAGCGTCTCCTTGGCGGTGCGGGTCTCGTCCTGGGCCTTGGCGCGGGCGGCCTTGCGCTCCTCGCGCCGGCTCTCGATCTCGCCGGCGAGCGTGTCCAGCCGCTTGGCCAGGGCGGCCAGGTCGCCGACCGCGTGCCCCTCGGTCACCTGGGCGCGCAGGTGGTCCAGCGCGGCCTGGGCGTCCTTGGCGGCCAGGTCGGTGGTGCGCACCCGCTTCTCCAGCAGGCCGATCTCCACCTCGATGCCCTGGTACTTGCGCTCGAAGTAGGCGAGGGCCTCCTCGGGCGAGCCGGCCTGCCAGGAACCCACGACGTGTTCGCCGTCGGCCGTCCTGACGTAGACCGTGCCCTGCTCGTCGACACGGCCCCACGGGTCGCTGCTCATAGCGCGTCCTCCACATGACGTCGCGCCCGCGCCGGGGCGGCGCGCGTCCGTCGTCCACAGTTGATGTGCGGCGGACCGATGAGTCCGCCGTCCCCGTCCGCCGTGACTTGCTGCCGAGGGTGACGGCCAGGCGGGTGCGGGCACCCTGATACAACGCCAACATAGGCGACCAGCCCCGGTGCTGTCCGCATCCGGGCCGGGCGATTTCGGGCCGGGGCCGCGCCGAGGCGCTTCGGGCGCCCCTTGCGGGCGGCCCCGGGAGATGTCAACTCTTCGCGGTGGTCACCGAGTTGAAGGTGACGTCGGCCATCGGGTGGCCGTCCGGGGCACCCTCCAGGGTGCCCGCGGCGGCGATCTTCTGCACCGCGTCCAGGCCCCCGGTGATCTTGCCGAAGGGGGTGTAGTTCGGGGGCAGCTGGGTGTCCTTGTAGACCAGGAAGAACTGGCTCCCGTTCGTGCCGGGGCCGGAGTTGGCCATCGCCACGGTGCCCGCCGGGTAGGTCGCGCCGGTCAGGTTCTCGTCCGCGAACTTGTAACCGGGGCCGCCGGTGCCGCCCGGGACGGTCGCGCTGGCGGTCGGGTCGCCGCACTGGAGCACGAAGATGCCGTCGGTGGTGAGGCGGTGGCACTTGGTGTGGTCGAAGTACTTCTCCCCGGCCAGGAAGACGAAGGAGTTCACCGTGTGCGGGGCCTTGGCCGCGTCGAGCGCGAGCGTCACCTTGCCGCAGTTGGTGTCCAGCGTCGCGGTGTACGAGCCGCCCGCGTCGATCGCCATGGCCGGCTCGGCCTGCCACTGCTTGCCGTTCGGCGCGCCCGGCGCCGGATCGGCGCAGCCCTCGACCGGCTTGCGGGTCGGGGTGGTCGGCTCGGCGCTCTGGCTCGGCGCGGCCTGGGCGGAGGAGGCGGCCGAAGCCGACTTGTCCTTGTCCGAGCCGAACGCGCCGGTGCCGACCAGCGCACCGCCGCCGGCCAGCACCACGACGGCGAGCGCGGCGCCCAGGATCGTGTTGCGGCGCCTGCGCGCGGACCGCGCGGCGACCCGCCGCTCCATCTGGCGCTCGTACTTCTCTCGGGCGAGCTGCCGCCGCCGCTGTTCGCTGCTGACCACCGGCCGTGTCTCCTACGGATGTGCTGGGAAAGTGGATGGGTACCGAAGCGGATCATCGCATCCATCGGCGGCCAAGTGTAGGGACCGGGCCTGTAAGAACGCGGTGAACCTGTCAGTGCGAACCGCGCGCGCCACCCCTATCTGGTTCGCAACCGCACCCGCACCGCCGGTAGGCTGCCTTTACCTCACTGGTTTGCTGCATGACTGGTGGCTGCATCCGACCCGGCCGCCGCGACCGTAGCCGCCACTGCCGACCGCATCACGAAGGACGCGCGTGTTCATCGCCGGATTCCCCGCTGGAGCCTGGGGCACCAACTGCTACCTGGTCGCCCCGGCGGCGGGCGAGGAGTGCGTCATCGTCGATCCCGGCCACCAGGCGGCGCGCGGTGTCGAGGAGGTGGTCCGCGAGCACGGGCTCAAGCCCGTCGCCGTGGTGCTCACGCACGGCCACATCGACCACGTGGCCTCGGTGGTCCCGGTCTGCGGCGCCCGCGGCGTCCCGGCCTGGATCCACCCCGAGGACCGGTACATGATGTCCGACCCGGAGAAGGCCCTCGGCCGCGCCCTGGGCACCCAGCTGATGGGCGAGCTCACCGTCGGCGAGCCCGACGACGTGCGCGAGCTCACCGACGGCGCCGTGCTGGAGCTCGCCGGCCTGCAGCTCACCGTGGACCACGCCCCGGGCCATACCGGGGGGTCGGTGACCTTCCGGACGCCCGGTGCCGAGGACCTCCCCCCGGTGCTGTTCTCGGGCGACCTGCTGTTCGCCGGCTCCATCGGGCGTACCGACCTCCCGGGCGGGGACAGCGAGGCGATCATGCGGTCGCTGGCCCGGGTGTGCCTGCCCCTCGACGACACCACCGTGGTCCTCTCCGGCCACGGCGGACAGACCACCATCGGCCACGAGCGCGCCACCAACCCCTACCTCCGACAGGCAGCAGGGGCGGCCGGCGCCCAGGCTTTCCCGCGACGAGGAATGTGACGGAAGAGAAGTTGAGCACCTTCACCGCCCCCAAGGGCACCTACGACCTGCTGCCCCCCAGCTCCGCGACCTTCCTGGCGATCCGCGAGCGCATCGCCGCGCCCGCCCGCCGGGCCGGCTACGGCTACGTCGAGACCCCGGTCTTCGAGGACGTGAAGCTCTTCTCCCGCGGCGTCGGCGAGTCCACCGACATCGTCAGCAAGGAGATGTACAACCTCACCACCCGCGGCGGCGACGAGCTCGCGCTGCGCCCGGAGGGCACCGCCTCGGTGCTGCGCGCCGCCCTCCAGGCCAACCTGCACAAGCAGGGCAACCTGCCGGTCAAGCTCTGGTACTCCGGCTCGTACTACCGCTACGAGCGCGCCCAGAAGGGCCGCTACCGCCAGTTCTCCCAGGTCGGCGCCGAGGCGATCGGGGCCGAGGACCCGGCCCTGGACGCCGAGCTGATCATCCTCGCCGACGACGCCTTCCGCTCGCTGGGCGTGCGCGACTACTCGCTGCTGCTCAACAGCCTCGGCGACAAGCAGTGCCGCCCGGTCTACCGCGCCGCCCTGGTCGAGTTCCTCGCCGGCCTGGACCTGGACGAGGACACCCGCCGCCGCGCCGACATCAACCCGCTGCGCGTCCTGGACGACAAGCGCGAGTCGGTGCAGGCCCAGCTGGTCGACGCGCCCAAGCTGCGCGACTACCTGTGCGAGGAGTGCAAGGCGTACGACGAGAAGGTCCGCGAGCTGCTCACCGCGAACGGCGTGGCCTTCGTCGACGACCCGAAGCTGGTCCGCGGCCTGGACTACTACACCCGCACCACCTTCGAGTTCGTGCACAACGGCCTCGGCGCCCAGTCCGCGATCGGCGGCGGCGGCCGCTACGACGGCCTGTCCGAGATGATCGGCGGCCCGGCGCTGCCGTCCGTCGGCTGGGCCCTCGGCGTGGACCGCACCTTCCTGGCGATGGAGGCCGAGGGCATCGTCCTCGACCTGCCCGCCGCGACCTCCGTGTACGCCGTCGCGCTCGGCGAGGAGGCCAAGAACGTCCTGTTCGCCAAGGTGGTCGAGCTGCGCCGGGCCGGCGTCGCCACCGACCTCGCCTTCGGCGTCAAGAGCATCAAGAACGCCATGAAGTCCGCCGACCGGTCCGGCGCCCGCTTCGCCCTCGTGGCCGGGGACCGGGACCTCGCCGACGGCGTCGTCCAGCTCAAGGACCTGACCACCGGCGAGCAGAACCCCGTCGCCCTCGACGCACTCGTCACCACCCTGAAGGAGAAGCAGCTGTGATCCGCACGCACGACGCGGGCACGCTCCGCCCGGAGCACGCAGGCACCACCGTCACCCTGGCCGGCTGGGTCGCCCGCCGCCGCGACCACGGCGGTGTCGCCTTCATCGATCTGCGCGACGCCTCCGGCACCGTGCAGATCGTGGTCCGCGACCTCGACTCGGTGCACGGCCTTCGCGCCGAGTACTGCGTCAAGGTCGTCGGCGACGTCCGGGTGCGCCCCGACGGCAACGAGAACCCGGACATCCCGACCGGCGCGGTCGAGGTCGTCGTCAGCGAGATCGAGGTCCTCTCCGAGGCCGCCCCGCTGCCCTTCCCGGTCGCCGAGTACGAGCCGGGCACGGTCAACGAGGAGGTCCGGCTGCGCTACCGCTACCTGGACCTGCGCCGCGAGGGCCCGGCCAAGGGCCTGCGGCTGCGCTCGAAGGTCAACAACATCATCCGCCGGGTGATGGAGGAGAACGACTACCTCGACATCGAGACGCCGTACCTCACCCGCTCCACCCCCGAGGGCGCCCGCGACTTCCTCGTCCCGGTCCGCCTGCAGCCCGGCCACTGGTACGCGCTGCCGCAGTCGCCCCAGCTGTTCAAGCAGCTGCTGATGGTGGCCGGCATGGAGCGCTACTACCAGATCGCCCGCTGCTTCCGCGACGAGGACTTCCGCGCCGACCGGCAGCCGGAGTTCACCCAGCTCGACATCGAGGCCTCGTTCGTCGACCAGGAGGACATCCTGGCCCTCGGCGAGAAGATCGTCGGCTCGATCTGGCGCGAGGTGCACGGCTACGAGCTCCCCAACCCGCTGCCCCGGATGACCTACGCGGACGCCATGGCCCGCTACGGCTCCGACAAGCCGGACGTCCGCTTCGGACAGGAACTCACCGACCTCACCGAGTACTTCAAGGGCACCGAGTTCCGCGTCTTCCAGGCCCCGTACGTCGGCGCCGTGGTGATGCCCGGCGGCGCCTCGCAGCCCCGCAAGGCGCTCGACGCCTGGCAGGACTGGGCCAAGGCGCGCGGCGCCCGCGGCCTGGCCTACGTCGTCATCGACGCCGAGACCGGCGAGCTGCGCGGCCCGGTCGCCAAGAACCTGTCCGAGGAGCACCTGGCCGGCCTGGCCGCCGCCGCGGGTGCCAGGAACGGCGACGCGATCTTCTTCGCGGCCGGCAAGCAGCGCCCCTCGCAGGAGCTGCTGGGCGCCGCCCGTCTGGAGATCGGCCGCCGCTGCGAGCTGATCGACGCGTCGCAGTGGGCCTTCCTCTGGGTCGTCGACTTCCCGATGTTCGAGCCGATCGAGGACGACAAGGGCGAGTTCCAGGGCTGGCACGCGGTGCACCACCCGTTCACCGCCCCGACCGCCGAGTCGCTCGCCACCTTCGACACCGACCCGGGCTCGGCCCTGTCCAACGCCTACGACCTGGTCCTCAACGGCTCGGAGCTGGGCGGCGGTTCGATCCGTATCCACCAGCGCGACGTGCAGAAGCGGGCGTTCGACGCGATCGGCCTCTCCGAGGAGGAGGCGGCCTCGCAGTTCGGCTTCCTGCTGGACGCCTTCAACTACGGCCCGCCGCCGCACGGTGGCGTCGCCTTCGGCCTCGACCGCATCGTCACCCTGCTCGGCGGGTACGACACCATCCGCGACGTCATCGCCTTCCCGAAGACGTCCACCGGCGGTGACCCGCTGACCGGCGCCCCGACCCCGATCACCCCGGCCCAGCGCCGGGAGGCCGGCGTGGACGCCAAGCCGAAGCTGCGCGAGGACGCCGCGAAGTCCGAGGCCTGACACCGGATCCGCTAACCTTCAACGGCCCCGGACGGTCCACCCACCGTCCGGGGCCGGTCCACAATGACGTGTGACACAAGGAGGGTTGACTCATGCAGGTGATCACAAGGGTCGAGTGTCCGGATGACGCCCCGGCGACCAGACGCGTCCACATGGCCGCGTTCCCCGGCCCCGACGAGGCGGACCTGGTCGACGCACTGCGCCGCGATCCGGCCTGGCTGCCCGGGCTGTCGCTGGTCGCGGTCGACGAGACCGGGCTGGTGATCGGGCACGCGCTGCTGACCCGGCTGCGGGTCGGCGAGGACGGCGCGGGCCTCGCGCTCGCGCCGGTCGCCGTCGCGCCCGAGTGGCAGCGCAAGGGCGTCGGCGAACTCGTCGTCCGGGCCGCGCTGTCGGCGGCCGAGGAGGCGGGGGAGAAGCTCGTGGTCGTCCTCGGCGACCCGGAGTACTACGGGCGGTTCGGCTTCAGCGCGGCCGGTCGGCACGAGGTCAGCGGGCCGTTCGAGGTGCCGGACGCCTACTTCCAGGCGCTGCCGCTGCCCGGGTACGACGGCGCTCCGCGCGGGCTCTGCCGCTACCCCGAGGCCTTCGTGGCGGTGTAGACCGTCAGGTCGGCTCCACCGACCGCGTTCCCACCCGGGGCTCCGTCCCACCCGACGTTCCCACCCGGGGCTCCGTTCCACCCGACGTTCCCACCCGGGGCTCCGTCCCACCCGACGATCCCAGCCGGCCGAAGGGGACCGTGACCCGGCAGCTGCGCACGAACGCGGCCATCGCCGGCGTGAGTTCGCGGTCCTTCGGCCAGTACAGCCCGACCAGGCTCGGGCTGAGCCCCCGCACCGGCCGGTACGCGACGTCATCCCGTACGGCCAGCCGGCTCATCGTCTCCGGTGCGAAGCCGACGCCCTGACCGCACACCACCGCGGCCAGCCACTCGTCGGTGTTGTGCGCCACCGCGCCGATCCGCACCGGACGCCCGTCCCGCTCCCGGCCCGCCAGCCAGTACTCGCGCCAGTGCCCGGCCTCGTGCGGTATCGCCACGAACGGCTCGTCCAGCAGGTCCTCGACGGACAGCTCGGCCCGGTCCGCCAGCCGGTGCCCGGTCGGCAGCGCCACGACCCGCGCCTCCTCGCCGAGCACGGCGACGTTGTAGTGCTCGACCAGCCACGCCGGGCCGTGCCAGAGCGTCAGGTCGATCTCGCCGGTGGCCAGGCCCGAGGTCGGGTCGAACCAGTTGTTCTGCCGCAGCTCCACCTGCCAGCCGGGCATCCGCCGGGCGAAGTCGGCGACGGTGCTGCGGGTCATCAGGTTGATGATGCCGCCCTCGAACCCCACGCGCAGCACCGAGCCCTGCTCGGCGGCGGCCGCCCGGGTGGCACGCAGCGCGTCCTCCCAGCCGGCCAGCATCGCCCCGGCGTAGTCCGCCAGCGCCCGCCCGGCCGGGGTGGGCGCCATGCCGCGCCGCGAGCGCTCGAACAGCGCGACCCCGAGCAGCGATTCCAGCTGGCGGATCTGCTTGGTGAGCGTCGGCTGGGAGACGAACAGCCGGGCCGCGGCGGCGGTCAGCTGACCCTCCTCGCAGACCGCGGCGAAGCTGCGCAGCAGGCGGGTGTCGACATCCATGCCCCAAGGTTATGGAACCGGATATTGGACCCGTCCGGCAGGTGTGGGTCAAGGTTGGTCGTTCGGCGTTCACGCCGACCGGACGGGGGAGCGCGGCAGCGGCGGTTCAGGGGGCCGCCGCTGCCGCCCACCCGTCCGCCGACCTGCGGGGGCGGCCTCCAGCGCCTACGGTGAGTGCTCATCAGCAGCAGCCGGACGGAGGACCCCAGGTGGCCGAGGAGCAGCGGACCGCGAAGCCGGAACGACTCGCGAGGAAGCCGTACGAGCGGGAACTGCTGCGGCTCCAGCAGGAACTGGTGAAGCTCCAGGAGTGGGTGCGGGTCGAGGGCGCCCGGCTGGTGGTGGTCTTCGAGGGGCGCGACGCCGCCGGCAAGGGCGGCGCGATCAAGCGGGTGACGGAGTACCTGAACCCGCGCATCGCCCGGGTCGTGGCGCTGCCGACCCCGACCGAGCGGCAGAAGACCCAGTGGTACTTCCAGCGGTACGTCGAGCAGCTGCCGGCCGCGGGGGAGATCGTGCTGTTCGACCGCAGCTGGTACAACCGGGCCGGCGTCGAGCGGGTCATGGGCTTCTGCACGGACGAGCAGTACTGGCAGTTCCTGCACCAGTGCCCGACCTTCGAGCGGATGCTGATCGAGGAGGGCGTCCTGCTGCGCAAGTACTGGTTCTCGGTGAGCGACACCGAGCAGGAACGGCGCTTCCGGGACCGGCTGGAGGATCCGATGAAGCGTTGGAAGCTCTCCCCGATGGACGTCGAGTCGATCACCCGTTGGGAGGACTACTCGCGGGCCAAGGACGAGATGTTCGTCTACACCGACACCCCGGACTCGCCCTGGCACGTGGTGGAGAGCGACGACAAGCGGCGGGCCCGGATCAACATGATCGCCCACCTGCTCTCCACCGTGCCGTACCGCGAGATCACCGCCCCGCAGATCGACCTGCCGCCCCGCCCGGCCCCGCGCGGCTACCAGCGGCCCCCGCGCGACCTGCAGAAGTACGTCCCGGACCACGCGGCCCGCCTCGATCGGCGGGCGGCCCGGGCGCGATGAGGCCGGCTCGCTCCGGCGGGTGTGTCGGCGGCCTCGCATAGGCTTCCGGTGTGGACGAACCGGACCTCTTCACCGCCGCCGCCGAGGAACGCCAGAGCAGGGAGCCCGGCCGGGCGCCGCTGGCCGTACGGATGCGTCCGCGCACCCTGGACGAGGTGGCCGGGCAGCGGCAGCTGCTGAAGCCCGGGTCGCCGCTGCGGCGGCTGGTCTCGGGCTCGCGCGGGCCGGCGGCGACCAGCTCGGTGATCCTCTGGGGCCCGCCCGGCACCGGCAAGACCACCCTCGCGCACGTGATCAGCCAGGCCGTGGAGGGCCGCTTCGTCGAGCTGTCCGCGATCACCGCCGGGGTCAAGGAGGTCCGGGCGGTGATCGACGGCGCCCGGCGGGCGGTCGGCATGTCCGGCCGGGAGACGGTGCTGTTCCTGGACGAGATCCACCGCTTCTCCAAGGCCCAGCAGGACTCGCTGCTGCCGGCCGTGGAGAACCGCTGGGTCACCCTGATCGCGGCGACCACGGAGAACCCGTACTTCTCGGTGATCTCCCCGCTGCTGTCCCGCTCGCTGCTGCTCACCCTGGAGTCGCTGACCGACGAGGACGTCCGCGCCCTGCTGCGCCGCGCGGTGGCCGACGAACGCGGCCTGGGGGGCGCGTTGGACCTGACGGCGGAGGCCGAGGACCACCTGGTGCGCCTCGCCGGCGGTGACGCCCGGCGGGCGCTCACCACGCTGGAGGCCGCGGCCGGGGCGGCGCTGGAGAAGGGCGAGGCGAGCATCACGCTGGCCACCACGGAGACGGCCGTCAACCAGGCGGCGGTGCGCTACGACAAGGACGGCGACCAGCACTACGACGTGGCGAGCGCGCTGATCAAGTCGATCCGGGGCAGCGACGTGGACGCCACCCTGCACTACCTGGCCCGGATGATCGAGGCGGGGGAGGACCCGCGGTTCATCGCCCGCCGGCTGATGATCTCGGCCAGCGAGGACGTCGGCCTGGCCGACCCGACGGCGCTCCAGACGGCGGTCGCGGCGGCCCAGGCGGTGGCCCTGATCGGCTTCCCGGAGGCGCGGATCATCCTCTCCCAGGCGGCGATCGCGCTGGCCCTGGCGCCCAAGTCCAACGCGGCCTACCTGGCGATCGACGCGGCGCTGGCGGACGTCCGGCAGGGGCTCGCGGGCGCGGTGCCGCCGCACCTGCGGGACGCGCACTACGGCGGCGCGGGCAAGCTCGGCCACGGCCGGGGCTACCAGTACCCGCACGACCTGCCGGAGGGCATCGCGGCCCAGCAGTACGCGCCGGACGCGGTGCACGGCAAGGACTACTACCAGCCGACCCGGCGCGGCGGCGAGGCCCGCTACGCGGACGTCGTGGAGTGGACGCGGGGCCGGCTCAGGGGCGAGTGAGAAGGGGCGGTCGAGCACCCGGTACAATCGGTCGGAGTGCCACGTCCCGGGACGGCGGCGGGGGAGACCCCACCGACCGGCCACACCAGCGGGGCATCGGCCGTAGGCCTCCTCCGGGAGGCCCGCACCAGGAGCGTCGCGCACCGTTTCGGTGTCGCGGACGGCCCGGGTTTCCGGGCTGTTCCGTGTGACCAGCACTTTTGTGCCCGGCTCCGGAGAGCGGCTGACCGCATCGCCTCGGCGATGGGTTGTCTCCGGGTCGCGAGATGCGACCTCCGTCAACACCTGGTGAAGCCGTATTCGTAAGCAAGGAAGGTTTGGTTCATGGCGAACCAGAAGCGTCCCAAGGTCAAGATCGCGCGTGCGCTCGGCGTGCCGCTGACCCCGAAGTCCGTCAAGTACTTCGAGGCCCGCCCGTACCCGCCCGGCCAGCACGGCCGTGGTCGCAAGCAGAACTCGGACTACAAGGTCCGTCTGCTCGAGAAGCAGCGTCTGCGCGCCCAGTACGACCTGAGCGAGAAGCAGATGGCGCGCGCGTTCGACCGCGCGAAGAAGGCCGAGGGCAAGACCGGTGAGGCGCTCGTCGCCGAGCTGGAGACCCGTCTGGACTCGCTGGTGCTGCGTTCGGGCATTGCCCGCACCATCTACCAGGCCCGCCAGATGGTCGTCCACGGCCACATCGAGGTCAACGGTGGCAAGGTCAACAAGCCGTCGTACCAGATGAAGCCGGGCTTCGTGGTGACCGTCCGCGAGCGCAGCAAGGAGAAGGTCCCGTTCCAGGTCGCCCGTGAGGGTGGCTACGCGGGCGAGGGCCAGACCCCGAAGTACCTCGAGGTCAACCTGAAGGCCCTGGCCTTCCGCCTGGACCGTGCGCCGCAGCGCAAGGAGGTCCCGGTGATCTGTGACGAGCAGCTGGTGGTCGAGTACTACTCGCGCTGACCCGCGGCGGTTCCGCATCTGCGGTACCTCAGCGAGCCCCCGTCGCCTTTCGAGGCGGCGGGGGCTCGCCCCTTTTCCGGTGGCAGCTCCTGGTGCCGGCCGGACAGGACCTAGCGGTTCTCGCCGGTCATCGCCGCGGCCAGCCGCAGGTGCGGGCGGGCCTCCTCGGCGCGGCCCTGGCGCTCCAGGGTGCGGCCGAGCATCAGCCGGGCGTAGTCCTCGGCCGGGTCGGTGTCCAGGATCCGGAGCAACTCGGCTTCGGCGCGCCCGAGTTGGGCGGAGTGGTAGTAGCTGCGGGCCAGCAGCAGCCGGACCGAGAGGTTGGCCGGTTCCTCGGCCAGCACGCCCTCCAGCATGCGGGCGGCGTCGGCGTAGGCCTTGGACTCGAAGTGGAACGTCGCGAGGCGGTACTCGTCGGCGGCGGTGGTCACGGCCACGGGGTGCTCCTTCCGGGTGGTTCCTTGCCTCCTCAAGCAATCGGCAAGTTTCAGCTATTCCTGGCCGGTGCGGGCGTCGGTGCGGACGGCACCGAGCAGGGCCCGGACCCGGGCTCCGGGCCGCCCGCCGGCCCGCTGCCGCCCAGCGCCCGGGAGACCGCCGCGTCCAGGTCGAGCCGGGCCCCGGCCTGGTAGCACCGCTCGTACTCCTGCGCGGTCAGCCCCGCCCGGGCCCGCTCCGCGCACTCCTGGTGCGGGCCGAAGAAGGACCGCGAGCCCAGGAAGGGCAGGCCGACCGCGCCCCAGATCCGGTGCGCGGCGCCCTGCAGCACCCGGGCCCCGCCCAGGTCGCCCGGCGCGCCCGGCTCGGTCTCCAGCAGCGCCAGCAGGTCGATCGCCAGCGCGATGCCCAGCAGGTCGTGGAACAGGTGGTTCAGCCGCAGGCCCTCCCGGGCCAGGGCGCGGGCCGCCCGGACTGCGCCGTCCATCCAGTGCGCGTACGCCATCGCGTACAGCACGTACGCGTACGCCCACTGCTCGCCGTGCTCCTCGCACAGCTCGCGGGCCTGGCCGAACCAGAGCTCCCCGCTCTCCGGATCCCCCTGGAAGAGGTACGCGAGGCCCAGCTCGACCATGGCCAGCACGACGTTGCTGTTGAGCTCGCCGATCGTCCGGTAGTGCCAGAGCGCCTCCTCGAACAGCTCGGCGGCGCGGTCCGGCTCGTCGCCGATCAGGGCCGCGCTGCCCTGCCGGTGGACGGCGTAGGCCAGCGCCCGGTCGTCGCCGGTGTCCAGGGCCTGGCGGCGGCACTCCTCCAGTGCCGGGCGGGCCGTCTCCAGGTCGCCTTGCAGGGTGGCCAGATGGCCGGTCACCCAGAGGGCCTTGGCGCGGGCCTCGGTCGGCTCGCGGTCCAGGGCGAGCGCGCGGTCCAGCCAGTGCCGCCCCTCGCCGAGGTGGCCGCAGCCGACCCAGTAGAACCACAGCGTGCCCGCCAGCAGCAGGGCGATCTGCTCCTCGCCGGGCTCGGCGAGGCAGAACTCCAGCGCCGCGCGGAGGTTGGGGTGGGCGAGTTCGGTGCGCTCGGCGGTCTCGGCCTGCCGGGGCCCGAACCACTCGACCTCGCCCCAGGTGGCCACGCCCAGGTACCAGTCGCGGTGGCGGCGCAGCAGCCGCTGCTCCTGGCCGGCGGCCCGCAGCCACTGGCCGCCGTAGTCGCGCAGGGTGTCCAGCAGCCGGAAGCGGACGCCGAAGGCGCTGTCCTCGCCCAGCACCACGGACTTGCCGACCAGTTCGTCGAGCAGGTCGAGCACGTCCTCGGCCTCCAGGCCGTCACCGGCGCAGACGTACTCGGCGGCCTCCAGGTCGAAACTGCCGGCGAAGACCGACAGGCGGGCCCAGAGTAAACGTTCCTGCACGGTGCAGAGCTCATGGCTCCAACCGATCGTGGTGCGCAGCGCCCGGTGCCGCGGCAGGGCCGTCCGGGAGCCGCCGGTGAGCAGCCGGAACCGGTCGTCCAGCCGGGCGGTGATCTGCTCCACCGACAGCGCGCGCAGCCGCCCGGCCGCCAGCTCCACCGCCAGCGGGAGGCCGTCCAGACGGCGGCAGAGCAGGCTCACCGCCTCGGCGTCGGCCTCGGTCAGCGCGAAGGAGGGCAGCACCGCCCGGGCCCGCTCGGCGAACAGCCGCACCGCGTCCGGCAGTCCGCCCGGATCGCTCGGACCGCCCGGATCGCTCGGCCGCGGGTCGACCGGCAGCGGGGCCAGGGTGAGCAGGTGCTCGCCCGAGGCCCGCAGCGCGGCGCGGCTGGTGGTCAGCACCCGGAGGCTGGGCAGCGCCCGCAGCAGCGCGTCCGCCAGTTCGGCGCAGGCCTGCACCAGGTGCTCGCAGCCGTCCAGCACCAGCAGCGTGCACCGGCCGGACAGCCGCTCGGTGAGCAGGTCGAGCGGCGGGCGGGCGGTGCCGTCGGTCAGCCGCAGCGCCTCCAGCACCGCGCGGCCGAGCAGCAGCGGGTCCTGCACCGGGGCCAGCTCGACCAGCCAGGTGCCGTCCGGGAAGGCGCCGGCCGCCCGGGCGGCGGCGCGCAGGGCCAGTCGGCTCTTGCCCACCCCGCCCGGCCCGGTCACCGTCACCAGCCGGGCGCCGGCCAGCAGGCCCGCCAGCTCGGCCAGCTCCCGCTGCCGCCCGACGAAGCCCGTCACCTCGGCCGGCAGCCGACCGGGCTCCGGCTCGCGCGGCCGCGCCGCGGGTTCCCCGGACTGTGCTCTCCAGTCGCCGGCCAAGCGCTGCTCCCCGTGTTCCTGGCCCGGACCGTCGGGGCCCGGACGTTCGTCGGGCCGTACGGGCGACGGCCCGCCTGGCAGAACGAGGTGACCGGCCGGTAGGTTACGCGCGCGGTTCGCACATCCGACCGGTTCGGCCGGGGGCCGACGCGACGGCGGACCCCGGGGCCCGGCGACAACCCGGTCCGGAAACCGGGCGTGGGCGCGATAGGGTTCCGTTTGGAGAACAGCAAGGCGAGGGAGCGCGCAAAGGTGTCCGTGGGAGAGCTGGCCGGGTTGCTCGTCGCCGTGTTCTGGGCGGTCCTGGTCACCCTGCTCGCCGTGGTGCTGGTCCGCCTCTCGCGAGTGCTGAAGGAGGCCACTGTCCTCGTCTCCGCCGTCACCGAGCAGGCCGTCCCGCTGCTGAGCGACGCGGGCGCCGCCGTGCGCAGTGCCAACCAGCAGCTGGAGCGGGTGGACGAGATCACCGCCAACGTGCAGGACGCCGCCGCCAACGCCAACGCGCTCTCCTCCACCGTCGCCGCCACCCTGGGCGGGCCGCTGGTGAAGGTCGCGGCCTTCAGTTACGGCGTCCGCAAGGCCGTCGCCAAGCAGCAGGGCGGCCAGCCGTCCGTGCCGTCGCAGAGCGGCGAGCGCGAGGAGCTGGCCCGGCTGATCCGGGCCGAGGTGCGCGCCGCGACCGCGCCCAGGAACGGCCTGTTCTCCCGGGTCCGGCGCGCGGTGAGGGGCTGACGGCATGGTGCGACGCGTCTTCTGGATGGCGGTCGGCGCCGGTGCGACCGTGTGGGCCATGAACAAGGCCAACGAGGCCGTGCACCGGCTCACCCCGGACAGCCTCTCCGGCACCGCCACGCGCGGTGCGCTGCACCTGGGCGACCTGGCCAAGCAGTTCGCCCAGGACGTGCGGGCCGGCATGGCCGAGCGCGAGGAGCAGCTGAAGGACGACCTCGGACTGCACGGCACCGCCGTCGTCGAGCCCGGGAGCACCCGCCGGGTCCTGCGCGGCGAGCCGCAGTACCGAGCTATCTCGGCGGCGCCCGGCAGCCCGGCCGCCGCCCTGCCCCCGTCCGGCCCCCGCCCCGTATCCCGTGGGGCCCGCACCACCACCCGAGCCATTGAAGAAACGCCCCGCCGCGCCCTGCCGCAGCGGGGCGGCACCCCGAACCGGAAGGACCAATAATGGAGTCGGCTGAGATCCGCCGCCGCTGGCTGCGCTTCTTCGAGGAGCGCGGCCACACCGTCGTTCCGTCGGCGTCCCTGGTCGCCGACGACCCCACCCTGCTGCTGGTCAACGCCGGCATGGTGCCGTTCAAGCCCTACTTCCTGGGCGAGGTCAAGCCGCAGTTCTCGCGCGCCACCAGCGTCCAGAAGTGCGTGCGCACCCTGGACATCGAGGAGGTCGGGAAGACCACCCGGCACGGCTCCTTCTTCCAGATGTGCGGCAACTTCTCCTTCGGCGACTACTTCAAGGAAGGCGCCATCAAGTTCGCGTGGGAGCTGCTCACCAGCTCCGTCGCGGACGGTGGCTACGGCCTGGAGAAGGAGAAGCTCTGGATCACCGTCTACCAGGACGACGACGAGGCCGAGCTGATCTGGCGTGACGTCATCGGCGTCCCGTCCGAGCGCATCCAGCGCCTCGGCATGAAGGACAACTTCTGGTCGATGGGCGTCCCCGGCCCCTGCGGCCCGTGCTCGGAGATCAACTACGACCGCGGCTCCGCGTACGGCGAGGAGGGCGGCCCGGCCGTCAACGGCGAGCGCTACCTGGAGATCTGGAACCTGGTCTTCATGCAGTACGAGCGCGGCCACGGCGACGGCAAGGACGGCTTCGAGATCCTCGGCGACCTGCCGAGCAAGAACATCGACACCGGCCTCGGCCTGGAGCGCCTCGCCGCCATCCTCCAGGGCGTCGACAACCTCTTCGAGATCGACACCAGTCGGATGATCCTCGACCGCGCCGCCGAGCTCACCGGCCACACCTACGGCGCCGACCACAAGTCGGACGTCTCGCTGCGCGTGGTCACCGACCACATCCGCACCGCGCTGATGCTGATCGGCGACGGCGTCACCCCCGGCAACGAGGGCCGCGGCTACGTGCTGCGCCGCATCCTGCGCCGCGCCATCCGCAACATGCGCCTGCTGGGCGCCACCGGCGTGGTGGCCAAGGACCTCACCGACATCGCCATCAAGGCGATGGCTCCGCAGTACCCGGAGCTGGAGAGCGACCGCAAGCGCATCGAGACGGTCGTCGTCGGCGAGGAGGCGGCCTTCCTGCAGACCCTCAAGGCCGGCACCAGCCTGCTGGACGCCGCGGTCACCGAGACCAAGCAGGCCGGCGGCGCGGTCCTCTCCGGGGACCAGGCCTTCAAGCTGCACGACACCTACGGCTTCCCGATCGACCTCACCCTGGAGATGGCCGAGGAGCAGGGCCTCCAGGTGGACGAGGCCGGCTTCCGCCGTCTGATGCAGGAGCAGCGCAACCGCGCCAAGGCGGACGCCAAGGCCAAGAAGATGGGCCACGCCGACGTCGCCGCGTACCGCGAGGTCGCCGACAAGTCCGGCGCGAGCGTCTTCACCGGCTACAACCTCACCGAGGGCGAGGCCAGCGTCGTCGGCCTGCTGGTGGACGGCGTTCCGGCGCCGGCCGCCTCCGAGGGCGACGAGGTCGAGATCATCCTCGACCGCACCCCGTTCTACGCCGAGGGCGGCGGCCAGCTCGCCGACCACGGCCGGATCCGGCTGGAGTCCGGCGCGGTGGTGGAGATCCGCGACGTGCAGCAGCCCGTCCCGGGTGTCATCGTGCACTCCGGCGGGGTGCTGTTCGGCGAGGTCGTGCTCGGCGCCTCGGCGTACGCCACGATCGACACCGAGCGCCGCCGGGCGATCGCCCGCGCCCACTCGGCCACCCATCTGACCCACCAGGCGCTGCGTGACGCGCTCGGCCCGACGGCCGCCCAGGCCGGTTCCGAGAACGCCCCCGGCCGCTTCCGCTTCGACTTCGGCTCGCCCGCCGCCGTCCCGGGCACCGTGCTGGTCGACGTCGAGCAGAAGATCAACGACGTGCTGGGTCGCGAACTCGACGTCACCGCCGAGGTCATGACGATGGATCAGGCCCGCAAGGCCGGCGCCATCGCGATGTTCGGCGAGAAGTACGGCGACGAGGTCCGGGTCGTCACCATCGGTGACTTCTCCAAGGAGCTGTGCGGTGGCACGCACGTCGGCAACACCGCCCAGCTGGGCCTGGTCAAGCTGCTCGGCGAGTCCTCGATCGGCTCCGGCGTGCGTCGCGTCGAGGCGCTGGTCGGCGTCGACGCGTACAAGTTCCTGGCCCGCGAGCACACCGTGGTCTCCCAGCTGACCGAGCTGGTCAAGGGGCGCCCGGAGGAGCTGCCGGAGAAGATCTCGGGCATGCTCGCCAAGCTCAAGGACGCCGAGAAGGAGATCGAGCGCTTCCGCGCCGAGAAGGTGCTGGCCGCCGCGGCGGGTCTGGCCGACTCGGCCGAGGACGTGCACGGCATCTCGGTGGTCGCCGCGCAGGTCGCCGACGGCGTGGGCGCGGACGAGCTGCGCAAGCTGGTGCTGGACGTGCGAGGCCGCCTCGGCTCGCGCCCGGCCGTGGTCGCCGCCTTCACCGTGGCGAACGACCGCCCGCTGACCGTGATCGCCACCAACGAGGACGCCCGCGCCCGCGGCATCAAGGCCGGCGAGCTGGTCCGGGTCGCCGCCAAGACCCTCGGCGGCGGCGGTGGCGGCAAGGACGACGTCGCCCAGGGCGGCGGCTCCAACCCGGCCGCGGTCGGCGAGGCCGTCGCCGCGGTGCGCGGCCTGGTCGCGGAGCGCGCCAGCTGATGGTCGAGGAGCCTCAGGTGGAGCGGCCCTTCCGACGGGGGCGGCGGATCGCCGTCGACGTCGGTGACGCCCGGATCGGGGTCGCGTCCTGCGACCCCGACGGGGTGCTCGCCACGCCCGTGGAGACCGTTCCGGCCGGGGTGAAGTCGCAGGCCAGGATCGCCGCCATCGTCGAGGAGTACGACGCGGTGGAGGTGATCGTCGGGCTGCCCCGCTCGCTGAGCGGCAAGGAGGGCCCGGCGGCGGAGAAGGTCCGCGCCTACGCGACGCGGCTGGCCAACCGGCTGTACCCGGTGCCGGTCCGGCTGGTCGACGAGCGGATGTCGACCGTCACCGCCACCCACGGGCTGCGCGCCTCGGGCGTCAAGGCGAAGAAGGGCCGCTCGGTGGTCGACCAGGCCGCCGCGGTGGTGATCCTGCAGACCGCCCTTGAGTCCGAACGGGTGAGCGGGAACCCGCCTGGTGAGAGCGTCGAGGCGGTCGGCTGACCGGCCTGATCTAACGTCCCGTCGAGGGGTCCGTGCGGACGCGTCCGCACGGACCCCTTCGAACGTTTCGGCACTGCCGAGGGGACGCGAGCCATGACCGACCAGGACTTCCACCCGGGGCTCACGCCCGGGCACCTGGGTGCGCCGGTGCTGGAGCCGGAGGGCCGGCCGCCGGGCGCGCCCCGCATGCGCCCCGATGCACCCGATCCGCACCGACGGCGTAACGGACTGGCCTGCGCGCTCACCGCGCTCGCCCTGGTCGCGGTGTTCGGCGGGGCGGGCCTCGCCGGGTACACCTGGTTCCAGGGACAGCGCACACCCCCGGCCGCCGCCGACTACGCGGGGCAGGGCACCGGCAGCGTCCAGGTCTCGGTGCCGGAGGGCGCGGGCCTGTCCCAGATCGCGTCCGCCCTGGTCCGCAACGGGGTGGTGGCCAGCTCGCTCGCCTTCACCCGGGCGGCCAAGGGCAGCGCCGCGGCTGCCGGGCGGATCCAGCCCGGCACCTACACCCTGAAGCAGCGGATGTCGGCCGCGGCCGCGCTGACCGTGCTGATCGACCCGGCCAACGCCAACGGCCTGACCATCCCCGAGGGCTGGCGCGGCTACCAGATCTACGTGGCCATCGACCACAAGCTGCGCCTGCCGGAGGGCACCACCCAGCGCACCGCCCAGGAGCAGGGCGCCGAACTGGGTCTGCCGGACTTCGCCAAGGGCAGCCCCGAGGGCTACCTCTTCCCCGCGACGTACAGCGTCACCGACGGGACCACCGCGATCGACCTGCTGAAACAGATGGTGGAGCGGGCCGGCAAGGAGTTCAGCCGGGACGACGCGAACGTCGTCGCGCAGAACCTCGGGCAGAGCCTGTACGGGCTGGTCACCGTGGCCAGCATGGTCCAGGGCGAGGCCGACAACAACGAGGACATGGGCAAGGTGGCGCGGGTCATCTACAACCGGCTCGCCAAGGGCATGCCGCTGCAGCTCGACTCCACGATCAACTACGCGCTCGGCCGGTCGACCCTGAACACCACCGTCACCGACACCCGGCTGGACTCCCCGTACAACACCTACCTGCACCCCGGGCTGCCGCCCACGCCGATCTCCAACCCGGGGCGGCAGGCGATCATGGCGGCGCTGGACCCGGCGCAGGGGGACTGGCTCTACTTCGTCACCGTGAAACCGGGGGACACCCGCTTCACCGACAGCTTCGACGTGCAGCAGCGCAACGTCGCCGAGTTCAACGCCAACCGGGCGTCGGCGAAGCCGAGTGCCTCGGCCCTGCCGTCGGCTTCGGCCGGCGCGTCCGCCCCCGCCTCCGGGCCGCCGGCGCCGGCGCCCGAGCCGAGCGCGGGCGGGTGAGGTCGGACACTGACGGCACGTCCGCCCTGCCGGGGGCACGTGTGCGGTACGGTAACGTCTCCTCCCAGGCGCTGCGCTAGCACGCCGGTTCGAGAATCAGCCGGGACCGCGTCCCGGACGGCCGGTCCGATCCTCCGGCCGTCTTCGTCGGTTAAGGGGATCAATGACCGATCTGGGTCGGGGCTACGGCCCCCAGGGCTCTGAGCCGTGGCACCCCGGTGACCCCGGGTACGGCGGCCAGCAGCCGGTCCCCGGCCAGCAGGACGGCCAGTGGCAGCAGTATCCCCAGCAGGGCGAGCCGGTCCAGCAGTATCCCCAGCAGCAGGGCGAGCCGGTCCAGCAGCCGTACGGAGACATGCAGCAGCAGGGGTATCCGCAGCAACAGCAGCAGATGCAGCAGATGCCGCAGCAGGGGTACCCGCAGGGGTATCAGCAGCAGGGGTTCCCGGGCGGACAGCAGCAGTACCCGCAGCAGCAGGTGCCCCAGCAGCAGATGCAGCAGCAGGGCTACCCGCAGCAGGGGTATCCGCAGCAACAGCAGCAGATGCAGCAGATGCCGCAGCAGGGGTACCCGCAGGGGTATCAGCAGCAGGGGTTCCCGGACGGTCAGCAGCAGCCGGGTATGGCGCAGCAGCCGGGTATGGCGCAGCAACCGGGCATGGCGCAGCAGCAGGGGATGGCCCCGCAGCAGCCCCAACAGCTTCAGCAGCCCGGTGCGCAGCAGCAGCCGGGCATCCCGCAGCAGGGCGCGCAGCCCGGGCGGCGGCGTCGCGCGGCGCCGGAGCCCGAGCCGGTCGCGCCCGTCAGCGGCCCCGGCCCGGACGGCATCGACTGGGAGGCCGAGGCCGCCGCGCTGGAGGCCGGCGCCGACCCGGTCGGCGGGCACGCGCCCGAGACCGACGAGTGGGACGGCCACCCGGACGGCTTCCAGGAGGACGGCCACCACGAGGACGCCGAGCACCGCGACGAGGACGGCCACGCCGAGCAGGATGGCTTCCTCGGCGAGGAGGACTCCTCCCGCGACGCGCAGAAGAAGCGCAAGGAGAAGGGCAAGAAGTCCGGCCGCCGCAACGGCGGGGCCTGCTTGCTGGTCGCGCTGGTGCTGGTCGGCGCCCTGGGCGGGGCCGGCTGGTGGGGCTACGGCTTCTACCAGGACCACTTCGGCCCGCCGCCGGACTTCACGGGCGAGGGCGGCAGCCCCGTCCAGGTCGAGGTCAAGTCGGGTGCGGTCGGCGGTCAGATCGGCCTGGCGCTGAAGAACGCCGGCGTGGTCAAGAGCGTCGACGCCTTCGGCAAGGTCTGTTCCGCCGAGCCGAAGTGCACGACCATCCAGCCGGGCTTCTACTCGCTGAAGAAGGAGCTGCCGGCCGCCACCGCGCTGAGCGAGCTGCTCAACGGGGCCGGCGGTGCGGCGCTGGTCATCCCCGAGGGCAAGACCGCCGCGGACATCTACACCCTGATCGACGGGAAGCTGAAGCTGCCGCAGGGCACCACGGCGGGTGTCGCCAAGGCCCAGGTCGGCAGCCTCGGCCTGCCGGCGTACGCGAACGGCAACGTCGAGGGCTTCCTCTGGCCGACCCGGTACAACATCGCCGACGGCATGAAGCCCGAGGACCTGCTCAAGCAGATGGTGAAGAACGCCACCGACAAGTACGCGACGCTGGACGCCGACGCGTCCAAGGCGGGCCTCAAGAACGCGTACGAGGTGGTCATCGAGGCGAGCATCCTGCAGCGCGAGGGCAACAACGTCGAGGACTTCGGCAAGATGGCCAGGACCATCCAGAACCGGCTGGCGAGCGATGCCGTGCGCCACACGCTCGGCATGGACACCACGCTGCAGTACTCGCTGGGCCGCAAGGACCTGGACAAGAAGGACATCAACGACGGGTCCAACAAGTACAACACCTACATCAACCCGGGTCTGCCGCCGACGCCGATCTCCAACCCCGGCGACGACGCGCTCAAGGCGGTGCTCAACCCGGCGGACGGCAAGTGGCTGTACTTCATCGCGATGTCCCCGATCAAGACCCTCTTCGCCGAGACGGACAAGGAGCACGCGGCCAACGTCGAGGCGTACTGCCGGGCGGCGGGCCAGGGCTTCGACAAGGTCGGTCTCCACTGCACCACCAAGTAGCCGCCACCGCACCGCCGTTCACGGAGGAGCAGCGTTGACCAGCAAGCACCGGGCCGCCGTCCTCGGCTCGCCGATCGCCCACTCGCTCTCGCCGGACCTGCACCGGGCCGCCTTCGCGGCGCTCGGGCTGGACGGCTGGCGCTACGACCGCTTCGAGGTCGACGAGGCCGGCCTGCCCGGCTTCCTCGCCGGGCTGGACGAGGCCGAGTGGGCCGGGTTGTCGCTGACCATGCCGCTGAAGCGGGCGATCATCCCGCTGCTGGACGAGGTCAGCGCGACGGCCCGCGCGGTGGACGCGGTGAACACCGTGGTGTTCACCGCCGACGGGCGGCGCACCGGGGACAACACCGACGTCCCCGGGCTGGTGAACGCGCTGCGCGAGCGGGGCATCACCGAGGTGCCGGCCGCGGCCGTGCTGGGTGCCGGGGCCACCGCCTCCTCGGCGCTGGCGGCGCTGGCCCAGGTCTGCACCGGCGAGGTGACCGTCTACGTGCGCAGCGCGGAGCGGGCCCGGGAGATGGCCGAGCTGGGCGAGCGGCTGGGCGTCGCCGTGCGCACCGCCGACTGGGAGCGCGGCGCGGAGGCGCTGGCGCGGCCGCTGACCGTCTCGACCACGCCGGTCGGTGCGACCGACGCCTTCGCCGGGGCACTGCCCGCCGCGCCGGGGGCGCTGTTCGACGTGCTGTACCACCCGTGGCCGACGGCGCTGGCCGAGGCCTGCGCCGCGCGCGGGGCGACCGTCCTGGGCGGGCTGGACCTGCTGGTGCACCAGGCGGTGCTGCAGAGCGAGGCCTTCACCGGGCGGGCGCCGGGGCCGCTGGCGGCGATGCGCGAGGCGGGCGAGAAGGCCCTCGCCGGGCGCTGAGGCCGGGCCGGTGGCCGGATCGCGCCGACCACCGCCCGGCCGGGTGGCCGGAATCGTGCCGACCACCGTCCCGCCGACTGGCCGGTTGCCGTCCGTCACGCGGACTGGGCCTCCGGGTGCCGCCGGGACGTGAAAGGATTCAGGGGAAAAGGCACGCCCGGGCGGGCCCCGGCAGGTGCCGAGGCCGGTCCGCTGATGAAGGAGCTCCGTTGGGTACGTTGCGCTGGCTGACGGCGGGGGAGTCGCACGGCCCCGCACTCGTCGCGACGCTGGAAGGCCTGCCCGCCGGTGTACCGGTCACCACCGCGGTGGTGGCCGACGCGCTGGCGCGCCGCCGGCTCGGTTACGGTCGCGGCGCACGGATGAAGTTCGAGCAGGACGAGGTGACGTTCCTCGGCGGCGTCCGGCACGGCGAGACCATGGGCAGCCCGGTGGCGGTCATGGTCGGTAACACCGAGTGGCCGAAGTGGGAGCAGGTCATGTCGGCCGACCCGGTCGACCCCGAGGTGCTGGCCGGTCTGGCCCGCAACGAGGCGCTCACCCGCCCCCGCCCCGGCCACGCCGACCTGGCCGGCATGCAGAAGTACTCGATCGACGAGGCCCGTCCGATCCTGGAGCGCGCCAGCGCCCGTGAGACGGCCGCCCGGGTCGCGCTCGGTGCCGTCGCCCGCGCGTACCTGAAGGAGACCTGCGGGATCGAGATCGTCAGCCACGTGGTCGAGCTGGCCGCCGCCAAGGCCCCGGCCGGTGTGCTGCCGCTGCCCTCGGACGAGGCGCGGCTGGACGCCGACCCGGTCCGCTGCCTGGACGCCGACGCCTCGAAGGCGATGGTCGCCGAGATCGACCAGGCCCACAAGGACGGCGACACCCTCGGCGGCGTGGTCGAGGTGCTCGCGTACGGCGTGCCGGTGGGTCTGGGCTCGCACGTGCACTGGGACCGCCGGCTGGACGCCCGGCTGGCCGCCGCGCTGATGGGCATCCAGGCGATCAAGGGCGTCGAGGTCGGCGACGGCTTCGAGCTGGCCCGGGTGCCCGGCTCGCAGGCGCACGACGAGATCGTCCCGACCCCCGAGGGCGTCAAGCGCACATCCGGCCGCTCCGGCGGCACCGAGGGCGGCCTGACCACGGGCGAGGTGCTGCGGGTGCGTGCCGCCATGAAGCCGATCGCCACCGTGCCGCGGGCGTTGCAGACCCTGGACGTGCGCACCGGCGAGCCGGCCAAGGCGCACCACCAGCGCTCGGACGTCTGCGCCGTGCCGGCCGCCGGGATCGTCGCCGAGGCGATGGTCGCGCTGGTGCTGGCCGACGCGGTGAACGAGAAGTTCGGCGGTGACCACGTCTCCGAGACCCGCCGCAACGTGCAGGGCTACCTCGACAACCTGATCATCCGATGACCGTTCCGGTCGTTGTGCTGGTCGGCCCGCCCGGCAGTGGCAAGTCCACCGTCGGGCGGGCCCTGGCCGAGCGCCTGGGCGTCGGCTTCCGGGACACCGACGCCGACATCGAGGCGCTGGCCGGCAAGCCCATCCCGGAGATCTTCATCGACGAGGGCGAGCCGCACTTCCGCGAGCTGGAGGTCCGGGCCGTGCGCACGGGCGCCACGGAGCACGACGGCGTGCTGGCACTCGGCGGCGGCGCGGTGATGGCCGAGGCCACCCGCGCCCTGCTGCGCGAGCTGCCGGTCGTCTTCCTGGAGGTCCCGCTGGCGGACGCGGTCAAGCGGGTCGGCCTGGACGCCCCGCGCCCGCTGCTGGCCATCAACCCGCGGGCCCGCTGGCGCGAGCTGATGGAGGCCCGCCGGCCCCTCTACCTGGAGGTGGCCACCGCCGTCGTCGACACCGCCGGCCGCACCCCCGAGCAGGTCGCGGACGCCGTACTGGAAGCACTGGAGCTGAAGACCCCCCATGACTGACCCCATCGTCAGGATTCACGTCGGCGGCAGCGCCGGCCACGACCCGTACGACGTGCTGATCGGGCACCAGCTGCTCGGCGAGCTGTCGGCGCTGATCAGTCCCCCCAGTCTGGGGACAAGAGGCGCCAAGCGGGTCGCGATCATCCACCCCGAGGCGCTGGCCGCCACCGCCGACGCCATCCGCGAGGACCTGCTCGGCGAGGGCTACGAGGCGATCGCGCTCCAGGTGCCCAACGCCGAGGACGCCAAGAGCGCCGAGGTCGCCGCGTACTGCTGGTCGGTGCTCGGGCAGACCGGCTTCACCCGCAGCGACGTCGTCGTCGGCCTCGGCGGCGGCGCCACCACCGACCTGGCCGGCTTCGTCGCCGCGACCTGGCTGCGCGGCGTCCGCTGGATCTCCATGCCCACCACGCTGCTCGGCATGGTCGACGCGGCCGTCGGCGGCAAGACCGGCATCAACATCGCCGAGGGCAAGAACATGGTCGGCGCCTTCCACCCGCCGGTGGGCGTGCTGGCCGACCTCGACACCCTGGCGACCGTGCCCAAGCACGACTACGTCTCCGGCCTCGCCGAGGTCATCAAGTGCGGCTTCATCGCCGACCCGGCCATCCTCGACCTGATCGAGGCCGACCCGGAGGGCGCCAAGACCCCGGACGGCACGCACACCGTCGAGCTGATCCGCCGCGCCATCCAGGTCAAGGCCGACGTGGTCTCCGGGGACCTCAAGGAGTCCGGCCGGCGCGAGATCCTCAACTACGGCCACACCCTCGGCCACGCCATCGAGCGCAACGAGCGCTACAAGTGGCGGCACGGCGCCGCGATCTCCATCGGCATGGTCTTCGCCGCCGAACTCGGCCGCCTGGCGGGCCGGTTGGACGACGAGACGGCGGACCGGCACCGCACCGTGCTGGCCTCCGTCGGCCTGCCGCTGCGCTACCAGGCGGACGCCTGGCCGAAGCTGCTGGACGCCATGAAGATCGACAAGAAGTCGCGCGGCGACCTGATCCGCTTCATCGTCCTGGACGGCCTCGGCAAGACCTCCGTCCTGGAGGGCCCCGACCCGTCCCTGCTGGTCGCCGCCTACGCGGAGGTCTCGGCGTGACCAGGGTCATGGTGCTCAACGGCCCCAACCTCGGGCGGCTCGGCAGCCGCGAGCCGGACGTCTACGGCGCCACCTCCTACGCCGGGCTGGTCGAGCGCTGCACCGCGCTCGGCAAGGAGTTCGGCTTCGAGGTCGAGGTGCACGAGACCAACTCCGAGCAGCAGATGGTGGAGTGGCTGCACGAGGCGGCCGACGGCAAGGTGCCCGTGGTGATCAACCCGGGCGCGTTCACGCACTACTCGTACGCGATGCGGGACGCCGCCTCGCAGCGCACCGCGCCGCTGATCGAGGTGCACATCTCCAACCCGTACGCCCGGGAGACCTTCCGGCACACCTCGGTGATCGCCGCGGTGGCCTCCGGCACCATCGCGGGGTTCGGGCTCGGCTCGTACGAGCTGGCCCTGCGCGCCCTGGCCGAGCAACTCACCACGCGCTGACGCCTGGTCAGCGGCCCGGCGGCGGACTGTGCCCGCCGCCGGGCCGCCGTGTAGTCTCCCCGCTGAGAGGTGTCGGGAGGTGACCGTGACGCAGTACGCCGGGGGTGGGCAGGTCCCGCCGCGTCCCGTCGCTCCGCCGGGGCCGCAGCCGTCGGGGGCCGCCGTGCCGCCGCCGGTGCCGCCCGCTCCGGCTCCTGTTCCCGCCGCCGCGCCGCCGGTTCCGGCCGCTCCGGTGCCGCCCGCTCCCGCTCCTGTTGCCGCGCCCGCCCCGGCCGCACCCGCGCCCGGCGCGCCGGTCCCCGTCGGGTCCACCGGGCACTTCGTGCTGCCCTCCGGCACGCCCGTGCAACTCCCCGCCCACCCGCCGCAGCGGCACGCGCCCACCAGTCCGATCGCCGTCCTGCTGATCGGCCCGGCCGGGGCCGGCAAGACCACCGTCGCCCGGTACTGGGCCGAGCGCCGGCCCAGCCCGACCGCGCACATCAGCCTGGACGACGTCCGCGAGTGGGTGCAGTCCGGCTTCGCCAACCCGCAGTCCGGCTGGAACAACGCCTCCGAGGCGCAGTACCGGCTGGCCCGCCGCACCTGCGGCTTCGCCTGCCGCAACTACCTCGCCAACGGCATCTCCTGCATCATCGACGACGCCGTCTTCCCGGACCGCCCGGCCATCGGCCTCGGCGGCTGGAAGCGGCACATCGGCCCCGGCATGATCCCGGTCGTGCTGCTGCCCAGCCTGGACTCCGTGCTGCACCGCAACGCCCGGCGCGGCGGCACCCGGCGGCTCGGTGACGAGGAGGTGGCGCGGATCCACGGCCGGATGGCCGGCTGGTACAACTCCGGGCTGCCGATCATCGACAACTCGTACCTGGACGTGGCTGGCACCGCCGCCGAGCTGGACCGCGTCATCCTGGCCCGGCTGATGGGCATGCCGGTGCGCTGACCTGCGACGATCCGGCGGTGTCGGTGCCGGCTGCGATGATGTGCGGGTCCTGTCGAACCACCCCGGGGGAGCTGACGCCCGTGCCGGAAGGCCACATCATCCACCGCCTCGCCGCCGAGAACCGGAAGGCCTTCGGCGGCCGTCCGGTCGAGGTGTCCAGCCCGCAGGGCCGGTTCGCCGACGAGGCCAAGGCCATCGACGGGCAGCTGCTCACCGCGGCCGAAGCCGTCGGCAAGCACCTGTTCCTCGGCTTCGAGGAGGGCGCCTGGGTGCACGTCCACCTCGGCCTCTACGGCGGCTTCGCCTTCGGTACCGGGCCCGCGCCCGAGCCGGTCGGCCTGGTCCGGCTGCGGCTGGCCAACGACGACGGCTACGCGGACCTGCGCGGCCCCAACACCTGCGCGCTGGTCACCGGCGCGGAGAAGGACGCCGTCGCCGCCCGGCTGGGCCCCGACCCGCTGCGCGCCGACGCCGACCCGCAGGCCGCCTGGCGCCGGATATCGGCCAGCCGGACGACCGTCGCCGCGCTGCTGATGGACCAGAAGGTGCTGGCCGGGGTGGGCAACGTCTACCGGGCCGAGGTGCTGTTCCGCCACGGGATCAACCCGCACCGCGCCGGCCGCGACCTCACCCGGGGCGAGTGGGACGCGATCTGGGCCGACCTGGTCGCCCTGATGCACGAGGGCGTCGGCGCGGGCCGGATCGACACCGTCCGCCCCGAGCACACCCCCGAGGCGATGGGCCGCCCGCCGCGCGTCGACGACCACGGCGGCGAGGTGTACGTCTACCGGCGGGCCGCGATGCCCTGCCTGGTCTGTGGCACCGAGGTCCGGACGGAGCAGCACGCCGCGCGCAACCTCTTCTGGTGCCCCGCCTGCCAGGCGGCCTGACCGCGTTCGAGGGTTGCTCCGGCCGGGCCCCGGCGCGTCCTCCGGAGGAGCCGGTCAGACGACGGCCGCGCTGGGCTCGTGGTGTTCGGCGGCGGCGCACGCGTCGAGGAGGGGGCGCAGGGCCTCGTCCACGAGCCGGTAGCGCACGATCCGCCCGTCCTTGTCCCCGGTGACCACGCCCGCGGTGCGGAGCAGCCGCAGGGCCTGGGACACGGCGGGGTCGCGCATGCCGGTGGCGACGGCGAGGTCGGAGACGGCGAGCGGGCCGGCCCGGTGGAGGGCGAGCAGGAGGGCGAGCCGCCCGGGGTCGGCGAGCAGGGAGAACCGCTCGGCCCAGGTGCGGACGTGCGCGGGGTCGCCGATCGCGGCGATGGCCTCGCAGACCCGGTGTCCGTCGATGGTGCGGTGGCCCGCGCGGTCGGCCGGTACGAGATGCATGCGCACATTGTTGCAGGAGGGGGCCTGTGATCCTGGACACCTGCGCAGGTGCGCAGCCTTGCAAGGGTGGGTCCTGGCCCCTACGGTGTTCCCCGCCGTGGTGCTCGGGAAGACCGGTGACGGATCCTCAGGGGTCCCAGTCCGGAGCGGCCCTCGCCACTGTGATCGGGCCATCGTGATCGTCGACGATGGAGAGACGTCCGTACCCACGACGCCACTGGGAGCCTCGCGCACCTGGGAAGGCGGGTACGGGACCCCCGTAAGCCAGGAGACCGGCCACGGCATCTCACGAAGTGTTTCCACGAGGTGCTGGAGCGTGACCCGAATGACCCTGCCCGAAACCGCCGCCGCCGAGGCGCCGGCGACACCGTCCGTGCTGCCCACGTTCCGCTGGAAGCGCGAGGACACCGTCCGCACGGCCGGGTTGATGGGGGTGATCCTGGCCATGCACGTGGTGGCCTTCGGGACGCTCGTCTTCCTGGTCGCGCCCCACAACTACGCGGTCGGCACCCAGGTCTTCGGGGTGGGCCTCGGGATCACCGCGTACACCCTCGGCATGCGGCACGCCTTCGACGCCGACCACATCGCGGTGATCGACAACACCACCCGCAAGCTGATGGCGGACGGCAAGCGGCCGGTCTCGGTCGGCTTCTGGTTCGCCCTCGGGCACTCCTCGATGGTGGTGCTGATGGCCGCCCTGGTGGCGGGCGGCGCGCAGCTGGCCAGCACGCTGATGGACGACGACTCGGCCACCCACAAGTGGCTCGGGATGGTCGGCACGACGGCCTCCGGCGCGTTCCTCTACCTGATCGGCGCGCTCAACCTGGCCGCGCTGCTCGGCATACTCAAGGTGTTCCGGGCGATGCGGGCCGGGTCGTACGACGAGGCGCAGCTGGAGGAGCACCTCAACTCGCGCGGCTTCATGGCCCGGGTGCTGAACCGGGCGACCCGGTCGATCACCCGGCCCGGGCAGATGTTCCCGGTGGGCATGGTGCTGGGGCTGGGCTTCGACACCGCGACCGAGGTCACCCTGATGGTGATGGCCGGGTCGGGCGCGGCGGCCGGGCTGCCCTGGTACGCGATCGTCTGCCTGCCGCTGCTGTTCGCGGCCGGGATGAGCCTGTTCGACACCCTGGACGGGACGTTCATGAACTTCGCGTACCAGTGGGCCTTCGCGAACCCGGTCCGGAAGGTGTACTACAACCTGACGATCACTGGGCTGTCGATCGCGGTGGCCTTCGTCATCGGCACCATCGAACTGGTCGGCGTGCTGCACGAGAAGCTCGATCTGACCGACCCGGTCACCGGCTGGATCGCGGGCATCTCGCTGGACAACGTCGGCTACGCGATCGCCGGGCTGTTCGTGGTGGTCTGGGCCGCGGCGATCGCCTACTGGAAGCTGGCCCGGGTGGAGAAGCGCTGGGTGGCCGCCGAGTAGCGACGGCTGCGATCAGCGACGGCAGCGATCAGCGACGGCGCCTCCCCCGGGATCCCGGGGGGAGGCGCCGTTTCGTCGCTGCGGGCCGGTGCCGGTCGTCGGGCGGGCGGGGTTCAGCGCTCTTCGCGGAAGTCGACGTGCCGGCGCGCGACCGGGTCGTACTTGCGCAGGACCATCCGGTCCGGGTCGTTGCGGCGGTTCTTGCGGGTCACGTACGTGTAGCCGGTGTCGGCGGTGGAGCGGAGCTTGATGACGGGGCGCAGTTCGCTGCGGGCCATGGGTGTCCTCCCGGGTTGGCGGGGTGTTCGGGGCTGAGGCGAAACCGTACACCGAAATGGAAGTCATTTTCATCTGGTGTAACGTGAGCTCCGTCCCGCCCATTCCCGGACGCCAGGGAGCACCCATGTCCGCCCACTGCCAACTCACCGGCCGCCAACCCGGATTCGGCAACGCGATCTCGCACTCGCACCGCCGCACCCGCCGTCGCTTCGACCCCAACATCCAGCACAAGCGCTACTGGCTGCCCGGTGAGGGCCGGTACGTCCGGCTCACCCTCAGCGCCAAGGGCATCCGCACCATCGACACGATCGGCATCGAGGCCGCCGTCGCCCGCATCCGCGCCCGAGGGGGGAAGGTCTGATGGCCAAGCAGAGCAAGATCGCCAAGAACGAGCAGCGCCGCGCCGTCGTGGCCCGGTACGCCGAGCGCCGCGCCGAGCTCAAGCGGATCATCGCCCACCCCGGCACCGCCCCCGCCGAACGCGCGGACGCCCAGGCCGAACTCGCCCGCCAGCCTCGCGACGCCAGCGCCACCCGGATCCGCAACCGCGACGCCGTCGACGGCCGCCCCCGTGGCTACCTGCGCGCCTTCGGCCTCTCCCGGGTCAACCTCCGCGTTCACGCCCACGCCGGCCACCTGCCCGGCGTCCGCAAGGCCAGCTGGTGAGCGGCGTGGACGGGATCAAACTGCCCGTGGTGGTCGTCGCCGGACTGCACGCCGACGAACGCCGCGCCGCCGTCCGGGAGTTGGCGGCGGCAGCGGTGGACGCGGTGGTCCTCCACCATGACCTGCGGGAGGCCTCGCAGGGCGTCGTCCACCGTGAACTGCGCGACGCGGGAGGCGGGTTCGACGCCGCCGACGTCCCGCTGGTGAACGACTGCCCCTGCTGCGCCCTGCGCGAGGACCTGCTGCCGCGACTGCTGCGGATCGCCGACGAAGGCCGGTACGGGCTCGCGATCGTCGAACTGTGGGGCGGTAGCGACCCGCACCCGGCCGTCGAGGTGATCGCCGGGGGAGAGGCGGACGGCCGCCACCTGGAGGACGCCGTCGAACTCGCGGGCGTGGTCACGGCCGTCGACCCGGACCGGCTGATCGGCGAACTCTCCGTCTCCGACGACCTGGTGGAGCACGGCGAGCACACCGCCGTCCAGGACCAGCGGACCCGCGCGGAGGCGCTCGCCCACCAGGTCGAGTACGCCACCACCCTCGCCGTCCCGCGCGCGACGGCGCACGCGCCCGGGCTCGCGTTGCTCCGCCAGCTCCACCCCACCGCCCGGGTCGTCCGGCTCGGCACCGGGGCGCTCACCCGGGCCGCCCTCGGCGGCTTCGACGTCGCCGCCGCCCGCGACCGGGTCAACCCGGCGATCGCGCTGCTCCCGCAGGAGAGCGACGAGGCCGGCGTCACCACGCTGGTCTGGGAGCGCCGACGCCCGCTGCACCCCGAGCGGCTGCACCGGGCGCTGGAACTGCTCGTCCCCGCCGCCCAGCGCAGCCGCGGCCGCTTCTGGCTGGCCAACCGGCCCGACCTGATGCTCGCCTGGGACGCCGCCGGGGCCAACCTCGCCGTCGAGGAGTGCGGCCCCTGGCTCACCTCCCTGCCCGACGCCGCCTGGGAGCTCTACCCGCCCGCCCGCCGGGCCGCCGCCGCCCTCGACTGGCACCCTCTGCACGGCGACCGGGTGCAGCAGCTCAGCTTCACCGCGGAGGGCCTCGACGTCGACGGCGTCACCGGGCTGCTCGACTCCTGTCTGCTCACCGACGCCGAACTCGCGGCGGGCGAACCCGGCTGGAAGGCCCTGCCGGACGCCTTCCGGGACCTGCTCGACCCCGTTCACTGAGGAGCCGTCACTGTGCGTAAGCGACCGAACCCGCCCAAGGCCCGGCCGAACCCGTTGTTCACGGCCGGCATCGAGTACATCGACTACAAGGACACCGACCTGCTGCGGCGCTTCGTCTCCGACCGCGGCAAGATCCGGAGCCGCCGCGTCACCCGGCTCACCGTCCAGCAGCAGCGCGCCGTGGCCAGGGCCGTCAAGAACGCCCGCGAGATGGCCCTCCTCCCGTACGCCGCCGGCACCACCCGGTAACCGGACCACCGTCACCACCGCCACCACCGTCACCACCCGACAAGGAGCCCCCGATGGCCGTCCCCAAGCGCAAGACGTCCCGCAGCAACACCCGGCACCGCCGGGCCCAGTGGAAGGGCAAGGCCCCGAAGCTCGTCCCGATCACCCTCAACGGCCGCGAACTGCTCGTCCCCCAGAACCTGGTCCCCGCCTACCGCCGCGGCCTGATCGACCCGGAGGGGGCGTAGCGACCACGGAGGGGGCGTGCGGGGGTGGGGGCGCGCCCTGTCGGGGGTGCTCGGCGGGCGGATCGGAGTGGGGGTTCGTAGGCTCGACGCATGTCTGATGCGTACGCGGGTCGGCGGGAGCGGGTGAGGGAGCACTGCAGTGCGGCCGGGGCCGATGCGGCGCTGATCACCCGGGCGGCGAACGTGCGGTATCTGACGGGCTGCGCGCCCTGCGGGGCGACGCTGCTGCTGACCCGGGAGCGGGTGCTGCTGGCAGTGCCGGACGATCTGCCGGCGGACGACACCGGGGAACACCTGATCGCGCCGGACGTCACCCAGGTACCGGTGGCGGCCTCGGCGGACACCGCCCTGGCGGCGGCCGCCGCCGCCGTGCGACTGGGCGTGGCGGACCTGGCGGTGGAGGAGCACGACCTGACCGTCAGCCGCCACCGCGCGGTGGCGGGCCTGGCGGAGGGGGCCCGGCTGGCCGACCTGGGGCAGGTGGTCGAGCGGCTGCGGGTGGTCAAGGACGAGCACGAGATCGCCGACCTGCGGATCGCCGCCGAGATCGCCGACCAGGCGCTCGGCGAACTGCTGGAGTCGATCCTGGTCGGCCGCACCGAACGGCACCTGGCGATGGAGCTGGAACGCCGGATGATCGACCACGGCGCGGACCGGGCGGCCTACCCGGTGTCCGTCGGCACCGGCAGCCACTCCGGCCAGCCCGCCCACCAGCCGACCGACCGCCGGGTGGAGGAGGGCGACTTCCTCACCGTGGTGATGGGCGCCCAGTACCGGGGCTACGGCGTCTCCACCGCCCGGACCTTCGTGATCGGCGCCGCGCCCGCGCCCTGGCAGGTGGAGCTGCACCGGTTGGTGTTCCGGGCCCAGCGGGCCGCCCGGGAGGCACTCGGGCCGGGCGTGGAGCAGTACGTGCCCGACCGGGCCGCGCGGCAGATCCTGGAGGCGGCCGGCCACACCGAGACCTCCCCGCACCCGGTGGGCCACGGCATCGGGCTGGAGATCCGGGAGGCGCCGCGCCTCGGTCCGTCGGACATGGGTAAACTGGACAGCCGCGTGCCGGTCACCGTCGGCCCAGGGGTCCACCTCCCGGGCAAGGGCGGTGTCCGGATCGAGGACACGCTCGTGGTGCGTCCCCCAGAGGAGGGCGGGCCCGAGCTGCTCACCATCACCACCAAGGAGCTCCTCGCCCTGTGACCGCGGCCGCCCGTCGGCCGTCGGCGGCAGGACGCAAGCCTTGGTTCCTTGACAGCTATATCCAGGAGTAAGTGCGCCCGTGGCTTCCACGAACGATCTCAAGAACGGCATGGTCCTCAAGCTGGAGGGCGGCAAGCTCTGGTCCGTCGTCGAGTTCCAGCACGTCAAGCCCGGCAAGGGCCCGGCCTTCGTGCGCACGAAGCTCAAGGAGGTCCTGACCGGCAAGGTCGTCGACAAGACCTTCAACGCCGGCACCAAGGTCGAGACCGCCAACGTCGACAAGCGCGGCATGCAGTTCTCGTACAAGGACGGCGAGAACTTCGTGTTCATGGACACGGACACCTACGACCAGATCGTGGTCGAGCCGGCCGTCGTCGGCGACGCCTCCAAGTACCTGCTGGAGGGCTTCGAGGCCCTGGTCGCCATGTACGAGGGCTCCCCGCTGTACATCGAGCTCCCGGCCTCCGTCGAGCTGCTGATCTCCCACACCGAGCCGGGCGTCCAGGGCGACCGCTCCACCGGCGGCTCCAAGCCGGCCACGCTGGAGACCGGTGCCGAGATCGCCGTGCCGCTCTTCATCGTCACCGGTGAGAAGATCAAGGTCGACACCCGCGACGGCAGCTACCTCGGCCGGGTGAAGTAAGTCCGTGTCGGCCGCACGTAGCAAGGCCCGCACCCGGGCCTTCCAGATCCTCTTCGAGGCCGACCACCGCGGGGTCGACCCGCAGCGGGTCCTCGCGGACTGGGTGGCCCGCGCCCGCGAGCCGAAGCCCGACGAGGGCACCCCGCAGGTCGGCGAGTACACCATGGAGCTGATCGAGGGGTACGTCCAGCACGCTCGCCGGATCGACGACCTGATCTCGCAGTACGCGGTGGGCTGGACCCTCGACCGGATGCCGATCGTGGACCGCAACGTCCTGCGGCTCGGCGCCTACGAGCTGATCTGGGAGGACGGCGTCCCGGACGCGGTCGTCCTGGACGAGGCCGTGGAGATCGCCAAGGAGTTCTCCACGGACGACTCCCCGGCCTTCGTCAACGGCCTGCTCGCCCGCTTCCTGGAGCTGAAGCCGAGCATCCGCCGGTAGGTCCCGACCACCGGCGGTGGTGAGACCCGCAGAACGGCCGCTGGACCCGGATTCCGGGTCCGGCGGCCGTCGCGCGTTTCACCCGGGCGGCGTAAGGTGGTGCCCTACTCGCCAGTAACTTGGCGTTCGGAAACCCGCAGTGAAGGGCAGGCCACCCCCATGACCACCGCGACCCGCAGCGAGTTCGACCAGGGCATCGCCCTGACCCGGCACCCTGACGAGCCCGGCCGCTACGAGGCCGAACTCGGTGCCGGCTGGCAGATCGGCGGCGGGGTCAACGGCGGGCTGCTGCTCGCCGTCGCCGGACACGCGCTGTCGCTGGAGCACGGCGACCACCCCGACCCGGTGTCGATCAGTGGTTACTACCTGTCCGCCTCCACGCCCGGCCCGGCCACCGTCCGCACCGAGGTGCTGCGCACCGGCCGCGGGCTCTCCACCGGCACCGCCTCGCTCAGCCAGGACGGCGTGGAGCGGCTGCGGGTGGTCGCCAGCCACGGCGACCTCTCCACCGCCGACGGCGAGGTGCGCACCAGCGCCGTGCCGCCGCAGCTGCCGCCGCCGGACCAGTGCGTCGGCGTCGAGCACGCGCCCCGGGAGCTGATCGCCCAGGCCGAGCTGCTGGAGCGCTTCGACCTGCGGCTGGACCCGGCCACCATCGGCTGGGCGCTCGGGCAGCCGTCCGGCAACGGGCGGATCCAGGGCTGGTTCCGGCTCGCCGACGGCCGCGATCCCGACCCGCTGCTGCTCCTGCTGGTCGCCGACGCGCTGCCGCCGGTGACCTTCGACCTGGGCCTGCCCGGGTGGGCCCCGACCGTCGAACTGACCGTCCACCTGCGGGCCAGGCCGGTCCCGGGCTGGCTGCGGGTCACCCACGCCACCCGCAACGTGGCCGGCGGGTACTTCGAGGAGGACGCCGAGGTCTGGGACGAGTCCGGCCGCCTGGTCGCGCAGTCCCGCCAGCTCGCCCGGGTGCCGCGGACGGCGTGAATCACATCGTCTTACCGTCGGTTACATTCCTGTGACACGCCGTACGTGTGCGGCGCGCGCGGATGGGGAGATAGACGGTCAGCGGCGAGCCGGCCGCTGACCGTCACCCGCCGACGGTACCCGTCGATGCCAGGAGCCATCCCGTGAGCGAGCGCAGCGAGCGAACCACCGAGAGGCGCGCAGGGGCGCATGCCCGTGCCGAGCGCAGCGAGGTGGGCGCATGAGCCGCAACGGCCGCGCCCGCCGCAACTCCGACTGCACCGCCGGCGGCCCGCGACCCACGGTGCGGGCGCCGCACCAGCGGCGGCGGGTCGAGGGGGCCGAGCAGGCGTTCGTCATCGGGATCCTGACCAGCGCGGCCGACTTCGCCCGGGCCCGTGCCTGGGGGCTGTCGAACGCCGCCGACCACGAGCACTACCTGGCCGAGACCGCCGAGCTGCTGGCCGACGCCCTGGAGCGCTTCGACACCGTGCGGGCCCGGATGTTCCACCCGCAGGACTTCGCGGAGTTCTGCGTGCTGCACGGGCTGGACCCGGCCGAGCCGCTCGCCCGCGACCGCTACCTGGTCAATCCGCCGTTGCAGACCCAGCTGTTGGCCTATCAGGGCGAGGAACTGGCCGGGGACTTCGTGCCGCGCCTGGTCCGGGCCCGGGAGAACGGGCTGACGCTCTGCCACGCCGACCTGCTGCTGGACGGCGGCCTGTCCGGGGCCGCGGGCGAGGTCGACGAGGAGCACGCCCGCTGGGTGCGCGCCGCCCGCCAGCGCGGCGCCGAGGTGTTCCGCCGGATGCTGGTCGGCGCGGGCGCCGGGGTGTACGAGCTGCGGCTGCGGGTGGACGCGCCGGGCGGGCGGCTGACCGCGGCGGCCCGGGTGCTGCAGTGGGAGGACGGCGTGGTCCGGATCAACGACGAGGACCTGGAGCTGGTCTGCGCGGTGCTGTGCGCCGGATTGGCGCTGGAGCTGCCGGGGGTGGCGGTGCTGCACGGCTCGCAGGGCTCGGTGGCGGCGGGCGGTGCCCGTGGCGGAGCCGCCGACGAGCACTTCCTGCCGGCCTCCTGGGCCTGGTCGAGCGGCGGGCAGGACTGGGCGCCGGCTGCCGGGCCGGTGCGGCTGGACGGCGTGGCGGCGCAGCCCGGCTACAGCCTGGGGACGGTCTGCTGAGCCGGCCGTGGACGCGCGACGGCGCGGCCCCCGGGATGCGGGGTGCCGCGCCGTGACGTTTCTGCACGGCCCGGGGCGTGGCCCGGACCGCGGACCGAGCCGGCGGGAGCCGGTGCGGCGAGCGTCAGCTCGCCTCCTCCTCGCGCACCGCGCGGCGCGCGTCGGGGTTCAGCACGCCCCAGGAGATCAGCTGCTCGGTGAGGATCGACGGCGACTGGTCGTAGATGACCGCCAGGGTGCGCAGGTCGTCCTGGCGGATCGACAGCACCTTGCCGTTGTAGTCGCCGCGCTGGCTCTGGATCGTCGCCGCGTAGCGCTGCAGCGGGCCGGCCTTCTCGGACGGGACCTGGGTCAGTCTCTCCAGGTCGAGCACCAGGCGCGGCGGCGGCTCGGCCGCGCCGCCGGGGGTGCCGCCGGGCAGCAGCTCCTGCACCGGGACGCCGTAGAACTCCGCCAGCTCGGCCAGCCGCTGCACGGTGACCGCACGGTCGCCGCGCTCGTACGAGCCGACGACGACTGCCTTCCAGCGCCCCTGGGACTTCTCCTCGACACCGTGCAGGGAGAGACCCTGCTGAGTGCGGATCGCTCGGAGCTTGCCTCCGAGTTGCTTCGCGTAGTCGCTGGACATTGATCTCCCCGGACGAGATTGCTTCGCGTTCAGTGGTGGGTCACGGACGATTGCCGACGCCGTTACCGGTGGGTTCGACGTCCGTCTCGTAACTCACTGTGAGGTTACGTAGAGTAAGGTAGCTGCGTCAAGCCGAATGGGGCAGTCGTGCGAATGGCCCGCATCCGCGGCGCGTCCGGGGCGTGAACCCGGCGAAGCGGAATGGTGCGTGTCCGGTTGCCTCCCGGCCCGCTGCTAGGATGGCTCGAAGCCCGCGCCCGGTCGGCGGGGGCAGTCCCAGACATCCTTTAAGGCCCGTCCAGTGAGGCGGGGAAGGAGGTCCGCTTCGGCATGACCACACACCAAGATTCGACGCCGCGACCGCCGCACCAGGTGCTGGACGGCACGGACATCGCCCGGGTCGTCACCCGGATAGCGCACGAGATCGTCGAGCGCGCCAAGGGCGCCGAGGACGTCGTGCTGCTCGGCATCCACACCAGGGGCGTCCACCTCGCCCGCCGCCTGCACGGCCGGCTGGCCCAGATCACCGGGCGCGAGATCCCGCTCGGTGCCCTGGACATCACCATGTACCGGGACGACCTGCGGCTCAAGCCCGCCCGCGCCCTGGAGCACACCGAGATCCCGTCCGGCGGCATCGACGGCAAGCTCGTCATCCTCGTCGACGACGTGCTCTTCTCCGGCCGCACCATCCGGGCCGCGCTCGACGCGCTGAACGACATCGGCCGCCCGCGCGCCGTCCAGCTCGCCGTCCTGGTCGACCGCGGCCACCGCGAGCTGCCGATCCGGGCCGACTACGTGGGCAAGAACCTCCCCACCTCGCTGCGCGAGGCCGTGCAGGTGCGCCTGTCCGACAGCGACGGCGTGGACGCCGTGCTGGTCGGCGACCGCGACTACACCGATGCGTCGCGCTCCGCGCGCGATGAACAGGGTTCGCAGGCCCTGGCCTCCCAGCCGTCCGAACCGCACCTTTCGGAGTAACCCGCGTGAAGCGCCACCTCGTCTCCGCCGCCGATCTCACCCGCGACGACGCGCTGCTGATCCTGGACACCGCCGAGGAGCTGGCCCAGCTCTCCGGACGGGCCGTCAAGAAGCTGCCCACGCTGCGCGGCCGGACCGTCGTCAACCTCTTCTTCGAGGACTCGACCCGCACCAAGACCTCCTTCGAGGTCGCCGAGAAGCGGCTCTCCGCCGACGTCATCAACTTCTCCGCCAAGGGCTCCTCGGTCTCCAAGGGCGAGAGCCTCAAGGACACCGCGCTCACCCTCCAGGCGATGGGCGCCGACGCGGTCGTCGTCCGGCACCACGCCTCGGGCGCGCCGGCCCGTCTCGCCCAGTCCGACTGGCTGCACGGCAGTGTGATCAACGCCGGTGACGGCACCCACGAGCACCCCACCCAGGCGCTGCTCGACGCCTTCACCATGCGCCGCCACCTCAACGCCGGGCTGGGCCACGACCTCGCCGGGCGCCGGGTGACCATCGTCGGCGACATCCTGCACAGCCGGGTCGCCCGTTCCAACGTGCACCTGCTGACCACCCTCGGTGCCCAGGTGACCTTCGTCGCCCCGCCGACGCTGCTGCCGATCGGCATCGAGAACTGGCCCTGCGAGGTCAGCTACGACCTGGACCGCGTGCTCCCCAAGACGGACGCGGTGATGATGCTGCGGGTGCAGCGCGAGCGGATGAACGCCGCGTTCTTCCCGACCGAGCGCGAGTACAGCCGCCGCTACGGCCTGAACGGCACCCGGATGTCCCAGCTGCCCGAGCACGCCATCGTGATGCACCCCGGCCCGATGGTGCGCGGCATGGAGATCACCGCCGAGGTCGCCGACTCGCCGCGCTGCACCGTGGTCGAGCAGGTCGCCAACGGCGTGTCGGTCCGGATGGCCGTCCTGTACCTGCTGCTCGGGGGAGCCACCCTCAACGACGCCCGCACCGACTCCGTGGAGACCGCTCAGTGACCACCTACCTGATCCGCAACGCCCAGATCCTCGGCGGTGCCCCGCAGGACCTCCACCTCGCCGACGGTGTGATCAAGGCGATCGGCACCGACCTGGCGGTCGAGGCGGACATCGAGATCGACGCCGGCGGCCTGATCGTGCTGCCCGGTCTCGTCGACCTGCACACCCACCTGCGCGAGCCCGGCCGCGAGGACGCCGAGACCGTGCTCACCGGCACCCGGGCCGCCGCGATGGGCGGCTTCACCGCCGTGCACGCGATGGCCAACACCACCCCGGTGGCCGACACCGCCGGCGTGGTCGAGCAGGTCTGGCGGCTCGGCCAGGAGGCCGGCTACTGCGACGTGCAGCCGGTCGGCGCCGTCACCGTCGGCCTGGAGGGCAACAAGCTCGCCGAGCTGGGCGCGATGCACGAGTCCGCCGCGAACGTGCGGGTCTTCTCCGACGACGGCAAGTGCGTGGACGACGCGGTGCTGATGCGCCGCGCCCTGGAGTACGTCAAGGCCTTCGACGGCGTCGTCGCCCAGCACGCCCAGGAGCCGCGGCTCACCGAAGGCGCCCAGATGAACGAGGGCCAGGTCTCCGGCGAGCTCGGGCTCGGCGGCTGGCCGGCCGTCGCCGAGGAGTCGATCATCGCGCGGGACGTGCTGCTCGCCGCGCACGTCGGCTCCCGGCTGCACGTCTGCCACGTCTCCACCGCCGGTTCGGTCGAGATCATCCGCTGGGCCAAGGCCAAGGGCTGGGACGTCACCGCCGAGGTCACCCCGCACCACCTGCTGCTCACCGACGAGCTGGTCCGCTCCTACGACCCGGTCTACAAGGTCAACCCGCCGCTGCGCACCGCCGAGGACGTCCAGGCGCTGCGCAAGGCGCTCGCGGACGGCACCATCGACGCCGTCGCCACCGACCACGCGCCGCACCCGGACGAGGACAAGGACTGCGAGTGGGCCGTCGCCGCGATGGGCATGGTCGGCCTGGAGACCGCGCTGTCGGTCGTGCAGCAGACCATGGTGGACACCGGCCTGCTGAACTGGGAGGGCGTCGCCGACCGCATGTCGCACCGCCCGGCCCGGATCGGCCGTCTCGCCGGACAGGGCCGTCCCGTCTCGGTCGGTGAGCCGGCCAACCTGGTGCTGTTCGATCCCGCGTACCGTGGTGCCGTGAACCCGGACAGCTTCGCCACCCGTAGCCGCAACACCCCCTACAAGGGCCTTGACCTGCCCGGACGGGTGCACGCCACCTTCCTGCGCGGGCGCGCCACCGTGCTGGCCGGCGAGCTGGCCGAGCAGGGTGGGGCGGCGTGACCGGCCCGGCCGCGCTCGCCCAGGAGCAGGCCAAGGTCACCAACTGGCCCGGGTACATCGGCTGGGCCGTCGGCCTGCTGATCGTCATCGGGCTCGTCTACTGGCTGATGCGGCAGGGCTGGAACTGGCGGCGCACCCTCCAGTCCGGCATCCCGCCGCTGCCCGCCGTGCCGGCCGGCGCCGGGCGGACCATCCTGGAGACCAGCGGGCGGTACCACGGCTCCACCACCGCCGGGAACTGGCTCGACCGCGTCGTCGCGCACGGCCTGGGCACCCGCAGCCGCGCCGACCTCACCCTCGGCGAGGACGGCCTGCTGGTGCGGCGCCCCGGTGACGTCGACCTCTGGATCCCGGCCGGACACCTGACCGGTGCCCGCACGGACTCCGGGATCGCCGGCAAGGTCGTCCCGGCCGGGCTGCTCGTCGTCACCTGGACGCACGAGGGCACCGAGCTGGACTCGGGCTTCCGGGCCGACCACCCGGACGAGCACGCCGCCTGGGTCGAGGCGATCGCCCAACTCGCAACACGTACGAAGACGAAGACGGAAGAGGCCGCTCAATGACCGCACCTGCCCCCACCACGCAGCGCCGACGGCGGGAGCGCACCCCCGCCGTGCTCGTCCTGGAGGACGGCCGGACCTTCCGCGGCGAGGCCTACGGCGCGACCGGCGAGACCTTCGGCGAGGCCGTCTTCAACACCGGCATGTCCGGCTACCAGGAGACCCTCACCGACCCGTCGTACCACCGCCAGGTGGTCGTGATGACCGCCCCGCAGATCGGCAACACCGGCTGGAACGACGAGGACGACGAGTCCAAGCGGATCTGGGTCGCCGGGTACGTCGTGCGCGACCCCGCCCGGGTGGCGTCGAACTGGCGCTCCACCCGCTCGCTGGACGAGGAACTCGTCCGCCAGGGCGTCGTCGGCATCAGCGGCATCGACACCCGGGCGCTCACCCGCCACCTGCGCGAGCGCGGCGCGATGCGCTGCGGCATCTTCTCCGGCGAGGCGCTGACCGACCAGGCCGAACTGCTCGCCCGGGTGCAGCGGTCGCCCGAGATGAAGGGCGCCGACCTGTGCGCCGAGGTGGCCACCACCGAGGCGTACGTCGTGCCCGCGATCGGTCCCGGCGGCGAAGCCCTGCCCATCGGCACTGCGGAGTTCACCGTCGCCGCGCTGGACCTCGGCATCAAGGGGATGACCCCGCAGCGGATGGCCGAGCGCGGCATCGAGGTGCACGTGCTGCCGGCCAACTCCACCCTGGAGGACCTCTACGCGGTCCAGCCGGACGGCGTGTTCTTCTCCAACGGCCCGGGCGACCCGGCCACCGCCGACCACCAGGTCGCCGTCGCGCAGGGCGTGCTGGAGCGCGGGACCCCGTTCTTCGGGATCTGCTTCGGCAACCAGATCCTCGGCCGCGCGCTGGGCTTCGGCACCTACAAGCTCAAGTACGGCCACCGCGGCATCAACCAGCCGGTGCAGGACCGCACCACCGGCAAGGTCGAGGTGACCGCGCACAACCACGGCTTCGCCGTGGACGCACCGCTGGACCGGGTGAGCGACACCCCCTTCGGGCGGGTCGAGGTCTCCCACGTCTGCCTCAACGACGACGTGGTCGAGGGCCTCCAGGCGCTCGACGTCCCCGCCTTCAGCGTGCAGTACCACCCCGAAGCGGCGGCCGGCCCGCACGACGCGGCCTACCTCTTCGACCGGTTCGTCGAGCTCATGCGAGGCGACGACAAGCACAGCGTGAAGCTCATGGAGGGCCAGCGTGCCTAAGCGCACTGACATCAAGTCCGTCCTGGTGATCGGGTCCGGCCCGATCGTGATCGGCCAGGCCGCCGAGTTCGACTACTCGGGCACGCAGGCCTGCCGCGTCCTCAAGGCCGAGGGCCTGCGGGTCGTGCTGGTCAACTCCAACCCGGCCACGATCATGACCGACCCGGAGATCGCCGACGCCACCTACGTCGAGCCGATCACCCCGGAGTTCGTCGAGCGGATCATCGCCAAGGAGCGCCCCGACGCGCTGCTGCCGACCCTCGGCGGGCAGACCGCGCTCAACACCGCGATCTCCCTGCACTCGGCCGGCACGCTGGAGAAGTACGGCGTCGAGCTGATCGGCGCCGACGTGGTGGCGATCAACAAGGGCGAGGACCGCCAGCTGTTCAAGGGCGTCGTCGAGGCGGTCAACGCCAAGATCGGCCACGGCGAGTCCGCCCGCTCGGTCATCTGCCACTCGATGGACGACGTGCTGGCCGGCGTCGACACGCTCGGCGGCTACCCGGTCGTCGTGCGCCCCTCCTTCACCATGGGCGGCGCCGGCTCCGGCTTCGCCCACGACGAGGAGGACCTGCGCCGCATCGCCGGCCAGGGCCTGGCCCTCTCGCCGACCACCGAGGTGCTCCTGGAGGAGTCCATCCTCGGCTGGAAGGAGTACGAGCTGGAGCTGATGCGCGACAAGAACGACAACGTCGTGGTCGTCTGCTCCATCGAGAACTTCGACCCGATGGGCGTGCACACCGGTGACTCGATCACCGTCGCCCCGGCGATGACCCTCACCGACCGTGAGTACCAGATCCTGCGCGACATCGGCATCGCCGTGATCCGCGAGGTCGGCGTCGACACCGGCGGCTGCAACATCCAGTTCGCCGTCAACCCCGACGACGGCCGGGTCATCGTCATCGAGATGAACCCGCGGGTGTCGCGCTCCTCCGCGCTGGCCTCGAAGGCGACCGGCTTCCCGATCGCCAAGATCGCCGCCAAGCTGGCCGTCGGCTACACGCTCGACGAGATCCCCAACGACATCACCGAGCAGACCCCGGCCTCCTTCGAGCCGGCCCTCGACTACGTCGTGGTGAAGGTCCCCCGGTTCGCGTTCGAGAAGTTCCCGAGCGCCGACGCCACGCTGACCACCACCATGAAGTCGGTCGGCGAGGCCATGGCCATGGGCCGCAACTTCCCCGAGGCGCTGCAGAAGGCGCTGCGCTCGCTGGAGAAGAAGGGCTCCCAGTTCTCCTGGACCGGCCCGGTCGGCGACAAGGCCGAGCTGCTGGTCAAGGCAGTCGTGCCGACCGACGGCCGGATCAACACCGTGATGCAGGCCATCCGGGCCGGCGCCACCCCGGAGGAGGTGTTCGAGGCCACCAAGATCGACCCGTGGTTCGTCGACCAGCTCTTCCTGCTCGACGAGATCGCCGGCGAGCTGACCGAGGCCGCCGAGCTCACCCCCGAGCTGCTGCGCCACGCCAAGCGGCACGGCTTCTCCGACCAGCAGATCGGCGAGATCCGCGGTCTGAAGCCGGACGTCGTCCGCGAGGTCCGGCACGCGCTCGGCATCCGCCCGGTGTTCAAGACCGTCGACACCTGCGCCGCCGAGTTCGCCGCCAAGACCCCGTACTTCTACTCGTCCTACGACGAGGAGAACGAGGTCGCCCCGCGCACCAAGCCGGCCGTGATCATCCTCGGCTCCGGCCCGAACCGCATCGGCCAGGGCATCGAGTTCGACTACTCCTGCGTGCACGCCTCCTTCGCGCTGGCCGACGCCGGGTACGAGACCGTGATGGTCAACTGCAACCCGGAGACCGTCTCCACCGACTACGACACCTCCGACCGGCTCTACTTCGAGCCGCTCACCCTGGAGGACGTGCTGGAGATCGTCCACGCCGAGCAGCAGGCCGGCCCGCTGGCCGGCGTGATCGTCCAGCTCGGCGGCCAGACCCCGCTCGGCCTGGCCCAGGCGCTCAAGGACAACGGCGTGCCGATCGTCGGCACCCAGCCCGAGGCGATCGACCTCGCCGAGGAGCGCGGCGCCTTCGGCCGCGTGCTGCGCGACGCCGGCCTGCCCGCCCCCAAGCACGGCACCGCCTTCTCCTTCGCCGAGGCCAAGGCCATCGCCGACGAGATCGGCTACCCGGTGCTCGCCCGCCCGTCGTACGTGCTCGGCGGCCGCGGCATGGAGATCGTCTACGACGAGGCCTCGCTCGCCTCCTACCTGGAGCGCCACGCCGGCCTGATCTCCGAGCACCCGGTGCTCATCGACCGCTTCCTCGACGACGCGGTGGAGATCGACGTCGACGCGCTCTACGACGGCACCGAGCTCTACCTCGGCGGCGTCATGGAGCACATCGAGGAGGCCGGCATCCACTCCGGCGACTCCGCCTGCGCGCTGCCCCCGATCACCCTCGGCGGCTACGACATCAAGCGCCTGCGCACCTCCACCGAGGCCATCGCGCGCGGCGTCGGCGTCCGCGGCCTGATCAACATCCAGTTCGCACTGGCCGGGGACATCCTGTACGTGCTGGAGGCCAACCCGCGCGCCTCCCGCACCGTGCCGTTCACCTCCAAGGCGACCGCCGTGCCGCTGGCCAAGGCCGCCGCCCGGATCTCGCTCGGCGCCACCATCGCCGAACTGCGGGCCGAGGGCCTGCTCCCGGCCGAGGGCGACGGCGGCACGCTGCCGGCCGACGCGCCGATCGCGGTCAAGGAGGCCGTGATGCCGTGGAGCCGCTTCCGCGACATCCACGGCCGCGGCGTGGACACCGTGCTCGGTCCGGAGATGCGCTCGACCGGCGAGGTCATGGGCATCGACAAGGTCTTCGGCACGGCCTACGCCAAGGCCCAGGCCGGCGCCTACGGCGCGCTGCCGACCAAGGGCAAGGTCTTCGTCTCGGTCGCCAACCGTGACAAGCGCAACCTGGTCTTCCCGGCCCGCGCGCTGGTCGGCCTCGGCTTCGAGGTGCTCGCCACCGCCGGCACCGCCGAGGTGCTGCACCGCGGCGGCATCCCGTCCACGCTGGTGCGCAAGCACAGCGAGGGCGAGGGCCCCAACGGCGAGCGGACCATCGTCCAGCTGATCCACGACGGTGAGGTCGACCTCATCATCAACACGCCGTACGGCACCGGCGGGCGCCTCGACGGCTACGAGATCCGCACCGCCGCCGTGTCCCGCGGCGTGCCCTGCCTGACCACGGTCCAGGCGATGGGCGCGGCCGTCCAGGGCATGGACGCGCTGCTGCGCGACGAGGTCGGGGTGATGTCGCTCCAGGAGCACGCCGCGCTGATCAACGCCGGCCGCAAGTAGCACCACCGCAGTGGGGGGCACCGAGGCCGGCCGGGTGCCCCCCACTTCCATGCCCTGATCCGGGTGCTCACGCCCAGATCCGGGCCCTGATCCGGGAGTTGGGTTTTTGTACAAGCTGCTGTTCGACCTCGTCTTCAAGAAGATGGACCCCGAGAAGGCCCACCACCTCGCCTTCTTCTGGATCCGGCTCGCCTCCTCGGTGCCCGGCCTGCGCACGCTGGTGCGGCTGGTGCTCGCCCCGCGTGACCGGGCGCTGCACACCACCGCCCTCGGCCTCGACCTGCCGGGGCCGTTCGGCCTGGCGGCCGGCTTCGACAAGAACGGCGTCGGCATCGACGGCCTGGCGATGCTCGGCTTCGACTACGTCGAGATCGGCACCATCACCGGCGAGCCCCAGCCGGGCAACCCGACGCCCCGGCTGTTCCGCCTGGTCGAGGACCGCGCGCTGATCAACCGGATGGGCTTCAACAACCAGGGCTCGGCCCGGGTCGCCGCGCGCCTCGCCGCCCGCCCGCACACCAGCTCCACCCCGGTGATCGGCGTCAACATCGGCAAGACCAAGGTGGTCGAGGAGGCCGACGCCGTCGCCGACTACGTCAAGTCCACCGAGCGGCTGGCCAAGTACGCCGACTACCTGGTCGTCAACGTCAGTTCGCCGAACACCCCCGGGCTGCGCAACCTCCAGGCCGTGGACCACCTGCGCCCGCTGCTCTCCGCCGTCCGCGAGGCCGCCGACCGCACCACCGCGCACCACGTCCCGCTGCTGGTCAAGATCGCCCCCGACCTGGCCGACGAGGACGTCGACGCGGTCGCCGACCTCGCCCTGGAACTGGGCCTGGACGGCATCATCGCCACCAACACCACGATCGGCCGCGAGGGCCTGCGCGCCGACGCCGCCCGGGTCGAGGAGATCGGCATGGGCGGCCTGTCCGGCGCCCCGCTCAAGGCCCGCGCCCTGGAGGTGCTCCAGCGCCTGCGCGCCCGGACCGGGGGCCGGCTGACGCTGGTCTCGGTCGGCGGCGTCGAGACCGCCGAGGACGCCTGGCAGCGGATCGTCCACGGCGCGGACCTCGTCCAGGGCTACAGCGCCTTCATCTACGAGGGCCCGTTCTGGTGCCGCCGGATCCACCGGGGCCTCTCCGCCCGGATCCGGGCCGCGGGCTTCCGCGACCTGGCCGCCGCCGTCGGCAGTGCCGTCGACGGCACCAGGGCCGCCTCCTGAACCACCGTGCGGCCCCGGCTCGTACGACGCCCCGTACGAGCCGCGCACGACCTCCCGTACGGCCTCCGTGCGGCCTCCCCACGACCTTCCGGAAGGACGACATGACCCTCGCCCCGTTCGGCGCCCGGCTGCGCCAGGCCCTCGACACCCGCGGCCAGCTCTGCGTCGGCATCGACCCGCACGCCTCCCTGCTCGCCGCCTGGGGGCTCGGCGACGACCTTGCCGGCCTGGAGACCTTCAGCCGCACCGTCGTCGAGGCGCTGGCCGACCGGGTGGCCGTGCTCAAGCCGCAGGCCGCCTTCTTCGAGCGCTTCGGCAGCAAGGGCGTCGCGGTGCTGGAGAAGTCGGTCGAGGAGGCCAGGGCGGCCGGCGCGCTGGTCCTGATGGACGCCAAGCGCGGCGACATCGGTTCCACCATGGCCGCCTACGCGGAGGCCTTCCTGTCGCCCGGCAGCCCGCTGTTCTCGGACGCCGTCACGGTCAGCCCGTACCTGGGCTTCGGCTCGCTGCGCCCGGCCCTCGACCTGGCCCGCGCGCAGGGCTGCGGCGTGTTCGCGCTGGCGCTCACCTCCAACCCGGAGGGCCACGAGGTGCAGCGGGCGGTCGGCGCGGACGGCGAGTCGGTCGCGGCCTCGGTGCTGCGGCAGCTGGCGGCGGAGAACGGCGACGCCGCCCCGCTGGGCTCCTTCGGCGCGGTCGTCGGCGCGACGCTCGCCGACGCGGGCGTGGAACTGGCCATCAACGGCCCGCTGCTGGCCCCCGGGATCGGCGCCCAGGGCGCGACGATGGCCGACCTGCCGCGGGTGTTCGGCGCCGCGGTGATCAACGTGGTGCCGAGCGTCAGCCGGGACGTGCTCAAGCACGGTCCGTCGGTGGCGGCCCTGCGCTCGGCGGCCGAGCGGTTCGTCGGCGAGTACGCGGACGCGGTGAAGTAGCGGCGATCGAGGGCGCGAGCGCGTAGCGGGGCGATGACCCTGCGCAGTGTGCGCAGCCCGGCGAGGGTCCCCGGACCTCCCCGGAGTTGACGTGAGCGCCGTCACATTGGCGGTGTCAAAGTTTCGCAATCGCGGTCATTTTGCCCTGGAAAGTCCTGGTCGGCCTTGGCTGACCAGGACTTTTCGTGTTCTTTTCCTGACGTGGCGCCGCAATCCGGGTAGTGTCCGGCGATAGGTCATCGGCGAGCCGCGAAACCCGTAGCTCCCGCAGGTCAAGGGCCCTCTGGTTCCCCTTGCGGACGGTGTCCTGGGATCCAAACCAGTCATAGCTCAATCCCTTCCTTCCACACCCTGAGGTGAACGGCGTGGCTCTTCCGCCCCTTACCCCTGAACAGCGCACCGCCGCGCTCGCCAAGGCCGCCGAGGCTCGCCGGGAGCGCGCCGAGGTCAAGAACCGGCTCAAGCACTCCGGCGCCTCCCTGCACGAGGTGATCAAGGCCGGAAAGGCCGAGAACGACGTCATCGGCAAGATGAAGGTCTCCGCACTGCTGGAGTCCCTTCCCGGCGTCGGCAAGGTCCGTGCCAAGCAGATCATGGAACGCCTCGGCATCAGCGAGAGCCGGCGCGTCCGCGGCCTCGGTACGAACCAGATCGCCTCCCTGGAGCGGGAGTTCGGCGGCGGTGCCGCCTGACCGTGCCCCGTGGTCCCGGGACCGTCCGCGATCCGGGATAATCGGTGCATGAGTGAGCGTCCGCGGCTGACCGTGCTCTCCGGCCCTTCGGGGGTCGGCAAGAGCACGGTCGTCGCTCATATGAGGAAGCAGCACCCCGAGGTCTGGCTCTCGGTGTCGGCGACGACCCGGCACCCGAGGCCGGGCGAGCAGAACGGGGTCCAGTACCACTTCGTCGACAACGACGAGTTCGACAAGCTGATCGCCAACGGCGAGCTGCTGGAGTGGGCCGTCTTCGCCGGCAACCGCTACGGCACCCCGCGCTCGGCGGTGCTGGAGAAGCTGGAGCGCGGCGAGCCCGTCCTGCTGGAGATCGACCTCCAGGGCGCCCGCCAGGTGCGCGAGTCGATGCCCGAGGCGCAGCTGGTCTTCCTGGCCCCGCCGAGCTGGGACGAGCTGGTCCGACGGCTGACCGGTCGGGGCACGGAGTCGCAGGACGTGATCGCGAAGCGGCTGGAGGCGGCCAAGGTCGAGCTCGCGGCCGAGCCCGAGTTCGACACGACCCTTGTCAACACCTCCGTCGAGCAGGTAGCGGCCGAACTGCTAGCCTTGCTCGGTGTAGCCTGACCTGTCTGTCTTTTCCACCCTTTCGGAAGGTTTTCGCGTGTCCTCTTCCATGACCGCGCCCGAGGGCATCATCAACCCGCCGATCGACGAGCTGCTTGAGGCCACCGACTCCAAGTACAGCCTCGTGATCTACGCCGCCAAGCGCGCGCGCCAGATCAACGCGTACTACTCCCAGCTCGGTGAGGGCCTGCTCGAGTACGTCGGCCCGCTGGTCGACACCCACGTGCACGAGAAGCCGCTGTCGATCGCGCTGCGCGAGATCAACGCGGGCATGCTGACCGCCGAGGCGATCGAAGCCGCCTGAGGCGGTCTCCGAAGCTTGTGGAAGGGCCCGGCGGAATCGTTTCCGCCGGGCCCTTCGGCGTTCCCGGGGGCTGTGGGATCGACCACGGTGCGCGCGGTGGCTGAGGGGCCGTAGGGTGTGCACGTCCCAGGAGTGGAGGAGAGCGGGAGTATGAGCGCGACTTCGGACCGGAGCGGGTCGGCGGACGCGCCGCGCGTCGCCCTCGGCGTCAGCGGCGGCATCGCCGCCTACAAGGCGTGCGAGCTGCTCCGCCGGTTCACCGAGTCCGGCCACCAGGTCACCGTGGTGCCCACCGAGGCCGCGCTGCACTTCGTCGGCGAAGCCACCTGGGCCGCGCTCTCCGGCCGCCCGGCCGCCACCGAGACCTGGGAGCGCGTGCACGAGGTGCCGCACGTGCGGATCGGCCAGCAGGCCGACCTGGTCGTGGTCGCCCCCGCCACCGCCGACCTGATCGCCAAGGCCGCCCACGGCCTCGCCGACGACCTGCTCACCAACACCCTGCTCACCGCCCGCTGTCCGGTCGTCCTGGCGCCCGCCATGCACACCGAGATGTGGGAGCACCCCGCCACCCGGGACAACGTCGCCACGCTGCGCCGCCGGGGCGTGATCGTGCTGGAGCCGGCCGTCGGGCGGCTCACCGGCAAGGACACCGGCAAGGGGCGGCTGCCCGAGCCGTCCGCGATCTTCGACGCCTGCCGGGCCGTGCTGCGCCGGGGCGGGGCCGCCCCGACCGACCTGGCGGGCCGACACGTGGTGGTCTCGGCCGGCGGCACCCGCGAGCCGCTGGACCCGGTGCGCTTCCTGGGCAACCGCTCCTCCGGCAAGCAGGGCTACGCGCTCGCCGTGACGGCCGCGGCCCGTGGGGCGCGCGTGACGTTGGTCTCGGCCAACGCGGAGCTCGCCGACCCGGCCGGGGTCGACGTGGTGCACGTCTCGACCGCGCTGGAGCTGCGCGAGGCGGCGCTGAAGGCGGCCGCGTCGGCCGACGCCGTGGTCATGGCCGCGGCCGTGGCGGACTTCCGGCCCGCCGAGTACGCCAGCGGCAAGATCAAGAAGGTCGAGGGGGTCGAGCCGGCGCCGGTCGCCCTCGTCCGCAACCCCGACGTCCTGGCCGAGCTGGCGGCGCACCGCGCCCGTTCGGGCCAACTCGTGGTGGGTTTCGCGGCGGAGACCGACGACGTGCTCGCCAACGGCCACGCCAAGCTCGCCCGCAAGGGCTGCGACCTGTTGGTCGTCAACGAGGTGGGCAACGGCAAGGCCTTCGGGACGGACGTCAACGAGGCCGTGGTACTGGGCTCGGACGGCAGTGAGACGGCCGTTCCGGTGGGCCCGAAGGAGGCGTTGGCGGACGTGGTCTGGGACCTGGTCGTCAAGCGGCTGGAAACGATCGGCGGCTGATCAAGCCCTGCTGGAGATCGGTCGCGATTTCCGGAAGCGGGTGACGTTCGGCGGAGGCATCCCGTTAGACTCCAGGAATCAAGTCTTTCCGGATGTCCCCGGTTCGCCGGGGGCCTTCAGTCAGCAGCCGCTGCAACCCCAGGGAGCGCTGTGTCTCGCCGCCTGTTCACCTCGGAGTCCGTCACCGAGGGACACCCCGACAAGATCGCTGACCAGATCAGCGACACCATCCTTGACGCTCTCCTCCGGGAGGACCCGACCTCCCGGGTCGCCGTGGAGACGCTCATCACCACCGGCCAGGTGCACGTGGCCGGCGAGGTGACCACCAAGGCGTACGCGCCGATCGCCCAGCTCGTCCGGGACAAGATCCTGGAGATCGGCTACGACAGCTCCAAGAAGGGCTTCGACGGCGCCTCCTGCGGCGTGTCGGTGTCCATCGGCGCGCAGTCGCCCGACATCGCCCAGGGCGTCGACACCGCGTACGAGGCTCGGGTCGAAGGCGACGAGGACGACCTGGACAAGCAGGGCGCCGGCGACCAGGGCCTGATGTTCGGCTACGCGTCCGACGAGACGCCCGAGCTGATGCCGCTGCCGATCACCCTCGCGCACCGCCTCTCGCGCCGCCTGACCGAGGTCCGCAAGAACGGGACCATCCCGTACCTGCGCCCCGACGGCAAGACCCAGGTCACCATCGAGTACGACGGCGACAAGGCCGTCCGCCTCGACACCGTGGTGGTCTCCACCCAGCACGCCAGTGACATCGACCTGGAGTCGCTGCTCACCCCGGACATCCGCGAGTTCGTGGTCGAGCCCGAGCTGAAGGCGCTCGCCGAGCAGGGCATCAAGCTGGTCACCGAGGGCTACCGCCTGCTGGTGAACCCGACCGGCCGCTTCGAGATCGGCGGCCCGATGGGCGACGCCGGCCTCACCGGCCGCAAGATCATCATCGACACCTACGGCGGCATGGCCCGCCACGGTGGCGGCGCCTTCTCCGGCAAGGACCCGTCCAAGGTCGACCGCTCGGCCGCGTACGCGATGCGCTGGGTGGCGAAGAACATCGTCGCCGCCGGCCTCGCCCGCCGCGCCGAGGTGCAGGTCGCGTACGCGATCGGCAAGGCCGAGCCCGTGGGCCTGTTCGTCGAGACCTTCGGCACCGAGACCGTGCCGGTGCTGACCATCCAGAAGGCCGTCACCGACGTCTTCGACCTGCGCCCGGCCGCGATCATCCGCGACCTGGACCTGCTGCGCCCGATCTACTCCCAGACCGCGGCGTACGGCCACTTCGGCCGTGAGCTGCCCGAGTTCACCTGGGAGCGCACCGACCGGGTGGAGCAGCTGAAGGCGGCCGTGAAGGACTGAACGGCCTGATCGTCCGGAAGCGGCGCCTACCCCCGGGCGGGGTGGGCGCCGCTTCTGTGCGTTCTGTCGGTGTGACCTGGTAGTACTGGGGGCGATGAGCAGCACAGGGGAGACGGAGAACACGGAGAACGGGGCCGAGCCGGAGCAGCTGGCGTTCATCCGGGAGACGGTCAAGCGGGCCAAACCCCGGACGTGGCGCGGCGCCAAGCGGGCCGAGCACCTGCCGGTGGCCCGGGTCGTGGTGGACAAGGGCGTGCTCACCATCGACAAGTTCTTCGACTACGAGGTGCCGGCCGCGATGGCCGAGGAGGCCCGCCCGGGCGCCCGGGTGCGGGTGCGCTTCGGCGCGCGCGTGGTGAAGGGCCAGCGCGAGGGCGGGGAACTGCACGACGGGTTCATCGTCGCCCGACTGGAGAAGAGCGACTTCCCCGGCCCGCTCGCCCCGCTCGCCCAGGTGCTGTCGCCCGAGCCCGTGCTCACCCCCCAGCTGCTCCGGCTCTGCCGGACCGTCGCCGACCGCTACGCCGGCACCCTCGCCGACGTCCTCCAACTGGCCGTCCCGCCCCGCCACGCCAAGGCCGAGGCCGAGGCCTCGCCGCCGGCGCTCCCGCGCCCCCCGGCCCCCGCCCCCGGGGGCTGGCAGCGCTACCCGGCCGGGCCCGACTTCCTCGCCGCGCTGGCCGACGGCGGCTCGCCGCGCGCCGTCTGGGCGGCGCTGCCCGGCCCCGGCTGGCCGTACGAGATCGCGCGCGCCGTCGCCGCCACGCTGGCGGGCGGGCGCGGCGCGCTCGTCGTGCTGCCCGAGGGGCGGTCGGTGGCCCGGGTCGACCAGGCGCTCACCGAACTGCTCGGCGCGGGCCGGCACGTGGCCCTGGAGGCCGACCTCGGCCCGCGCGAGCGCTACCGGCGCTGGCTGGCGGTGAGCCGCGGCTCGGTGCACGCCGTGATCGGCACCCGCGCCACCATGTTCGCGCCGGTGCGCGACCTCGGGCTGGTCGTCGTCTGGTCCGACGGCGACAACAGCCACAGCGACCCGCGCGCCCCGCACCCGCACGTGCGCGAGGTCGCGCTGCTGCGCGCCGCCGACGAGGGCGCGGCCGTGCTGCTCGGCGGCCACGCCGTCACGGTGGAGGGCGCGCAGCTGGTCAGCACCGGGTGGGCCCGCCCGCTGACCGCCGACCGGGAGACCGTGCGCCGGATCGCGCCGCGGGTGCGGACCGTCACCGACCAGGACCAGCACCGCGACGGCGCCGCCCAGGCCGCCCGGCTGCCCTCGGTGGCCTGGGAGGCCGCCCGGGAGTCGCTGGCCGCCGGGCGCCCGGTGCTCATCCAGGTGCCCCGGCGCGGCTACGTGCCCCGGCTGTCCTGCGGGCGCTGCCGCACCCCCGCCCGGTGCCGGCGGTGCGAGGGCCCGCTGGAGGCGCCCGCGGCCGACGCCGCGCTGAACTGCGGCTGGTGCGGGGAGGCGGAGACGGACTGGCACTGCCCCGAGTGCGGCTCGTTCCGGCTGCGCGCCCAGGTGGTCGGCGCCCGGCGCACGGCGGAGGAACTGGGCAAGGCGTTCCCGCGCATCCCGGTGCGCACCTCCGGGCGGGACGCGGTGCTGGCCACCGTCCCGGACGAGCCGTCGCTGGTGATCTCCACGCCCGGTGCGGAGCCGGTGGTGGACGGTGGTACCGGGTACGGGGCCGCGCTGCTGCTGGACGGCTGGGCGCTGCTCGGCCGGCCCGACCTGCGGGCCGGGGAGGAGACGCTGCGGCTCTGGTTGACGGCCGCCGCGCTGGTCCGGTCCGCCGAGGAGGGCGGCTCGGTGGTCGTGGTCGCCGAGCCGTCGGCGCGGCCGGTGCAGGCCCTGGTCCGCTGGGACCCGCTGGGCCACGCCGGGCTGGAACGCGACGAGCGGGCGCAGCTGCACTTCCCGCCGGTGTCGCGGATGGCGTCGGTCAGCGGCAGCCCGGCGGCCGTGGCCGACCTGCTGGGGCTGATCCGGCTGCCCTCGGAGGCGGACGTGCTCGGGCCGGTACCGGCCCCGGCCCTGCGCGGGGAGGAACAGGAGCGCGCGCTGCTGAGGGTGCCGCCCGGGCAGGGGGCGGCGCTGGCGGCGGCCCTCAAGGCGGCGCAGATCGCGCGGATCGCGCTGCGGACGCCGGAGGCGGTACGGGTGCGGGTGGATCCGACCGACATCGGGTGAGGCCGGCGGGGGCGGGGTGAGTGGCCACCCCGCCCCGGATGGCGCTGGTCGGACGGCGGCGTCAGCCGCGCAGCGGGATGCCGGTGCGGTCGACCGGGGTGCGCTCGGGGGTGGTGCGGTCGACCGGGGGGCGGTCGAGGGTGCCGCGCTCCGGGGTGGTGCGGTCGAGCGCGGTGCGCTCCAGGGTGCCGCGCTCCAGGGCGGTGCGGTCGAGGTTGCCGCGCTCCAGGGCGGTGCGGTCGAGGCTGCTGCGGTCCAGGCCGCCCTGGCGGGCCGCCGGGACGGTCGCCGCCAGGCCGCCGGACGGCGCGGCGGGCAGCTCCTCCGAGCGGTCCGGGCGGCTCTGGCCCGGGACGGCGCCGCTGGCGGCGAGGAGTTCGCTGGTCGGGCGGCGCATCCCGTACCGGCGGTGCACGGCCTGCTTGGTGACCCCGAGGGCCGAGCCCACCGAGTCCCAGGAGAAGCCCAGGGCCCGGTCGAACTCGACCGCCGCCGCGACCAGGGTCTCCACGCTCTCCCTCAGCTCCTGCGCCAGGCGCACGGTCGGCGCGGGCGCCCGCCCGTACACGACGAAGCCGGCCGACGTGCTGGGCCGGCGCGGACGGTAGACGTTGCCCAACTGGGCGGTGAGCGTCCGCAGCGCGTCGACCTGCCGCCTCACCCGCTCGATGTCCCGCACCAGCAGGTGCAGGCTCGCCCGCGCCCGGGCGTCGTGGTTGATCTGCTCGGCCATGGCCTACGTGCCACCTTCCGTACGGTTCGGCTCGGCCGGGGCGCGGTGTCCCGTGCGCCCGGCCCCGGTCAATCTCACTTGACCAACGCCGAAGCGGGGGCCGGGGTAACGCCGCCGGGCACACTCGGGATATGCCAGAAGCCGGTGCCGGGGTGGGGGAGGGGCGTTCGGGGCGGTGTGAGGAGCCGGGTGAGGGCATGGGCGGCGGGCGCGGTGCGTTGCATAGACTTGCCGGGAACCCGTAGTTGCCCGCAGCCCCGCACCCTCGACGGACAGGAGCCCGTACCCGTGGCGATCCAGCCGATCCGGCTCTTCGGAGACCCCGTCCTGCGGGCCACCGCCCAGCCGGTGACCACGTTCGACAAGGAACTGCGCACCCTGGTCGGCGACCTCACCGAAACCATGCTCAACGCCCCCGGCGCCGGCCTCGCCGCGCCCCAACTCGGCGTCTCCCTGCGGGTGTTCACCTACCACGTGGACGGTGTCACCGGGCACCTGATCAACCCGGACCTGTCGCTGACCGAGGAGGAGCAGGACGGCCCCGAGGGCTGCCTCTCGCTGCCCGGACTGCGCTACGACACCAAGCGCGCCTACGGCGTGGTCGCCAAGGGCTTCACCATGTACGGGGATCCGGTCACCCTGGAGGGCACCCAGCTGCTCGCCCGCTGCATCCAGCACGAGACCGACCACCTCGACGGCATCATCTTCATCGACCGGCTCGACCGCGAGCAGCGCAAGGCCGCGCTGAAGGCGATCCGTGACACCGACTGGGGCGGCGCGCCCGCGCCGGTCGTCAAGGTCTCCCCGCACAGCACGTTCGGCGCCGCGCGCTGAACCCTCTGATCTCCAACGTTCTTTTGCAGAAAGGCACTTGATGCGTCTCGTCTTCGCCGGCACCCCCGAGGTCGCCGTTCCCGCCCTGGACGCCCTGCTCGCCTCCGACCGGCACGAGGTCGTCGCGGTGGTCACCCGCCCCGACGCCCCCGCCGGGCGAGGGCGCAAGCTGGTCGCCAGCCCCGTCGCCCAGCGCGCCGAGGAGGCCGGGATCGAGGTCCTCAAGCCGGCGAAGCCCAGCGACCCGGAGTTCGTCGCCCGGCTCACCGAACTCGCCCCCGACTGCTGCCCGGTGGTCGCCTACGGCGCGCTCCTGCGCCCCGGCACCCTGGAGATCCCCAAGCACGGCTGGGTCAACCTGCACTTCTCGCTGCTGCCCGCCTGGCGCGGCGCGGCCCCCGTCCAGCACGCCGTGCTGGCCGGCGACGAGGTCACCGGCGCGGCCACCTTCCTGATCGAGCAGGGCCTGGACTCCGGTCCGGTCTACGGCGTGATCACCGAGGAGATCCGCCCGACCGACACCAGCGGCGAACTGCTCACCCGCCTCTCGGTGTCCGGCGCGCGCCTGCTCACCGCCACCATGGACGGCATCGAGGACGGCTCCCTGCACGCCCTCCCGCAGCCGGCCGAGGGCGTCACGCTCGCCCCGAAGATCACCGTCGAGGACGCGCGCGTCGAGTGGAGCCACCCCGCCCTGCGGATCGACCGCGTGGTGCGCGGCTGCGCCCCGGCGCCCGGCGCCTGGACGGAGTTCCGCGGCGAGCGGCTGAAGATCACCGGGCCGGTGAAGCTGCTGACCGACTCGTCCGCCCTGGCGCCCGGGGAGCTGGCCGTGGTCGGCAAGAACAGCGTGCGGGTCGGGACGGGCAGCCACGAGGTCGAACTCGGGGAGGTCCGCCCGCAGGGGAAGAAGGAGATGCGGGCGGCGGACTGGGCGCGCGGGGCGCGGCTGGAGTCCGGGGAGCGCTTCGGCTCCGAGGGCTGAGGCTCAGGTTTAGCGTTACTGTTCGTCCAATAACCACTGATAATCCTCTGATAACCACCGATAACCACCGCAGCACCTTGAGGCACCCTGTGACCACCCCCAGCGCCCAGCGCGCCCCCCGCCCGCACCGCCGCCCGAAGAAGGACCCGGCCCGGATCGTCGCGTTCCGCGCGCTGCGCGCCGTCGACGAGCGCGACGCGTACGCCAACCTGATCCTGCCGTCGCTGCTCCGCGAAGCCGAGCAGAAGGGCATGGACCGGCGCGACGCCGCCCTCGCCACCGAGCTCGTCTACGGCACCCTGCGCCTTCAGGGCACCTACGACGCGATCATCGCCGCCTGCATCGACCGGCCGCTCGGCAAGGTCGACCCGCCGGTCCTGGACGTGCTCTCGCTCGGCGCCCACCAGCTGCTCACCACCCGCATCCCCAGCCACGCGGCGGTCTCGGCCACCGTCGAGCTGGCCCGGGTGGTGCTCGGCGACGGCAAGGCCAAGTTCGTCAACGCCGTCCTGCGCCGGATCAGCGCCCACGACCTGGACGCCTGGATCGAGAAGGTCGCCCCGCCGTACGAGAAGGACGCCGAGGACCACCTCGCCGTCGTCCACTCGCACCCGCGCTGGGTCGTCTCCGCGCTCTGGGACTCGCTCGGCCGCTGGCAGCCCGACGCCTCCGGGCGCAGCGCCCTGGAGGACCTGCTGCGCGCCGACAACGCCCGGCCCGAGGTGACCCTCGTCGCCCGCCCCGGCCGGGTCGACGTCGGCGAACTCGCCGACGCGCTGCCCGAGGCCGAGCCCGGCCGCTGGTCCCCGTTCGCGCTGCGGCTCGCCGAAGGCGGCGACCCGGGCTCGCTGGAGGCCGTCCGGGACAACCGGGCGGGCGTCCAGGACGAAGGCAGCCAGCTGGTCGCCCTCGCCCTGGCCAACGCCCCGCTGGACGGCCCGGACCGGCTCTGGCTGGACGGCTGTGCCGGCCCCGGCGGCAAGGCCGCGCTGCTCGCGGCGCTGGCCGCCGAACGCGGCGCCGGGCTGGTCGCGAGCGAGAAGCAGCCGCACCGCGCGCGGCTGGTCGCCCGGGCGCTGGAGGGCAACCCCGGCCCGTACGCGGTGATCACCGCGGACGGCACCCGCCCGGCCTGGCGCTCCGGAGGCTTCGACCGGGTGCTGGTCGACGTGCCGTGCTCCGGCCTGGGCGCCCTGCGCCGCCGCCCGGAGGCGCGCTGGCGCCGCCGCCCCGCCGACGTCGCGGCCTTCGGCCCGCTCCAGCGGGACCTGCTGCGCTCGGCGATCGACGCCGCCCGGGTCGGCGGGGTGGTCGGGTACGCGACCTGCTCGCCGCACCTCGCGGAGACCCGGGCCGTCGTGGACGACGTGCTGCGGGCCGAGGGCGGCCGGGTCGAGTGGATCGACGCGCGCCCGCTGCTGCCCGGCGTCCCCGCGCTCGGGGACGGGCCGGACGTGCAGCTCTGGCCGCACCTGCACGGGACGGACGCGATGTACCTGGCGCTGCTGCGGCGGACGGCGTGATCCGGTGATCCCGTGATCCGGTGATCCGGTGATCCCGTGATCCGGGGGGACTGGGGAGGGCGGTGCGCTCAGCCGGGTGAGGGGGGCTGCGGCCGGGCGGGCGTGGGCCCGGGGAGGTCGGTGAGGAGGGCGTGGGCCTGGGCGCGGAGGCAGTCGACCGGGGGGTCCTCGCAGATCACCTCCAGGCCGAGCCCGCTCGCCTGCCCGAAGTGGTAGTACGACTGGTAGGCGAGGTAGGGGCGGTGGCCGTCGGTGGGGTCCAGCCCGACGGCGAGCGTCGCGAAGTGGGTGCGCTCGTTCTCGGTGCGCTCGAACTCCGTCCGGGAGAGCCGCCATTCGAACTCGTACGGCTCCGGATCGGACGGCAGGTCCAGCAGCGCCTGGGCGAGCCGGCGGACGTCGTCCGGCCCGGCGAACGGGAGCGACTCGGACCAGCGGGGCGCGGCGGCGAGCAGCTCCCAGCCGTCGCCGTTGCGGCTGACGGACAGTGCCCACTCGCCGTCCTGGTCGTGCCAGTGGCAGCTGAGGATCGGATCCATGGTGGTCAACCTCCCTGTGAGGCTTGGCCGTTCGGCTCTCCCCATCGTGGCACACCGGACCGCCGAAGGGAGCCGGGCGGCCGGCGGTGGGCGGGGGCGCGCGGGGCTTTCGGGCCGAGGGCGGGGGCCGGGGTGGTCAGTCGGTGGCCGGGGTCGGCGCGGGGTGCCAGGGGCGGTCGGCGCGGGTCGGGCGGGCCGCGGCGGTGAGGCGCAGGGCGTACACCTCGCGGTCGGTGGCCGGGTGCGGGACGGGGCCGAGGTAGTCGTGGCCGGTCAGGTGGCACCAGGCGGGCAGGTCGAGGGGGGCGGCAGGGTCGGTGGTGTGGATGTGCACCACCGCGCCGGCGGGCAGGTCGGCGATCCGGGCGCGCAGTCGCAGCAGCAGTTGGACGCAGAGCAGGCCGGTGCCGTCGACGGTCAGGTCGGGGGCGGGTTCCTGGCCGGGCTGCTGTCCGGGGGTGTGGGTCATGGGGTTGCTGCCCTTCGCGGTGGTGCGGCGGTGCCGGGGTGCAGGGGTGCCGGGCTCAGCCTAGGCGCCGGGACGGTGCGGTACGCGGCGCCGTTCGGGATCTGGCGGTTTCGTAGTCCGACAGTCCGACAGTCCGACGGTTCAACAGTCCGTTAGTCGCGGGCTGTGGCCGCCCCCGGCCGCTGGTCGGGGGCGGTGCCGCCGAGGCGGGTGAGCAGGACGGCGAGGCGGTCGAGGTCGTCGGGGCTCCACTGGTCGGCCGCGAAGAGGTCGGCGGCGACCTTCCGGGCCGTGTACAGCATCTCGGCGAGCCGGTCGCGGCCGGTCGGCGTCAGGGCCGCGTAGGCGACCCGGGCGTCGCGGGCCGCCGCCTCCCGGCTCACCAGGCCGATCCGCTCCAGCGGTGCCAGTCCGCGGGTGACGCCCGAGGCGGTGAGGCCGAGGGCCTCGGCGAGGTCGACCCGGCGCATCCGGCCGCCGGGGGCGTGGCCGAGGTGGAGCAGCAGGGTGAAGTCGGACAGGCTCACGCCGTGCAGGCCGCCGAGGCTCGCGTCGAAGCGCTTGGCCACGGCCGCCTGGGCGCGGACCAGCCGCAGGGCGGTGTCCAGCGGGTCGGGTCGGGTGCCCGGGTCGGCCTGTTGGTCGACCTGTGGGTTCGTGTGCGGGTCGGCGTGCGGATCTGTCATTGCTACCTCCTTGACTACTCAAGCATACCGGTGCGGCGAGCCGTCAAGGAGGTAGCGGGAGGGGGGAGGGGGCTAGCCGGCGTTGGCGGCGCGGCGCTGCCGCTTGCCGAGCGGTGCCTGCGAGAGGTCCTCGGCCTGGGACCGCAGGTTCTTGTAGCCGTAGCCGCGCTCGGCCAGCCAGGCCCGTGCCGCCTGCTCGGCCCGCTCGGCCGCCGCCAGGATGTCCTCCTCCGCCTCGCCCGAGTCGAGGAAGCGGAAGGTGAAGGCGGCCCGCGCGCCGAGGTCGTAGCTGAGGTGTCCCTCGCGGGTGAAGGCCGCGCGCAGCACGTCGTGTTCGGGCGCGCGGGCGAGGAGTTCGGCGTGCTGCTCGACGCTGAGGTCGTCGAAGACGCCGCGCACCATGATGCGGAAGGTTCGAGTGGTCATCCCCCGACCATAGGCAGGACGGACGGCCGACCGCCAACCCGATTTCGTGCCGCTCGCTGGTCGACAGTGGGTTCCCGGGCGGACCTAGGCGCGTCTGCCGGGCAGGCGGGTGCAGACGGTGCCGGAGGCGAGCGGGGCCGGTTCGGCCTTGAGGGCGTCGAGGGTGAAGTCCGTGGTGAGGGCGCTGATGTCGGCGGTCTGCCGGATGAGGTAGTGGTTGGCGCCGGGGGCTTCGTAGCGGGCGAGGTCGGGGACGACCGGGCGGGCCCGCAGGGCGTATTCGAGGGACTGGTTGGCGTTGGCGGCGCTGTGGTCGCCGGTGCCGTGGACGATCAGGACGCGTCGGCCGGCGAGGTGGTCGACGGGGTCGCCGCTGGGCAGCCAGGGCGCGATGCCGGCGACGCCGACGACGTTCGGGTGCCCGGCGCACCAGAAGGCGGCGCGCCCGCCGAGGGAGTTGCCGATGAGGACGACGGGTACGTCGCCGTAGCGGCGGGCGAGTTCGTCGAGGGCCCAGCGGGTGTCGACGGCGGTGTCGGCGTCGGCGCCGTTCCAGCCGCTGTAGCGGTAGCGCAGCAGGTGGACGGCGAGGCCGTGCGGGCGGCCGCGGTCGGCGAGTTCGGCGGTGAGGTTGCGCAGGCCCAGTTCGGCGACCTTCAGCGGTCCGCGCCGGCTGCGCAGGAACCCGCCGGGCAGTAGCAGGGCGACGCCGTCGACCCGCCCCGTCCCGTCGTCGCCGAGTCGTGGGGTCAGTTGTGCGGTGCGCGGCCGCTGCGCCTGGAACACGCGAAATCCCTCCCTGGTGTCTACCTCCGGATTCTACGGTTCGGCGGGCGGGTCGCGGTGCGCGTGCAGGGGCCGCAGGGCCCAGCCGGTGGCGCGGGTGCGGGGCCCCCGTGGGCCCGGCCTGGCGGGCGGGGGGAGGGCGTTGGGTGGGCGGGCCAACTCGCCTGCGGGTGCGAGGCGTTGGGGCGAGGTCAGGAGCGGCGGCCCGGCTGGTCGCCGCCGCCGGTGGAGCGGCTCCGGCCGGAGAGCAGTTCCTGCATGCTCGGGAGCTTCCGGCGCTGCGAGCCGGTCTGCGAGCCGGTCTGCGGGCCGCTCTGAAAGCCGGTTTGCGTGCCGGCGGGCGGGGCGATCGAGCGGCGGGGTTCGGGGGCCGGGCCGAGGCCGGCCTTGGCGGCCGCGTCGGCGAGGAAGTCGGAGGCCTGGCGGCGGGCGTTGTCGACCGTGCGGCGCAGGCTCTCGGCGTCGTTGCGCAGCTTGTCGGTCTGCCGGCGCAGCAGGTCGGTGCGCTGTTCGGCCTCGGTGAGCTGCTTGAGGCTGGCCGCCGCCCGGGCGGCGGCCTCCCGTTCGAGCTCCTCGCCACGTTGCTGGGCTTCGGCGACGATCTGTTGTGCCCGGGCCTCGGCGCGGGCCCGCTGGTCGGCGAGGTCCTGGTCGAGCCGGCGGCGCCGCTGGGCGATGCTGGTCTCGAATTGCAGCGCGACCTGGGCGGCCTGGTCGCGGGTGCGCTGGAACAGCGCGTCCGCTTCCTGCCGGCGGGCGAGGACGTACGGGTCCTCCTCGGCGGCGGGGACGTCCCGGACGGTGGCGTGGTAGCCGGCCGGGGGTCGTTCGGCCTGCTCGGCGAGGTGGATCAGGCGTTCGGCGACCTGGTCGGCGTGCGGCGGCCGTCGGTCGGGGTCCTTGGCGAGCAGTTCGAGGACGAGGGTGTCGACGTCGGCGGGCAGGCCGGGCCGGAGGGTGCCGGGGGCGGCCGGGTGGACCTCGCCGTGCTGGCGGATGAGTTCGTAGAGGGTGCCGCGGAACGGGGTGCGGCCGGTGAGGAGTTCGTACAGGAGGCAGCCGAAGGCGTAGAGGTCGGAGCGGGCGTCGAGGCCGCCGCTGTCGAAGCGTTCGGGGGCCATGTAGGCGGGGGTGCCGACGATGACGTTGGTGCTGGTGATGCCGTCGTCGGCGGTGCCGACCCGGGCGATGCCGAAGTCGACGACCTTGACCTCCCCGGACGACTGGATCATCACGTTGGCCGGCTTGACGTCCCGGTGGACGACGCCGGCCCGGTGCGCGGTGGCGAGGGCCTGGGAGATCTGGACGGCCCAGGTGAGGGCCTGGCGCAGGGGCAGCGGTCCGTCGCCGAGGTGGCGGCTGAGCGGGGCGCCGTCGAGCAGTTCCATGACCAGGAAGTAGAGCGGCCGGCCGGCCTCGTCGTGCCGGCCGAAGTCGTGCACGGTGACGATGGACGGGTGGTTGAGCGCGCCGGCGGTGGCCACCTCGCGGACGAACCGGGCCGCGTCCTTGGGGGTGTTGTTGCTGCCCGGGAGCATCACCTTGACGGCGACGAGCCGTTGGATCCGCGCGTCGCGGGCCTTCCAGACCGCGCCGAAGGCGCCCTCGCCGATCTGCTCGACCAGCTCGTACCGCCCGTCGAGTACGTCGCCCGGCTGCATCCCCGCCCCTTTCACGCCCCCGGTGCCGCGCCCCGGCCCCCGGGTCAACCTACCGTCCGTCGCCGGGGCCGGGAGTTTTCCGTTGTCTTTGTTCAGGATCGAGCCAGGCTCTGCGATCATCCGATGATCGTCGTTCGTGCGTGGGCGGCGCTTGACGGGGGAGTGACCGACATGGCCGAGGGGCCCGTGGACAGTGCCGCCGGGGCCGGGCGGGCCCGCAGGTCCGTCCGCCTCGCCAGGGGCGGGTTCGCCATGGACAAGGAGGCCTGGATGGTGGTCTCCGGCGGGGTGCTGGGGGCCATGTTCGCGAGCATGGGCCTGGCCGTGCTGATCGGGCCGTCCCAGGGGTACGGCGGCGAGAGCCTCGACATCATGGGCATCGTCAGCATCCTCGGCCTGATGCCCTGCGGGGCCGGCCTGCTGTGGGCGCTGCTCCACCCCCGGCGCGGCTTCCCCGCGGTCGCCGTCGGGATCCTGTTCGGGCTTGCCGCGTTCGTCTCCTTCGCCGGGACCGGCCTCAACGACGCCTGGGAGGCGCCGCTGGACCGGCCGTCGTCGATCCGCGCCGTCGGCAGCTGGACCAGCGGGGACGTGGTGGTGCGGGTCCGGCCCGACCAGGTGGTGGCCTACCGCGGCACCACCGGGCAGGTCGCGTGGCGGTGGACGCCGCCGGGCGAGGACTCCGTCTGCGCCATGAGCCGCGGGACGGGCCACGGCCTCGGACTGCTCGGCCACTCCCCGCACGACCGGCCGTGCGCGGCGGTGACGGCGCTCAACCTCGCCGACGGCAAGGCCGCCTGGACCGCCGCGGCGGACGCGCCCGGCCGCGTCGGGGACACGGCGGCGCCCGATCTGCTCGCCGTCGCCGGGGACGAGGCCGTCCTCCAGGAGCGGACCGGCTGGCGCGCGGTGCACCTGGCCGACGGGCGCGCTTCCTGGCGCGGCGACGCGGACGCCGGCTGCTCGCCGTTGCAGGTGGCGGGCGGGGCGGCGGAGGTGGTGACGGTCGCGCAGTGCGGCGACGCCGCGCCGGTGCTGCGGTCGCTGGCCCCGGCGGACGGGCGGGAGCGGACCCGGGTCGCCCTGCCGGTCACGGGCGGGCTGAAGGACGTCGCGGTGGTCTCCACCGAGCCCCTCGCGGTCTGGGTCGACGCGCAGGGCGAGCGCGGGACGCACGCCGTGCTCAGCTTCGACGGGGCGGGGCGGCAGCGGGCGTCGATCCCGGTCGCGGGGGACGAGTACGACCTCGACGTCATGCTGGGCGGCGCCCACGCGTACGACGCGTTCGCCGCCCGCCCGCTGTTCGGCGGGGTGGTCGTCGGCGACCAGCTGATCGTCCCCGGCGAGAAGCCGGACGACGTCCGGATCAGCGGGGGGAAGAACCCCAGCCGCATCGCCACCGGGCGCCTGGTCGCCTACTCGCTCGCCGACGGCGGTAAGCGCTGGACGTCCGGGCTGGACGACCAGGTGACGGGGCTGCTGGTGGACGGCGCGTCGGTGTGGGCGCTGACCCGGGACAAGCTGACCCGGGTCGACGCCGCGACCGGGCGGAAGAGCAGTGAACTGGACGTCAACGACTCCAAGTCCGTCCACCCGGTGGACCTGTCGGTCTCCGGGCCCGGCCGGTTCACGGTGGTGGCGGAGGACGGCACGCGGGACGAGCCGCCGGCCCGGGGCATGGGCTGAGCCGGCTCGGGGCCTGAGCTGAGCCTGCGGGGCGCTTGACCGCCCGTTGTTCGTCACGCTCAGTCACGGCCACGGCCCGGGGGTGCCGCCCCGAGCGGCTGTGTCAGGCTGGTGGGGGAGCACCGCCGAGATCGGGAGGCTCGTGATGGCCGAGATCAGGGTGAACGGGGTGTCGCTGCACTACGAGGCCCGTGGCGAGGGGCCCGGCGTCGTCCTGGTGCACGGCTCGTGGAGCGACGCCGACAGCTGGGCGCGCGTGATGCCGGGCCTGGCCGAGTCGACCACCGTCGTCGCCTACGACCGGCGGGGCCACAGCCGCAGTGAGGACCCGCTCACCCAGGGTTCGGTCCACGAGGACGCGGCCGACCTGGCCGGGCTGATCGACGGGCTCGGACTCGCGCCGGCGTTCGTCTGCGGGAACTCGTACGGTTCGCTGATCACGCTGCGGCTCGCCGCCGCCCGGCCCGACCTGCTGCGGGGGATCGCCGTGCACGAGCCGCCCGGCGCCGGCATCCTGCTCGCCGACCCCGAGCTGAGGCCGGTCGCCACCGCGCTCGCCGACCGGATCACCGCCGTCCGGGAGCTGCTGGAGCAGGCCGAGTCGGCCGCGGCGGCGGAGCTGTTCGTGGAGACGGTCACCTTCGGGCCGGGGGCCTGGGCGCAGCTGCCCGCGCCGGTGCGGCACACGTACGTGCGCAACGCGCCGACCTACCTGGACGAGCTGCGGGACCCGGACGCCCTGGACCTCGACCTGAACGCGTTGGCCCGCTTCACGGAACCGGCTCTACTCACGCAGAGTGACAACAGTCCGCCGATGTACGGCGAGGTGCTGGACATCATCGACCTCACCCTGTCGAAGGTGGAACGACACCTGTACCGGGGTGCCGGTCACGCACCGCACCTGTCGCAGCCGGAGGAGTGGGTGCGGGTGGTGCTGCCGCGCGCCCTGGCGTGAGCCCCCACTCCGGGAGCGCGCCCGGCCCGTTGCGTGTTGGGGCGTAACGGGCCGGGCGCAACGGGCCGACCGCACGCGTCAGTTGGGCGAGGCGCCCCAGCCGTCGTCCGGGAGGGTGCGGTCCGGCTCGGGGCAGTCGGTGTGGTCGTAGCCCCACAGCAGGGCCTTGTTCAGCAGCCAGTCCTCGGGCGGCGGCGCGTCATGGCCCTCGCGGTCCGCGTGGCCGTCGCGGGCCTGGTGACCGTCGTGGTCCGCGTGGCCGTCGCGGTCGGTGAGGACGAACGCCACCCGGACCTCCTCGGCCACCGCCACCTCCAGGGTGCGCTGATCGGGGACGTTCTCGTACGTCACGGTCTCCCAGCGGCAGCCGGCGGCGGTCAGCGCGGCGATCAGGGCCGACTCGGTGACGTGTGTGTCGAGTGTCACCAACCCGCCACCGGCCAGCGGGAGTTCGAGTTCACCGTGCCACACGGGCAGGGACAGCGACTGGAGCCGGCGGCAGTGGCAGAACACCGTCTGCACGTCGCCCCAGCTGAAGCCGTGCGGCCAGCGGGACTCGCGGTGGATCCGCCCGCCGTCCCAGGGATCGCCGTAGTGGGCGGCGAGTTCGGGCAGCGAGGCGTTGTAGCGCAGCCCGTCCGGACCGTCCAGGCCGCCGGTGGCCGCCAGCGCGGTGAGCCGCGCGAGGAAGTCCGTCACCCCAGGCATCCGCGCACCGCCTCGATCAGCCGGTTGGCGCGGGCGTCGCCGTGGCCGATCATCCGGTTGGCGACGTAGCCGAAGCCGACGCCGAACTCGTCGTCCCCGAAGGCGAACTGGCCGCCCGCGCCGTCGTTGCCGAAGCTGCGCGCGCCCAGCAGCGGGCGGAAGGCGGGGGAGTCGAGCAGCAGGCCGGAACCCCAGCGGGCGCCCATGTCGAAGCCCAGGAAGCCCGCGCCGGAGGAGACTTCGCGCACCGCGTCGGTGACGGTCTCGTGCGAGAGCAGGCGCGGGCCGCCGTCCAGGCCGGTGGCGGCCGCCGCGTACAGCCCCGCCAGCCCGGTGGCGGAGGCGACCGCGCCCGCGCCGGGCAGCTCGATCGCGTGCAGGGCCGGGTCGTTCCAGCCGTGCGGCACGTCCAGGCCGGGGAAGACCAGGGCGCCGTTCATCGTCACGATCCGGGTCAGCAGGTGCTCCGGGCCGGGCATCGGACGGCGGCCCTCCGCCTCCACCAGTCGGGCCAGGCGCGGGAGTTCACTCTCCGGCAGGCCGATCCGGACCGGCAGGCCGAGCGGCTCGGAGATCTCCTTGCGGAGGAACTCGCCCGGCGTGAGCCCGGTGATCCGGCGGATCACCTCGCCGACCGCGAAGCCCAGGACGTGGCCGTGGTACTCGTAGGCCGTGCCGGGCTCCCAGAGCGGCTCCTGCGCCTCGATCGCGCGGACGACGGGAGCCCAGCCGGCGATCTCCTCGAAGGACAGCACCGCGTCCAGGGCCGGGATGCCCGCGCGGTGGCCGAGGATCATGCGGGTGGTGATGTCCTGCTTGCCGTGGCGGGCGAACTCGGGCCAGTAGCGGGCGATCGGCGCGTCGAGGTCGAGGCGGCCCTGCTGGGCGAGCAGGTGGGCGCTGATGCTCACCGCGCCCTTGGCGCAGGAGAAGACCGGGACGACGGTGTCCTGCGTCCAGGCCCGGCCGGTGCGTTCGTCGGCCGTCCCGCCCCACAGCTCGACCACCTTGCGGCCGCCGGAGAACACCGTGACGGCGGCGCCGAGTTCGGGGAACTCGTCGAAGTTGCGGGCGAAGACGTCCGCCACGGCGCCGAACCGTTCGTCGGTCCAGCCCTGGTACTGCTGCATGGTGTTCCGCCCCGTTCCTTCGTTCACGTGGAGCCGCTGGCCCCAAGATCGTCGACCGGACCACGGTACGGCGTCGGGGCGGTCGGCACGACCGGTTTCCCACCCGGGCGGCGGTGGGGAGCCGGCGCCCGGGCGGTGGTCCGTCGCCCGCCGTCAGCTGCGGCCGGTGACGTAGAGGGGCTTCATGTCGACGACCGTCGCGGTGACGGTGTGCCCCAGGCCCTCGCGGGCGGCGTTGGTGAGCACGCCGGGGTCGGCCTCGGCGTGCTCGGCGAACAGGCCGCCGAGGCCCCGGGCGCGGGCGTACTCGGCCTTGGCGCGGACGGAGCGCGGGGTGTCGAGGGAGAGGAAGACGCCGGTGCTCGGGTTGTGGAGGTAGTCGGCGTCGGCGGAGATGTCCGTGTACAGCTCGAAGCCGTTGCGGCCCTCGCCCTGCTCCAGGTCGAGGTAGTTGCGCAGCACGTCGGCGTAGGTGCTCGTGCCGGGTGCGAAGGAGCCGACCGTCTGGCCCGACGCGGTGTCGTACGTGCCGCGCAGGGGCGAGCTGCGGGTGAGCCGGGCCTGCCTGGCGTTGCGGGTGGTGGTGGCGTAGCCGAGGTGGATGCGGTGGGGGGCCACGCCGGCGTGCTCGATCAGGTGGGTGACGGCGTTGTCGACGCAGTCCGTCTGGCTGCTGCTCGGGTCGCGGCGCAGCGAGGTGTGGTGCCCGAGCCCGGCGGACCAGGGGCTGCCGAAGAAGTCGAAGGACATCAGGTCCAGCCGGTCGGCGCCAGCCTCGACCAGGAGCGGGACGTTCATCGCGTCCAGTTGGGCGGCGGAGGCCGGCACCGCGACGGCGATCGTCGCGCTCCGGTCGGCGGCGGACAGCGCGGCCCTGGTCTCGCGGATGAGTTCGGCGAAGTTCCCGGCGTCCTCCGGGCCGTACCCCGCCTCCGGGGCGCCGGCCGAGCCGGGCCAGCGCCAGTCCAGGTGGAGGGTGGAGAACATCGGGAAGGCGCGGAAGATCCGTACCACGGACTGGGCGAACCGCCGCCGGGAGGCGGGCTCCTGCGCGATGGCGTGGAAGGCCTCGCTCAGGTCCCAGCCGCCGATGTGCAGTCCGACCGCGAGGTCCGGGTTGCGCTCCTTGAGGCGACGGGCGGCGCCCAGCAGGCCCTGGGCCTGCTGCTGGGTGAACAGGTCCTGGTAGTCGTTGGAGACCCAGCCGTCGAACCCGTAGCCGAGGTAGGCGGCCGCCGCGCTCCAGGCGTCGATGAAGGTCACGGCGCCGCGCTCGGAGGAGGCGATGCCGAAGTCCTGGGCGGCCTGGGCGGTGGCGGGCCCCAGGCTGCCCCGGCCGCCGACGAGGCCGACCAGGCCGACCACGATCTCGTCGAAGGCGCCGTTCGCGGCCTCCAGCCGGGTGACGTCCGCGCCCGGCCCGCCGGTGGGTCCGCCGGTGTCGTCGGTCAGGCGGCTGTCGTAGGCCCAGGTGGTGTCCAGGAAGCCGGACACGGTCTGCTCGCCGCTGCGCCGGTAGGTGTTGAAGGCGGGCTTGGCGACCCGGCAGGGGGTGAAGGAGAGCTTCGAGTCCTCCCGCGCCGGGTCGAAGCCGTTCATCTCGTACGTGCGCTCGGCCGCGTCCACCGCCTGGCCGTTGAGGCCGGGGTCGGACGGGTACACCAGCTCGCTCATGGCATGCGCTCCCTGTGGTGGGGATGACGGAATGCGCCCGGATCGACGCCGGGCGTGATCACGCTTGGGAGCGTAATGGCGGGAGCTGTGCGTGTGGGGCGGTTCGGACGAACTGGTTGACGGTCGATCAGATGAGCGGTAATGCCGACGCCGCTCACCGCAGGGCATGCGGTGAGCGGCGCAGGGTGGTGCGGGGCGGTGGCCAGTTAGGCGGTGAAGCGGGGGTCGCGGGCTTCGATGGCCTGGACGAAGGCGGTCCATTCGGCCTGGTCGAAGGCGAGGTGGGGGCGGCCGGGGTTCTTGTCGTCGCCGAGCCAGACGTCGCCGTTGGGGAAGCGGGCGATGATCACGCAGTTGCCATTGGAGTCGCCGGAGAAGGGGGACTTGGCCCAGTCGGCGTCGGCGGGGTTGTGGTTGTACGGGTCGCGCTTCTCGCTCACGTGATCTCTTCCAACTTGCGTTCAAGGGCGGCAATGGTGGCGGTCGGCGAAAGCGCGCACCGCTTCAGCCGAGCGAAGGCCCGCTCGGCCCGACGGACTTCACGTCCCGATTTACGCGGGAGCATACCGCCGACGGCTTCGACGAATGCGAAGCTCTCACCTGGCTCCCCAGGGAAGCGAAGAAGCGTAAGCCCCGACGCCAGAATCCCAGGTCGCCCAGCGCTGAGCGGAACCATGCGAAGGATGACGTTGGGGTACTGAGCCACCTTGAGAACGTGCCGGATCTGACCGGCAAGAACCTCTTCGTCGCCGCCGACGAGTAGGGCCACCTCGCCAAAGTAGGCGTCGAGATTGAGTAGTGGCGCTTTGGTGAGCCTGCGTTGGCGAAGAATGCGGATCTCGGCAGCAGCCTCGTTCTGGTCCTCGCTGAGACCGTCGAGACCGGCGGCGATCACCTCGCGTGCGTAATCCTCGGTCTGCAGCAGTCCAGGGAAGGCCGACAGGTAGTAGTCGAGCATCTGAGTGGCATCGGCCTCAAGACTGAGGTACTCGGCGAAAGCGGAGCTGATCGTGTCGGCAAACTCGTGATCCTGCCACCAGTGCCGTGAAGGGCCGTCAGTGGCCAACGCCTCGATCTCTGCCCTTTCCGGGCCGGTGATCCCGCAGTGGTCCATGAACGCGGCCAAGTCAGCTGCGGTCACCGGCAGCAGCGCCCTCTCGACCTTGCTGAGTCGAGCCGGGTTCCAGCCCTTCAGGCCGGCGGTCACGTCGGCGAGCGTCTTGTTGTTCTCTGTGCGCCATGCTCGTAGCTCGTCTCCGAGCCGGATCTGCCTGATCGCTGACGGGTCCTTGCTCAACGCGCCCCTCCCTTGGTCTGCGGCCCCAGTCTTGCTGGCCGTGCTACAGGGCTCAAGCCAAGTCCAAGATCAAATAATTTATTTTTCTCTTGGCATTGTTCGGGTTGCAAATTCGATTTTCGATGCCCCACACTCACTGTGACCGCACGAACACGCCACTGAAGGTGTGGGGTGACTCATGTCCACCTTGCGTAACCCGGTCCTCCGAACCTGGGAGACCACCCTCACCGAGCACGAGACCTCGGTCCGTACCGCCCGCCGCCTGGTCCGTGACCAGCTCACCTCCTGGGGCTGGGCCGGTGACCCGGTCGACGACCTCGTCCTCATCGCCTCCGAGTTCGTGACCAACGCCGTCGTCCACGCCTGTCACGGCGACGGCGAAGTCCGGCTCTACCTCCAGGAGTTCGACGGCGACTGCCGCCTCGAAGTCTGGGACCCCCGCAGTGACCTCCCGCTCCTGGAGCGGCGTCCGGGCCGTTTCAACGAGTGCGGCCGTGGGATCGAACTCGCCCGCCGGCTCGCCGTCGACTTCGGGGTGATCGCGCGGTGCGGCACGGGCAAGCGCGTCTGGGCGCGCGTCCTCCGTACCGCGAACAGCAACGTTCCCTCGCCCGAAAGTTGAGCGTCATCAAGCTTGCCACCACGGCTGCGATCACCGCCGCCAGCCTCGCCCTCGCCTGCTTCGCCTCGGACCTCGTTCCGCCGCGCGAGCCGGCCACCGCCGACGTCGTCTGGTGGACCACCCTGGCCGCCGCCCTGATGACCGGCATCAACCGCCACAGCGACAACTCCGACGACGACAACGACTGAACCGAGGCCGCTCACCCCATGACGACCATGCACCCCGCCGCCATCGCCTTCCGCGACCCGGCGGCCCTCCGCGCCCGCTGCGACATCGGCAACGTCCGCAGAGTCCACGGCGAGCCCGACTACGAGAACGGAGCCCTCGTCCCCGCCGGCGACTGGTCCCCGCTCCCCGAGGACCACCCCGAGCGCTACGCGCCAGGCCCCTTCACCAAGGACAGCGGCCTGGTCGAGTTCTTCCGCCTCCCCGGGACCGTCACCGACGTCCACACCGTCGCCGCGCTCGTCGGCCTCCTCGGCGATCCGCTGCACGTTGCCCTGGACGAGGCCGACGACCCGCCCGGCGAGTTGGTCACCCACCGGTTGCCCGAGAACGGCCTGTGCCTCGGCCTGCATGTCGACAACCACCAGAACCTGCCGTACCCGGACCGCGACACCGCCCGCCGCCGCCTCTGCGTCAACCTCGGCCCCGGCAGCCGCTACCTCCTGCTCGCGGACACCGACATCAAGTCCATCTGCCGTACCGTCCACGACCGTTACGAGACCCACTGCCCCCACACCGACGACCTGCGGATGTTCGTCGCCCTGCGCAAGCCGCTCAAGCTGCTGCGGGTCCGCATCGACCCGGGGGAGGGCTGGCTCGCCCCGACCGCCGTGCTGCCGTACGACGAGTCCACGGAAGGTGTGGAAGGTCAGGGCCGGTGGTCCACCACCGCGTCCTGGCTCGGCCACTGGGGGCGCGACCTCTTCGACCCGCTGATCTGATCGCGCGCCGATCACTCTCCGCACACACCCCGATCGGCGGGGCGGGCGCAGGCCGCACCGTTGCGCACTTTGGAGCGCGGCAAATCTGAGGGGCGCGCAAGAGGCACCACGCGCCTCTGTTCGCGCCCCTTTGAGGTCGAGAACCCTCGCACGCCCGGCCCCGACGATCCGGGGCTGCCAGCGACTATCTGACCGCGCGTTCGGGCAGGCTCGGGCGGACACCGATCGAAGGAGGCCGTGATGGCCGCAGTGCACGAATCCGTACTCGACGCGATCGGCGGGACACCGCTGTTCCGCCTCGCCCGGCTCGGCGCCGGACTGCCCGCGCCGATCTACGCCAAGGCCGAGTTCCTCAACATCGGCGGCAGCGTCAAGGACCGCGCCGCGCTGTCCATGGTGCTGGCCGCCGAGCGGGACGGCCTGCTGCGGCCGGGCGGGACGATCGTCGAGGCGACCTCCGGCAACACCGGCATCGGGCTGGCCATCGTCGGGCGGCAGCGCGGCTACCGGGTGATCGCCGGGGTGTCCGACAAGTCGGCGCCCGAGAAGTCCGACATCCTGCGGGCGTACGGCGCCGAGGTGGTGCTCGCCCCGACGGCCGTGCCCGCCGAGGACCCGGCGCACCTGTTCAACGTCGTGCAGCGGCTGGTGGAGGAGATCCCCGGCGCCTGGCTCGCCAACCAGTACGACAACCTGGCCAATCCTGACGCCCATGTGCGCACCACCGGTCCCGAGATCTGGGAGCAGACCGGCGGCCGGGTGACCCACTTCGTCGCGGGCGTCGGCACCGGCGGTACCGTCACCGGCACCGGCGGGTACCTCCAGCAGGTGTCCGGCGGCTCCGTGACCGTGATCGGCGCCGACCCGGAGTCCTCGATGTACGGGGGCGGGGACGGCAGCCCGTGGTTCGTCGAGAGCATCGGGCACTTCCTCCACCCCGGCACCGTCGAGGACCGCTGGCCGCAGGCCTACCGGTCGGAGGTGGTGGACGCCTTCGAACGCATCCCGGACCGCGAGTCGCTGCTGACGGCCCGTCGGCTCGCCCGCGAGGAGGGCATCCTGGCCGGTCCTTCCTCGGGCACGGCGGTGGCGGCGGCGCTGCGGGTCGCGCGGCGGCTCGGGCCGGACGACCTGGTGGTGGTGCTGCTGCCGGACTCCGGGCGCTCGTACCTGTCCAAGGTGCACAGCGACGACTGGATGCGGCAGTGGGGCTTCCTGGAGGAGTCGGAGGCGGAGGCGGAGTCGGAGGCGGCGAACAGCCTTCGGTCGCTGCTCGCCGGGGCCGGCCCGCTGGTCGCGGTCGACGCCGGCGCGACGGTCGGCGAGGCGCTGGAGGCGCTGCGCGCCGTGCCCGACGGGGTGGCGCCGGTGGTGCTGGCGCGGGCGGCGAGGCCGTACGGGGTGAGCGCGACGGAGGTGGTCGGCTCGGTGTCGCGGGCGGTGCTGGCGGCTGCGCTAGCGGACGGCGGCGCCAAGCCGGGCGATCCGTTGGGCGGTCCGTCGGGTGAATCGCCGGGTGATTCGCCGGGTGGTCCGTTGGGCGCACTGCTCGGGCCGGCGCTGCCGGCGGTGGGCGTCGGGCAGTCGCCGGCCGAGGCGCGGGCGGCGCTGGGGGGCGCGCACGAGGCCGTGTTGGTGCTGGTCGACGGGCGGGCGGTGGCGGTGCTGTCGCGGGCGCGGCTTGGGGGCGGGGCTTGAGGGCGCGGTTTGGGGGCGGGGCCTGAGGGCGGGGCCGTTCGGCGGGCTCAGCGGGCTCAGCGGGCTCAGCGGGGCGTCGGCGGGGCCAGGATGGCCGTGATCACCCGGTCCAGCGAGCGGTCGAAGGCGGCGTCCGGATCGGAGGGCGGTCCGGACGCCGCGAACGCCTGGGCCAGGTGCGGGTATTCGCCGCTCATGGCGGCCCGGGTGAGGTAACCGACCAGCTCCGCCTGCCACTTGGCGCCTGAGGCCGCCGTCTGCTCGTACTGGGCGTACTGGCAGACGAAGCCGTTGAACAGGGCCATGGCCTCCATCCGGGCGCCGCCGTCCAGGCCGGTGGAGGCGGTGACGGCGAGGAAGTGGTCGGTGTAGCGCAGGGCGTTGGGGCCGATGCCCGGGCGGGCGAGCACCAGGGCCGGCAGCCAGGGGTGGCGGCGGAAGATGGCGAGTTGCTGGCGGGCGAGCGCCGCCAGGTCGGCGCGGACGTCGCCGCTCGGCGCGGCCGGCAGCTCGTACTCGGCGGTGACGGCGTCGAGCATGAGGTCGAGCAGGTGCTCCTTCTTCGGCACGTAGTTGTAGAGCGACATGGTGCCCGCCCCGAGGGCGGCCGCGACCCGGCGCATGGAGGCGGCGTCCAGGCCCTCCGCGTCGGCGATCTCGACGGCCGCGGCGGCGATGGACGTCCGGCTGTGGGCCGGTTTCGGCCCGCGGCCGGTGCGTTCGGGGCGCAGCCAGATCAGTTCGGGCGCCTCGGGGGCGGCCGGGCGCTCGCTGGTGCTGGGGGGTTCGTTGGACGGCACTGGGTGATCACCTCGCCCCCCATCTTAGATACGTACGACGTACGTAGTAGCATCTGACCCACGCTTCTACGTACGCTGTACCTAGAGAAGGGGCAGAGCCATGTCCGACACCGCCCGACCCGCCATCGAGATGGCAGGCGTGGAGAAACGATTCGGGACCACCGAGGCCCTCCGCGGCCTCGACCTCGCCGTTCCCGCCGGCACCGTCTGCGGGTTGCTCGGCCCCAACGGCGCCGGCAAGACCACCGCCGTCCGCGTCCTCGCCACCCTCGTCGCCCCAGACCGGGGCACCGTCCGCGTCGCCGGCCACGACGTCGTCAGCGCCGCCGAGGGCGTCCGCCGGGCCATCGGCCTCGCCGGGCAGTACGCCGCCGTCGACGAGGGCATCACCGGGCGCGACAACCTCCACCTGTTCGGTCGGCTGCACCGCCTCGGCGCCCGCCGCGCCCGTGCCCGCGCCGACGAACTGCTCGAACGCTTCGACCTCACCGAGGCCGGCGACCGGCTCGTCCGCACCTACTCCGGCGGCATGCGCCGACGCCTCGACCTCATCGCCAGCCTGGTCACCAGCCCCCCGGTGCTCTTCCTCGACGAGCCGACCACCGGGCTCGACCCGCGCAGCCGTCAGGAAATCTGGGACACCGTCAAGGAGTTGGCCGACGGGGGCACCACCGTGCTGCTCACCACCCAGTACCTGGAAGAGGCCGACCGGCTCGCCGACGACATCGTCGTCGTCGATCACGGCGCCGCCATCGCCACCGGCCCACCGGCCCGGCTCAAGGCCGCGATCGGCAGTCAGCTGTCCGTCACCCTCGCCGACCCGGCCCAACTCGCCGCCGCCGCCGTGGTGCTGTCCACCCTCTCGGGCGGCGACGCGCACGTGGACGCGGCCGAACGGACCGTGACGGTGCTGACCCAGCCCGGCGTGTCCGTCCTGCTGCCCTCGCTGGTACGGGAGTTGGACACCGTCGGGATCACCGCCGAGGACGCCGCCGTACGGGCCCCCTCGCTGGACGACGTGTTCCTCGCGCTCACCCGCGAATCCGCCGAAACCCTGAGGAGGGCCGCCTGATGGCCGCCGTGTACGCCCCCGCGCCGATGCCGTCCCGCCCCGCCCGGCTGGCCGTCGACACCTGGACGTCGATGCTCCGCATCCTCCTCAACTACCGCCACTCGCCAGGCCTGTTGGCCGCCTCGCTGGGCGTCCCCGTGATCATGGTGGTGGTCTTCGGGTACGTCTTCGGCAGCGCCATGCGGATCCCGGGCGGCGGCGACTACCGCGAGTTCCTGATGCCCGGCCTGTTCGCCATGGTCGCCACCAACGGCGTCATGGTGACCATGGTCGGCGCCGCCCGCGACGTCGGCCGCGGCATCACCGACCGGCTGCGCTCCATGCCCGTCTCCCGCACCGGACTGCTGCTCGGGCAGACCCTCGCCGACCTGCTGGTCAGCGTCGTCGTCCTGACCCTCCTCGCGCTCGTCGGCCTCGCCGCCGGCTGGCGCGTGCGCGAGGGCGCCGGGGACGCGGCGGGCGCGTTCGCCCTGCTGCTGCTCTTCCGCTTCGTGATGACCTGGGTCGGCACCTGCCTCGGCCTGGCCATCGGCAAGGAGGACGCCGCCGGCCAACTCTCCGTCGCGGTCTTCCCGATCGCGATGGTCACCAACGCCTACGTCCCCACCGGCGGCATGCCCGGGTGGCTGCGGGTCGTCGCCGACTGGAACCCGGTGAGCGCCGTCGTCCAGGCCTGCCGCGAACTCTTCGGCAACCCCTCGGCGGCCGGCGACGCCTGGCCCATGCAGCACGCCGTCCTCGCCTCGGTGCTCTGGAGCGGTCTGCTGCTCGCGCTCTGCATGCCGCTCGCCGTACGGAAGTTCGCGACGCACGGGCGCTGATCGGGGCGGTCGGTCGTTCATCCGTCCGTCCGTCCGTCCGTAAGTCCGTCCGCTCACCCGTTTCGTCTGACGGAATGTGCTGGACACCGCTGCCGGTACGGTCGAAGGTGGGCGCCATGGAGTACACCCACCTCGGCCGCACCGGCCTGACCGTCTCCCGACTCTGCCTGGGCACCATGAACTTCGGCCCCCACACCGAGGAGTCCGAGGCCCACCGCATCATGGACACCGCCCACGAGCGGGGCATCAACTTCTTCGACACCGCCAACGCCTACGGCCGCGACAGCGAGGGCAACCTCAGGGGCCGGACCGAGGAGATCATCGGCCGCTGGTTCGCCCAGGGCGGCGGCCGCCGCGAACGCACCGTCCTCGCCACCAAGGTGTACGGGCCGATGGGTGACTGGCCCAACGAGGGCAAGCTCTCCGCCCTCGCCATCCGCCGCGCCGTCGAGGCCAGCCTGCGGCGCCTGAACACCGACCACATCGACCTCTACCAGATGCACCACATCGACCGGGACACGCCCTGGGAGGAGATCTGGCAGGCGATGGAGGTCCTGGTCGCCCAGGGCAAGATCATCTACGTCGGCTCCAGCAACTTCGCCGGCTGGCACCTCGCCCAGGCCCAGGAGGCCGCCCGCTCCCGGCACTTCCTCGGCCTGGTGAGCGAACAGTCGCTCTACAACCTCCTCGACCGCACCATCGAACTGGAGGTCATCCCCGCCCTCCAGCACTACGGCCTCGGCCTGCTGCCCTGGTCCCCGCTGCGCAGCGGCCTCCTCGGCGGCATCCTCCGCAAGGAACGCGAAGGCACCCGCGTCCGCGGCGCCCTGCCCCAGGCCGACGCACTCCTCGCCACCCACCGCGACCGCCTCCAGGCCTACGAGGACCTCGCCGCCGACCTCGGCACCGAGCCCGCCGACCTCGCCCTCGCCTGGCTCCTCACCCGCCCCGCCGTCACCGCCCCCATCATCGGCCCCCGCACCCCCGCCCACCTCGACGCCGCCGTCGCCGCCCTCGACCTGAAGCTCGACCAGAAGACCCTCGACCGCCTAGACGAACTCTTCCCCGGCCACCAGCCGGCCCCGGAGGACTACGCCTGGTAGCCGCGCACGGGCGCTGTCCTGCCCCGGCGGTACGGCCGGGGCAGGACAGCGGGGCAGGACATCGGCGAGGTCAACCGGCGCCGTTCGAGGAGGCGTCGGGCCAGTCGGTCAGGCCCAGCTGCGGCCATCTCGTCGCCGGTACCCTCCGGTTAGTCGATGGCCCGGGGCACGGCAGTGTGTGGACCGAACCCGAGTCGAGGACGCAGTACGACGACCAGCTCGCTGCCCGCGCCTCACCTGGGTCGACCAGCGTCACGGCCCAGAGCAGCACGCTGTCGTCCCCGGGCAGGCGGTCGACGGCGGATCCTGCGAGGAGGATGGCATTGGGCCCTCCGCCGGCGAACCCGGGATCGGTCAGTAGGAGGCCACCTGTGGACGGGTCGGTGAAGTCCAGATGGTGGCCGGTCCAGTGACCCCTGAGCGCCTCCGTGAGCCGGCGGCTTGGGACGGGCTGGGAGACCGGGTCGGCGAAGCGCCCGTACGCCGGCGGCCCGGCTTGGCTCCCCGGGTGATTGACGACGGTCGGCAGCGGGGCAGACCAGTCGACGCGCGGCACGCCGAACTCGGGTCGGGTGTAGTACTCCGCCAGGAAGCTGTGGCCCGGCCAGCTCTCCAGGGGCCGCAGCCGCCTCGGCACGCCGTCGCCCTGCGTCAACGCCCCGCTGAGTGCGCTCCGTGGCACCAGGTGTGACTCGACCCGCAGCACGGGAGGGATCCGGGGGATCCGGTGCGCGGGCGAGGCATGCCGCCAGGAGTCGGTGAGGCGGATGATGTGTGGCGGTAGATGCAGACGTGGCAGATCCTCCTTCGGCTGGTCCTCCTCGCTGCGCAGGTGGTGGAGGCCGTTGAGCAGCAGCCATGGTGCGCCGGTGGGATCGGAACGGATGAGCACCTCTGTCAGAGCTGCCGGAGGTCCGACCGTCGAGGCCCGCGCCTCGGCGGCCGAGAATGGCGGTGTCCACCAGTTCTCTGATCGTGCAAGGGTGTTGAGACGGGTTCTCCACCTTGCGCCAAGAGTCGGATCGACGGCGCGCCGACAGTATCGGGCCTCCTCCTGTTCTTCCGGATCCGGCGGGGACGCCGTCTGCAGGACACGGGTGGTTTGTTCGGCGAACCACTCCTGTTGAGCACGCTGGAGGGCCTTGGCCACGGCGGGGCTGGAGGTGTCGAACTCCCCGGCGTCGGTTCTGTGGAGAAGTCGGCTGGGCAGTCCGAGGGTGAGGAACCACGCCCGAGAGGCCAGCCAGGACTGACGGGGCCTCGGGCTTTCTTCCTCGAACGGACACCAGGAGAGCGTCGAGGCCGCCCGCGCGATGATTCGGCTGCCGAAGGGGAGGACCGCTACACGCGGGCGGCGCAGAGGGACCGCGGGGAAGGTGCTGTCTGCGATGGCGTCCGGGCGGAGCACCCCCCGGACGGAGAGGACCGCGTCGTGGATGCGCAGGTGCGGCCGAGCGATCGCACGCGTGATCGCAGCTGTGATCGGATCCGTGATCCGGTGGTCCGAGCCCGTGGGCGAGCTGCGGGCGAGGGCCCCGTATGCGGCGAGCCAAGTCGCCTCCGCCACGAGTTCGTCCCGGTGGTGGCCCGATCGGGTGAGCTGTCGGCCGATCAGTTCCGGCCGGTTCACCCAGAGGTCCGCCGCCGTGCGAATGCAGGCGTCGCGGAAGCTGTGGTGGCCGACGCCGGAGAGCCAGAGCAGCAGCGAGGTGACCTCTTCGACCACTGCGTCGCCCCGAGGGCCGATGGATTCGGCCCAGTGGACGAGCCTGCGGAGAAGGGCGATTCCGTTCGGATCGGCGAGGAGGTCGACGATGGGCCCCGCGAATCGGCGCTCAAACCGGCTACGGCGCCAGGCGGTCAGCTGATCCTGCAGGAACTCCACGCCCAGCGGGTGCTTGTGGCAGGTCGCGTTCACCAGGATGGAGTACAGCGCATTCGGGGCGGACCCGGGGTCGCGAAGCTGCCGGATCAGGAAGGCCCGGGATGAGCGGCCGGCCCGCTTCGGGTCCCGGCCCTCCAGTGACTCCAGAACCGCGCCGGCGACGAGGGACCGATGTCGACGGGGCACCAGGTCCGACAGCTCGGCGCCCTCGACGACATGCGGTGTCGCACCTGCCAGCGCCTCCAGCATCCTTTGGTGGTCGGCACGTTGGCCGGACTCCGGATCGCCGTCGCGCGCCCGGTGCGCCGTGTGAACGATCCGGGCGACGGCCCTGGAGGGACGTCGGCCACGAAGCAGGTTCACGGCTCGGACGTGTTCGGCGAACCGCTGGATCGCGAAGCGGACGTGCCGGGTGTTCGGATCCAGGGCCAGTACGCCCGCGTTCTCCAGCCAGCGCAGGAGCACGGCCGGATCGCTCAATCCGGGAGTGTCTGCCAGCACCTGGCAGGCTGCGCGGTATTCGAGGGTGCCCTCCTCTCCGACCCGCTCGGACAGGACCTCGCAGGCGAGGGTGACCAGGGGCGCCGGGGTCGGCGACGGACCGGCGCGGAGCGCGTGCGCCGCGTCCAGGTGTGCGGCGTAGTCGCCGTCGAGGATGAGCAGCCAGGACTGGAAGAGGTCGCCGACGGTCGGTGTGACGATCGGCCCAGGGGCCGGCTGAGGGGAGCGGTGCAGGCACCAGGCCAGCACGGCGAGCATCAGCGGTCGGCGCAGTTCGGAGACGTCCGGCGGGAGCAGCAGTTCCGGGAGCCCGTACATGTCCTGGTACACCCGCCAGGCCTGGCCTGGGCGGGAGATCCCGGGATTCCAGAGGAAGCCATGAACCCGGGTGACGGCCGCCTCCGAGGTGCCCACGGGGCCGGCCGGCCGGGTGTCCATCCGGACGGTGCCGACCAGAGTCACCAGTGGGTAGCGCCGCACCAGTTCGGCCAGGGAGGCGAACGCCGTCCGGACGTCCCCGTGCAGGTAGCGGACCTCGTTCAACGCGTCGATTGCGAGCACGGCGCGACGGCCGGTCAGCAGGGCCTGTTGTTGGAGGGCCGCGAGCAGGTCGCGCAGGCCGTGGGCCCGGGTGCCGGGTGAGACCCGATGGGGGAGTTGGGCCTCGAAAGCCTCGTCCGGACCGAACTCGTGTCCACAGACGAAGGCCGTGGGCGCGCCGTCCGTGATGCGTTCCTGGACCCAGCCGCCCAGCCCGTAGGACTTGCCGGTTCCCCAACCGCCGCCGACGAGGAGGGCGCCGGTCTGTCGGGCCGCGAGGGCGGGGTCGTCGCATACGGTCCGGAGCCGGTGCCCGCAGGTCTGGAGGTCGTCGAGCGCGGCGAGCAGACGGCCCACGGAAGCGCGTTGCACGTACGGGAGCGAGTCGAACGGTTTGGCGGCGCACACGGCGGCCAGCAGCTCGTCGTACATGGCGGTGATGCTCTCGGTCACCCGGCCGCAGAGTTGGAGCACCTGGTCGATCTGTCTGCGAACGGACTGCGGGTCGGTTCGGCTCTCCGTGTTGAGCAGGTTCGCGGTCGCGTCCAGCTGTTCGGCGCAGAGGGCGCGGTCGCTGTCGGAACGGGTCCATCTCCGGCCGGCCTGCGCTGCCGGACCGGCGGACGGTGCGGGCAGGTCGTCGAGCGCCGGGCGCCAGCCATCCCATACCCGAAGGACGGATGCGGTCTCGGCAAGCCGGTTCGCGAGTGCCGAAGGGTCGTCGAGCTCGGCGAGGGCGTCGGACAGGAAGGTGGCGAGCGGCGGAGGCTGGATGTCGACCCGTCCCCGATGGCGGCGAACGGTGCGGGCGGCGGCCGCGGCGTGCCGGTGAAGGTCGGACAGCCGCAGGTAGGCGGGGTCGAAGTACGCCGGAATGGCCTCCTCGGCGAGCGATACGAGGGCGCGCTCGATATCGCTTCTGGTGTAGGCGAGGAACCGCATGGGCGAACCGGGGCGCGCACGGTCGACCTGCGCCGCCCACCGCTCGGCCGCCGCCCGCCACTGCTTCGTGCCAGGTGCGGCGCCTCCCCCGGCGGTGAGGTCCTGCGGGAGGAAGACCAGGAGGTCGGTGAGGTCAGGGTGGTGGGTGAGGGCCGATTTGATGGACTCGTCCACGGCACCGAGCGCGGAGCTCAGTTTTCCGTGGTACTTCGCCTGGATCCCGACCATCCGACCGTCCGCGAGCCGCGCGCAGGCCTCCAGTCCGCCGTCCGGGGGCCGGAGAGCCAGCAGCGTCCCGGCGATGGCGGGGGCGAAGTCGCGTTCGAGGATCGCGGGGAAGAGATGGACGCAGAGCTTCTCGAACACCTGGGCCGGTGCGGCCCCGAGGTCGCTACGGAGCCGGGTGAGATCTACTCCGAGAGGCAATTCGCAGTCCTTTCCGCGGAGCTTGGCCTGTGGAGGGGGACGGCGCGGGGAACCGACGGCCCCCGCGCCTCAGGTCACGCCAGAGAACGGGCGATGCGGTCCCAGGTCTCGACCTGGGCCATGGCATCGGTGACGAGGTCGAGCGCGGCGGCGATGTCTCGGCCCGGCCCGTGGAGAGTGGGAGCGGTGGTGGTGAGCCAGTCCAGGGTGATGCGGAGGAGCCGGAGGGTTTCGAGAGCCTCGCGGGCGAACCGGGACATGTCGGTGAGCTGGCGTGCGACGTCACGGTTCTGGATGTTGTCGCGGGTCTGTGGATGGTGGTCGAGTCTGCTGAGCGCGGTGTGTACGGCGGCATCGATGTCGGGGATCAGTGCGGCGAACTCCGCAGCGCAGGACCTGAGTTCCACGGCGGGGCGGGCGATCGCGGTGCTGAGGCGTTCGGCTGCCGTGCCGTCCGGTGCGGTGGCCAGGTCCGGCACGAGCTCCTCGGCGAGCGCGGCGATGTCGTTCACCAGCCCGGTGACCGCCTTGAGGCCCTCGGTCAGTGGGGGCATGGTCGTCTGGAACGTGGCGAAGAGGTTGGTCGGGGTGGTGACGGCGGTCGGCGTCGGCTCCTGCCGGGGACGGAGGCCGAGCAGGATCCGCACGGGGAGGAACGGCGTGAAGCCGTCCCGGAGGGCTCGGACCAGTGCGCCCTGGAGATCCCGGCGGGCGTGTGCGAGACCGGTCTCGGATCGCTCGAACACGACCCTGCCAGTGCGTGGAAGGCCGGGCGGTTGCCGATTGCGTTCACCGATCTGGAGGGTGGGCCGCCCGGTGGTGTGGCGCAGGCCGAGCTCGTACATGACGGACGGCCTGCCGTCGGTCACGTCGGCGATGACGATGTCGGCCCCGAGTACCTGCCGGTAGCGCAGCTCGTCCGGTTGGGCAGGGTCCGAGCGGAGTGGCCGGAGACCGAGGGTGGCACAGGCGGGGCGGACGATCCGCTGGTAGACCTCCAGGCCAGCGTCGTACGCGTTGCGGTCCCCGGCGGGACCGATCACGACACAGGTCAGGTGGCCCTGGGAAGGCTCCGGGACACTGGGCTTGGGTACCGTGGCCGCAGCGATCATGCGAGGTCCTTCCAGCTGAGCCCCGGGAGCGGTGGCGCAATTGTCAGGTGGGACAAGTCATCCTCATAGATGGGGAGTTCATCGATGCCGAGGGCGCTGAGCAGTCCGACGGTGGGCACCCGGTAGCGGTGCCCGGCGCGGACCACCGGGCAGGGGAAGACTCCGCGGTGAACGAGGTTGTAAGCGGTGCCCAGACAGATGCCGAACGCGCGTGCGGCGGTCCGCAGGTCGACGGCCAGCGGGAGCCCGAACAGCTCGGGGAAGGTGAGTGCCCCCTGGGCGTGGGTGGTCATCGGTCGGCCCCCGCCGGGCGGAGGGGGAGCGTCCCGAGCCGCGGGCCCCGGCGGCGCCGATGGGCGTGCTGGACGACCTCGCGCAGACCGAGATGGTCGGCGAGTTCGCCGAGCCGCGCGCCCTCGATCGCCGAGCGGGAGGAGAGGCGCAGCGGTGCGGTCAGGCCGTCTGGGCGGTCCGGCGGGGTGATCGCGAGATCCCACAGGTCCTCGGCCGACTCCGAGGTGCGGGCGTCGGCCACCGCGACGATGTCCTCGACCGGCCGTCCGCCCGAGGCCGAGCGGCGGGCGAAGTCCCATCCCCGGCGGCCCGCAGCCTTGAGCAGCTGCGGGCCGACGTCGGGGTCGTCCGGGGAGACCTCGGCCAGCCGTTCGATCAGGGCGAGCATGACCTCGGATTCGACATCGCGCCGGTCCGCGCCCAGCCGGGCGGAGGCCTGGCGGGCGACCCGCTGAAGCCGAGGCAGGGCGAGCCAGACCACGGCCTCGACCCACCCGGCTACCTCCGTCGAGCCGATGGCCATGGCCAGCGAGTCGTGCTGAGCGAGTGCGACGGCACGACGCCAGATCTCGCGGCGCAGCGACTCGTCAACCGGCTGCTCGTACAGGGCTGCGCGCGCCTGCGGCAGCTCGAGGAGGCGGGTTGTTCCGCCGACCTCGACCTGGAGAGCGTTCGGCCGCAAATGGGCGGCGCTGGTCACCCGCTGGTGGATGACGTCGAGCACACTGTTGTACGTGATCAGAGCCATGGGGCGGTTCCTCCAGTCGAACGGTGCGGGTCGATGTAGGGCTTGAGCGCCGAGTGAAAGCGGTTGATCGCTCGGGAAAGCCTTCCGACTTCCCTGGGCGGCTGGTGTGGGGCGCTGTCGGGGGCGATGAGGAGGTTGCCTGAGGGGGTGGGGATGTACAGCCACGCCCGACGGGCGAACTCCTTGTCGGGGACGGTCGCCAGGATGCGGCGGAACCGGTCGGGGTGCAGGCCGGTGTGCCGGGACACGACCGCGTCCTCGTACACCCGGTCGGAGACGATCGCCACCAGGTGCGTCGTCTCCTCGCTGGCCTTGGCCAGGACGGCCTTGACCTCCTGGGAGTCGAGCAGTCGGTGCAGTTCGTTCCTCGCGGGCCCGTTCCCCTCGCCGGGTACGCCTTCGGGCGCCACGTGGCCGGAGTGGACGCTGACCCGCATCCGCAGTCGGACGTGGCCCGAATCGGCGTTGTGCTTGGCGAGTTTCTCGTCGAGGCGGTCGAGGAAGGGGTGGACGACGAATCCCAGCAGTGTGGGATCGAAGCCGAACGTGACCCCGTCGCCGGAGTTGACGGGGAACCGCTTTGTGGTCCGGAGGTCGTCGAGGCCGGCTGCGGTGAGGGCGGCGTCCAGGATCTCCTCAAGGTAGGCACTGACCGGCGCGTGGACGGCGCCGGGCAAACTGGTGAAGCCCTTCAGGTCGACGCAGAGCAGGCCGGAGAGCGGCGGCAGGGGCCGACTGACGATGCCGGGGAGTGACGGGGGTTCGGGCATGGCGGTCTCCAGGAACGCAAGGTTCGGCGGTCGCCGGGCTGACGACGAAGAGTCTGCGGTCGGCCGGCGAGGATTAGGGGGCCCGCGACCCCTTAGCGGTGTGTCCTGCGCCACACCTGGTTCGTGGCCGGCGAAGGGGCGCGGCAGGGTAGCAGCCGGTGCCGGGCGGATCGCGCCTCATGCGCCAACTCGTCCTACCCGGGCCTTGGTTGGCGATCGCTCCCCTAATCTCCCGCCATGAACTTGTGCAACAACTCCTCGTCGGGGCTGCTCATGGGCCCGAACCGGACCTTTCAGGCGCTCGTGGGCCCGGCCGCGTGGAACGGCGTCCTCAAGGGCACCGAGCGGAGGAAGCTTCCGGCGGGCCGGAAGCTGGTGGGGCAGGGCGACGTGGGCGCCTTCGTGATCGTCGTGATCAGAGGTGTGGTGAGGGTCGACCAGATCGGGGGTCGTGCCGGTGCGGGTAAGCGGCTGCTTGCCTTCCGGCGTGGCGGCGACCTCATCGGGGATCTCGCGGTGCTCGGTTTCGGCGTGCGGACGGCCACGGTGACGGCGTACACCGACTGTGAGGTGGCGATCGTGCCCGGGGAGACGTTTCGGAGCCCCGGTTTCCAGCGCGACTACGGCTTGGCGATCTCGTCGTACATCGCCGGCCGACACTGGGAGGCCCAGATGCTGGCGCAGCCCGGCGACAACCGGGCCCGGGTCGCATGGGTCCTTGTGCCGCTGCTCGACCACGAGGAGGGGATTACGCGGAGTGTGGCGAATGACGTCCAACTTCCGGTTGTCCAAAGGGATCTCGCAAGTTGCCTGGGCATCGGCGCCAAGCAGGTACGGCAGGTCGTGTCGGTGACGCCGTTCGGCGGGACGCTGGCCGGTCGGCGGGGGCGGCTCGTGGTCGAGGACCCCGAGGGTCTGCGCGCCGCCGCCGCGCGGCTCGGCGGACTGTCGTGAGCGGTGGACGGCCGTTGTCACGTCGCGGCGATCAGGGCGGCGCCGGTCTCGAACACGTGGTGCCAGGCCTGGTCCAGGAGGTAGGCGCCGTTCATGCCGTGGTCGGCGAGCCGCACGAAGTCTCCCCGCCGGGTGAAGTCGGCCGCCCGGCGGAGGGGTTCGCGGCGGTCGGCGAGGTAGTGGGTGGCGGCGGACAGCGCGAGGGCGGCGAGGAGGCGGCGGGGTTTGGGGCGGAGGCCGAGGGCGCGGGTGCCGAGGAGGAGGGCGGCGGCCTGGGTGGCGGTGTAGGCGGCGACGTGTGCGGTGCAGGCGCGGCGGCCGGCCGGGGTGGGCCGGCCCTTGGTGCCGGCCTGGTGGTCGGTCTGGATCCAGTGGTCGGCGAGGGTGGCGGAGGCGCGGAGGAGGGCGTAGGCGGCGGCGAAGGCGGCGGCGCGGGAGGCGGGTTGGGGGGCGGAGGCCGGCGTGGGCATAGGCATGGGCGTAGGTGCGGGCGTGGGCATGGGGCTCCGATCGGTGGGGTGACGGTTTCCTGGTGGGGCGGCCTGCTGTGGTAGCAAGGCAGGCATGACGGAACGGCCTGGCGGGCGCAGCTCGTACCACCACGGATCGCTGCCGGAGGCGCTGGTCGCCGCGGCGTTCGAGCTGCTGGACGAGTACGGGCAGGAGAAGGTGAGCATGCGGGAGGTGGCGCGGCGGGCCGGGGTGTCGGCGGGGGCGCCGTTTCGCCACTTCGCGGACCGGCAGGCGTTGTTGACGGCGCTGGCGGACCGGGTGCTGGCGGACTTCGCGCGGTGCCAGGAGGCCGAGGTGGCGGCGGTGGATCCGGCCGGGGGGTCGGCCGGGGGGTCGGTGATGCGGGCGGTCGGGCTCGGGTTCGTCCGGTACGCGCTGCACCATCCGCACCGGTTCGATCTGGTGCGTTCGCGGGTGTTCGTGGCCTCGCGGGAGCCGGAGCTGCGGGATCAACTGGACGGCATGGACAGGGCGTTCACCGGTCTGATCGTGGCGGACCAGGAGGCGGGCCGGTTGCGCCCGGGGGATCCGGGGCTGATGGGGCTGGCCGGGCAGGCGCTGGTGTTCGGGCTGGCGCAGATGATCGTGGACGGCTACCTGCCGGAGGAGGAGGCGGAGGAGCTGGCCGGGAAGGTGCTCGACACCTTCGGCCAGGGAATCGCCAACCTTCCTTCGCAGTAACCGATTTGTGCGTGCAGTGAGCCTTGACCGGGTTTCCCGGCCCTGATGTAATCACCGATTACATGGGGTGCGGGAGGCTGAGATGTCCATGGGAACGACGTTCGTCCGATCGATGTTCGCCAAGCCGACGCCGGGCTACACCACCGCGGGCGCCACCGGCGACACCGTGGTGCTGCTGATCGGCATGCGGATCAACCGCTTCTGGGCCGTCCACCACTGGGGCCCGGTGATGTTCGCGATGTTCCGGATGCTGTACGAACTGGGGCGCAGCCCCGAGCGCGGCCTGCGCGGGCGGATCCTGCTCACCGCCTCGCCGCGCACGTACTACGTCGTCCAGTACTGGGAGTCGAAGGAGAAGCTGTACGGCTACGCGAGCGCGCCGGACGGCTTCCACCACAGCGTCTGGGGCATCGTCAACCGCAAACTGCGGGAGGGGAAGGCCCGTCGGCACGTCGGGCTGTGGCACGAGACGTACGTGGTGCCGGAGGGCGGGTACGAGTCGATCTACTTCGACATGCCGCCGTTCGGTCTCGCGGGCGCCACCGGCTCCCTGCCGCTCGAGGCGCGCGGGCGCCGCGCGTCGCAGCGGCTGGCCTACCGGTCGGGGGAGGGCCCGCAGGACGGCTCGAAGGAGGGCCGGCGGGAGGGCTCGAAGGAGGGCCGGCAGGAGGGCTTGAAGGAGGGTGCGAAGGAGGTCTCGGGGGAGCGGGTGCCCGAGTAGGGGTGCTCACCGGGCGCTCAGGGAGTGTCGCGGGTCGGCCCGGGCGCTGCGGCGTGAGAGCGTCGGGGGATGGCGGAGGAGCAGGGCGGGATGCCGGCGGGCGCGCCGAGAGGTGTACGGGCGGGCGCGCCGACCGGCGCATCGACCGGGGCACCGGCGGGCGCACAGGCGGGCGGCGCACCCACGGGCGGGCCGGTGGTGCACGAGGTGCCGTACCACGCGCAGTGGGAGTCGGCCGAACTGGTGCGGGTGATCATCGACGGGCAGGTCGACGCGGCCGAGGACCCTCGGTGGGGGCAGTCCGGTGCGGCCACCCCGGAGGAGTACGCGTGGTGGTCGTGGCGGCTGTGCGGGGTGGCCTGCCTGCGGATGGCGCTCGACCACTGGTGGGGCCTGGCGCCGCCGGCGCTCACGCTGGCCGGGGAGTGCGTGGCGGCGGGGGCCTACGTCCGGGACGGCGAGAGCCTGCGCGGACTGATCCACACGCCGTTCGCCGACTACGTCCGGCGGCGGTGGGGACTGGCCGCGCAGGCACGGGAGTTGGCGCCCGCGGAGCTGGCGGCCGAGGTGGCCGGCGGGCGGCTGGTGATGGTGTCGGTGCATCCCGCGATCCGGGAGCCGGCCGGTCCGGCACCGGTGCGGCGGGGCGGACACCTGGTGCTGGTGGTGGGCGCCACGGACACGGCGGTGGTGATCCACAACCCGTCCGGATTCCCGGGGGAGTCGCAGTCCTTCGCGCACGTGCCGTGGCGGTCGTTCGAGCGCTTCTACGCCGGGCGGGGGATCGTCCTCGGCCCGCCGGGCGCGGGTGGCGCGGGTGGCGCCCGATCGGTTCCCGACCAGCAACCGGTCGGGAGCTGACCGGCGGCTGGTCGGGACCTGATCAGCCCCTGATCAGGAGCTGATCGGGGGCTGATCAGGGGTTGTCCGGCAGGCCGGCCGGGTTGACCGGGAGCTGGCTGCGACAGAGCGCCGATATCGGCTTCAACGCGGCGGCCAGGCGGTCGAGTTCGGCGCGCGGGTAGTCCTCCCAGACCCGCGCGGCGGCCAGGTCGGTGGCGGCCTCCAGGGACTGGTGCCGGATCCGGCCGAGTTCGGTCACCGAGCCCGCCGTGGTCAGCCAGCCCCGCTCGACCAGGCGCGCCGCGGCCGCGTCCCACTCCTCGTCCGTCCAGCCGCGCATCGGCTGGAGCATCTCGCGCCGGACATCCATCGCGCACCGGACCACCAGCGCCTCGCACCCGTCCAGGCCGGCCGCCACCAGGGCCGCCACGTGGCCGTCCCCGCGGTGCTCGCGCATCACCGTGGCGGCCTGCCACAGCCGTTCGTACAGGCCGGAGGGGCGGGGCAGCGCGGCGTTGGCGGCGGCCAGCACCCGGCCGACGCAGTCGAGCCGGCCAGCGGCCCGCTCCAGGGCCTCCACCACCAGTTCGACCTGCGCCGGGTCCACGTGCTCCAGCAGCCGGGCCAGCGCCCCCGCCGAGCCCTTCAGCCGGGCGGCCAGCGCCTCCTCCGGGCTGGCGTGCGTCCACACCTCCGGCAGCGCGCGCTCGACCATCGCCGGGGAGAAGCTGAAGAACGCGGCGATCACCGGCGGCGCGTCCACCGCACCCAGCGGCGCCGACCGGCTGGCGAAGTAGCCGCGCCAGCCGCCGTGCAGTCCGGCCGCCTCGTAGGCCTCGCGGCTCTCGGGCAGGAAGTAGGTGACGGAGTGCACCGGTTCGAAGAGCCACCACAGGGCACGGGCGGGGTGGACGAGATCGGCCATCGAAGGACCTTCCTCGGAGAGGGGCGGGGCGAACCCGGCCGGACGGGGCGGCTCGGCGGGCGCCGACGGATCGGGCGCGCGCGGGCCGCTTCAGTGCTGATGACCACGGCGGCGGCCACGGTAATCCCGGACCGGGTGTGATGACGGTCACGGGGAGGTCCCGGTGTGCGCCCGGCGGGGCGGCGGCGCGAGATGATGGGACGAGGTGCCCGCTCCCGGGACGCCGCAGCCCTCCAGTGAACCCTCGTGTGAAGGTAGTCGGTAATGGCGCAGATCAACCCCAGCATCCTGTCCGCGGACTTCGCCCGGCTCGCCGACGAGGCCGAGGCCGTCAGGGGCTCGGACTGGCTGCACGTCGACGTGATGGACAACCACTTCGTCCCCAACCTCACCCTCGGCATCCCGATCGTCGAGTCGCTCGCCCGCGCCACCGACATCCCGCTCGACTGCCACCTGATGATCGAGGACCCGGACCGCTGGGCCCCCCAGTACGTCGAGGCCGGCGCCGGCTCCGTCACCTTCCACGTCGAGGCCGCCGCCGCGCCCGTCCGCCTCGCCCGCGAGATCCGCGCCAAGGGCGCCCGCGCCTCCATGGCCCTCAAGCCGGGCACGCCCATCGAGCCGTACGAGGACCTGCTGCCCGAGCTCGACATGCTGCTGATCATGACCGTCGAGCCCGGCTTCGGCGGCCAGGCGTTCCTCGACATCATGCTGCCGAAGATCCGCCGCACCCGGGAGCTGATCGCCAAGCACGACCTGGAACTGTGGCTCCAGGTCGACGGCGGCGTCTCCGCCGGCACCATCGAGCGCTGCGCCGAGGCCGGCGCCGACGTGTTCGTGGCCGGCTCGGCGGTGTACGGGGCCGAGGACCCGGCCGAGGCCGTGCGCAAGCTGCGGGAGCTCGCGACCAAGGCCTCGGCGGACGCCTGGTGGGCCTGCGGGCACTGAGCCCGGGCGGAGCCGTTCAGAGACGGAGCCGTTCAGGGGCCGGGCCGTTCAGAGACGGGGCTGTTCAGGGGCCGGGCCGGCCGTCATCCAGGGGCCCGGCCGGCCTGGCCCGCCCGGCGAGGGGTGGAGGATCCAGCGGTCGTCAGGGATGATCGTTGGCGAACGCCCCTCGCCCGGCCCCTCTCCGCACGGTGGTGGAACCGCACATGAGCAACTTCGACCGCAAGCCCTCCCCGACCACCTGCGGCCGCGAGGCCGACACCGGACCGGTCAAGGATCTGTTGACCGGACGTCAGGTCCAGCTCGGCGAGAGCACGATGGTCCGCCGACTGCTCCCCAACCTGGGCCGCCGGATGGTCGGCGCCTGGTGCTTCGTCGACCACTACGGACCCGACGACATCGCCGACGAACCCGGCATGCAGGTCCCGCCCCACCCCCACATGGGCCTCCAGACGGTCAGCTGGCTCCACCAGGGCGAGGTGCTGCACCGCGACAGCCTCGGCAGCCTCCAGACCGTCCGCCCGTACGAACTGGGCCTGATGACCTCCGGCCGGGCGATCTCCCACTCCGAGGAATCCCCGCGCCCGCACGCCCGCTACCTGCACGGCGCCCAGCTCTGGGTCGCCCTCCCGGACGCCCACCGGCACACCGCCCCCACCTTCGAGCACCACGGCGACCTGCCCGTCGTCACCGCCCCCGGCCTGCACGGCACCGTCATCCTCGGCACCCTCGACACCGCCACCTCGCCCGGCACCGCCTACACCCCCCTCGTCGGCGCCGACCTCGCCCTCACCGAGGGCGCCGACCTCAAGCTCCCGCTCGTCCCCGACTTCGAGTACGCCGTCCTCTCCATGTCCGGCAGCGTCGACGTCGACGGCGTCCGCGTCGAACCCGGCTCCATGCTCTACCTCGGCTGCGGCCGCCCCGAACTCCCCCTCCACGCCCGCACCGACGCCGCCGTCCTCCTCCTCGGCGGCGAACCCTTCGACGAGCAGATCCTCATGTGGTGGAACTTCATCGGCCGGTCCGGCGAGGAGATCAGGCAGGCGCGCGAGGAGTGGATGAACGGGACGAGGTTCGGCGAGGTGCACGGTTACGACGGCGCCCGGCTGGCTGCTCCGGAGGTACCCCAACTGCCCCTGAAGCCACGGGGGCGGGCGCGCTGACCTGGGCTTAGGTCCCTATGAGGCGAGGTGCTCAGTCGCGGTGGATCGCGGTCCGGGTTGCCTGCGATCCACCGCCCTGGAAGGGCGCTCGTGGTGCTGAACGATGCGTCTGGCGGTCGGCCGTGAGTCTCAGGTGTGGGCATCTGTAGCCGGGTTTAGTCAGACCAATGCTGACTCAATGCTGACTTAGCTGATGGAGTGTCAGATGTCAGCTTGAAGATCGCGCGCCCGCCGCGGCGTCGTCTCGGTCGAGGTGGGCGCCGGCTGACAAGTGCTCGGGAGGGGCTGTTGTCGCAGAGTCGCACGCGGTGGAGGAGGTGCGGATGAGGGCGGCTGGTGCCATATGGCGCACTTGTCAGTTGCCCACAACTCGCGCGCACGAGACGGCACGGGCGAGGTCTTCTCCGTAGAGAGCGCCTCGGCGTACTCCGAGTGGCAGATCCCGTGACGGAGCGATCACCAGGTCGAAGGACGACAGGATCGTGGCGCCGCTATGTGGGACTTTCAGTCAGCGCCGGCATCGCCCATGCGTACGGTTGACCCAGGTTCCGGCGAGGCTGAACCCTTGTCCATCCTGGCCGCCGGCGCCCTCGCCGAGTGCGATCGGACGGAGTTGGTGGAGCCGTTGTTGTCGGCGGCGAAGGTGGGGCCGACGGCTGCGGGCCGAGCCGAGCGCGGGCCTGGTCGATGCCCAGCCCCGTCTGCACCTCCCGAAGAGCCCAGGCCGGGAACCATCCCCGACCTGGGCTTCGGAGTCTTCGGTGTGCTGCTGTCAGTGGAAGGTGGTCTTCGAGATCCGCGTGAGCGCTGCCGTCGCCTGTACCGGGTCGGCGCGGAGCCAGGCGGTCAGGTGCTCTCGCACGGCTTCGGCGACGCAGGCGCGGACGGGCCCGTTGCCCAGGCGGTCGCGGGTGGCACCTTCGAACTCGGGGTGATCGAGCTTGACCGACACGACCGCCGTCAGGCCCATTCCGAGTTGGGCGGGGGTGAGATCGGGGTCGGACGGGGTGAGCAACTGCTGCTCCCGGGCGTAGGTGTTGAGCGCGGCCGTCAGGCCGTCGCGGAAACCGAGCTCGTGCGTGCCGCCGCCGCTGGTCTGCCGGCTGTTGGCGTAGCTTGCGATGCGTTCCTCGCGGGAGTCGCACCAGCGGAGGGCCACCTCGACGGTTCCCTCGATGTCGGGGTACTCGCGTTCGAAGCTGATCACATCCGGGTGGAGGGGGGTGCCCTGCTCGGCGATGTGGTCCCTGGGGCCGCCTGGGAAGCGGAAGCGGACGGCCCGGGGTGCCGCGGGGTTTCGGTCATCGGTCAGGGTGATGTCCAAGTCCCGGTTCAGGAAAGCCAGTTCCCTGAGGCGTTCGGCCAGCGCGTCGAACGAGAACTCCAGCGTCTCGAAGATCTCGGCATCGGGCTGGAAGGTGATCGCGGTTCCGCTGCCGTCGGCCGGTCCGGCGTGGGCGGGCGGCGCGACGGCTACGCCCTGCTCGTACTCCAGTGTCCAGCGGGCGCCGTCGCGTCGTACCTCGGCCGTCAGACGGCTCGACAGTGCGTTGACGACGGCCAGGCCCACGCCGAAGGAGCCACCGAACAGCGAGCGCCGGTTGGCAAGCTGTGCCCCGCAGCAGAGGACGGTCAACAGGCGCTCCAGTGACGGGTCGTCGCTGTGGCCCGCGTGACCGACTGGGAGGCCTGTGCCGTCGTCGGCGACGCGGATGCCGCCGTCGGCGGTGAGGGTGATCTCGACACGGCTCGCGGTGCCGCCGAGGATCTCCTCCAGCGCCCGCTCGGCGGCCTCGAACACCAGGTGGTGCAGGCCGCGTTCACCGACCGATCCGATGTACATTCCGGGTCGCTTCCGGACGGCCTCCAGGCCCTCCAGAACCACGATCGCGCTGGCGTCGTACGGGTTGGATTCCTCGTTCATGATGCCCCCTCCGAGGGTGTCCGACAGAGCTCCCCAGCCTACGAGATTTCCGGGAAAAGACCAGGTCAGCGCCGGTTTGATGAGGTCGTGGACGGGCTACTGCGGGGCGATCCGGAGCTTCCGGTCGTAGGGGGTGCGCACTGCTGCCGCACTGCCGCCGCGGCCCCCTGGAGACCGTCTGCGGCACTGTTGTGGGAGGCTGCGGGGGCGCGAATTTGAAGAACTTTTCGAGTCGGCCCGGTGTGCTCGTGGATGACGGGTCAGCGTCCGCGGTCGTAGATCGCCCGCAGCCACGGCTCCCTGACTGCGGGCATCCTTGCGAGCGTGTACCGGAACGCCTCCCAGGACGGCTGGACCGGGTACCACGGGTGCGGCGGCAGCGGGTCGTCCCGCTCCACGCCTTTCGGTAGCCCGCCGACCACCGGCAGTCGGGTCTGGTGCGGCGGGAAGGCGAGCTCGGCCCAGAGCGCGGCATCCATGGGTACCGGCACCGCCCTGGCGCGCGGCTGCCACACCTCCCCGGTCTGCGGATGGACCGGCACCAGCGCCAGGTCGGCAGCCGGCTCGCCGAACCCAGGTCCCGCCAGATCCAGCCGCTTCCGACCTTCCCCGGCGGGCAGCAACTCGCCGAGTGCGCGGCCGAGGAGCAAAGCGACCGGCCCGGGTGCAACCTCGACCGGCCCACCCTCGGCGGCCGCCACGACCTGGGCGAGAGCCACGCCCGCCGGGATGTCCCGGTAGTCGCTCAGGCGGTGCCACAGTGCACCGCTGGCCAGCAGCTCCGCCCAGTCCATGACCGGCCGCTCCAGCGGGCCGGGCAGCCGCACCACCGCCTGTGGGACAAGCCGGACAACCTGCCAGCACCCGCAGTCATCCATTCTCGTTCCGACCGGCAGATCACAGCCCAGGCAGGCAAGGTTCGGCCCGTCCCTCCCGTCGATCCCCATGCAGTAGCCCCCGGCCCGCTCGAGAATCAACCTGATGCCGCGCATGTCGCCGGGCGCGAGGAGGACGGTGCCAGACGGTCCGTCGGACAGCGCGCCGAACGATGCGAAGCGCCCCCGATCCGCCGCCTCGCGCGCCCCGACCTCGTCCCATTGCCGCCACGGCGGCCCGTACGGCGCGGGATCCACGGCGTACGACCCGGCCGCCAGCAGGGGTGGGTGCAGCTTCTCCCAGTGGGTATCGGCCAGGTGGATCGGCAACGCCACCTCCGACGCAGCCGCCGTCAGGACCGAACCGCAGCCCGCACATCCGAACACCGCCAAGCTGTCCCCTCACGCCGTCGAGCCCCTGCATCCCACCAAGCAGGCGGACGGGGAGCAAGGGGTTTTCAGGCGACGCCAATCGCCCTACCCATAAAGGAGAGCGGGCCTCGCTACCTGCAGGGGTGGCGGGTGGTCACGCGGTCGCTGCTCATTTTCGTGGTGGCGACGAGATGGGTGGGACGCAGCTGGGGCGGCATCTGATGCGTTACTCGGCCCCTGGCGAGGGCCAGTCCAGCGGGACGAACAGCGGGCCGGCCTCCAGGTAGCCGGCGAGCGCCCCGGCCGTACTGGGGAACATCGGCGTCGGCAGATCCCTGATGGGCGACCAGCGGACCTCCAGGTGCTTGTGTGGCTCCCGGTTGGTCAGCTCGCCGTGCCACCGCTCGGCGGCGAACAGGAAGTGGACGTACTGGCCGTGGCCGTCCCAGCCCTGGGCGACGTGCAGGACCCGGTCGAGGCGCAGGTCGGCCGGGGCCACGACCAAGCCGGTCTCCTCGTGCAGTTCACGCGCTGCCGCCCGGTCCGCGCTCTCGCCTGGGTCGACCTTGCCACCGGGCAGCGTCCAGGCCGGCTGAGGATGCCAGCTGCGCGAGCCGTAGTGGACGGTGACGATCCGGTCGAGTTCGCGGTCGTGGACCACGACACTGACCGTCAGTCGACTGGACACAAGGCCTCCTGATAGCACGGGCGTTGACGACGAACGCCCGTCGGAACTGGCCTGGAGTGACGATCCTGGCAGGGCCAGCCGACAACGGGCGGCGTGTCGCCGGACGCTTCACTCGATCGGGGCGACATCAGTTCGATCCCGGCGTGGTGCCGTGCCTTGCAGCCCTCGGGATCGCCGGCGGCGGATGCCGTGTGGGCTCACACCGGCGTGGAGTGGCGGTAGTCGAACGTTGGGTGGCGCTCCAGGCCGGCGAGCAACTCGTCTGAGTCCCATACGGAGTAGGTCAGCGCGTGGTCGGAGAACGGCAGCGGCACGACCGTGAAGGATCGCAGCGCGGGCAGCAGGGCTCGGGAGACGCGCTGCTGGTCGATGCGCTGGCGCGGGCCCTGGCGCCGGGTGATCTCGGGATGGAGGCTGGCGGTGGGGGCAAGGGCGTCCAGTTGCCCGAGGTGGCGCGCGGCGTGCACGGCGACGTCGTCCAGACCCACAGCGGTGAGGATGCGGTCCGGCTCGGTATCGGTCTCCACACCACCCCGGGTGCGGTGCTCCTGGTGGCCGCGGTCGAGCAGGTCCGGCCAACTGGGGAACGCCTGCAACTCGATGCCCGAGTTGCTGTAGGAGTTGAAGTCGCCGCCCATGATCACCGCCAGGTTGCGACGGTTCCAGGTCGTGATGCTGCGGGCCTCAATCTGCCGGCGCTCGGGGGCACGGGATCCCAGGTGTACGGAGGCGCGATGGATCGGCGTGGAGTGCTCAGCGAACTTCACCTGGATCGCGCAGGGCGCGTGCCACCAGTCGTTCTCCTGCGGCCACTCGCCGATGACGCGAAAGGTGTCGGGGCGGATGAAGATGCCCGGCGGGTTGGGAGACTCCTTCGTCTCGCTGGGAGCAAGGAAACCCCGCATGGCGAGCATACGTTCGGCCTCGAACAGCAGCCGCTTCCCGTTCTCCCGGGAGTGCGTCATCTCCTGACGGAACAGGATGTCGAAGGGGATCTTGCCGAGCTCCTCGTGCGCGGCATACCACTTGTCGAGGTGGCCGCCGCCCCTGCCGTCCGATGTCCAGCCGTCGTGTTCCACGTTGTAGGAGCCGATGGTGATGACGCTCATGAACTGGCCTCCGCGAGTGGGATGGTGGCGAGTGCTGTCGGTCTGTTGAGGTCAGGTGAGCTTGAGGGCGGCGGTGATGACATCCCGGGCGGCAGGCGCGCCCTGGGCGCTGTCGCGCAGCAACTCGAAGGCCCGCTGGAAGACGGCGACGCGGTCCGGGTCGGTGATGGTGTGGGGGCCGGCGTAGCCCTCGACCTCGACGCGGATCCCGTCGTAGATCGTGAAGGATCCGCCCGGGTAGACGCGCAGTTGGGCGCGTGCGGGGATGACGCTCACGCTCAGCCCGGGCGTTCCTAGGAGGCCGAGCAGGTAGCGGAGTTGGGCGCGCATCACCGCGGGCTCGGCGATGGCCGTCAGCAGGGCTTGCTCGCCGAGCACGACGTCGTAGGTGCGGCCGTCCGCACCGAGGTAGCCGGCCCGGGCGGTGCGGGCGCTGACGCCCTGCTCGACGTTGGCGGGCAGCTGATGGAGGCCTACGACGCTGCTCAGGACCGCGCGGGCGTAGTCAGGGGTCTGGAGGGTGCCGCTGATGAGTTCGGGGCAGTAGGCGGCCTGCGTCCGGGTTTCGCGCGCGAGGCCGAGGAAGCCTTGCTGGGTTGGGCCGGTGCCGTGCTTCAGCAGATCGTCGGTGCTGGCCGGGGCACGGGGCGGTTCGAGGGTCACGGATGGCTCCTGATGCTGGTGGGTAGAGGGGATTCAGCCGGCGGGCGGGGCTGACGGGCAGTGAGGGCCGGAGCTGCATCGACCCCGGGGACGGGTACCAGGCCTGCCCGTGCCGCGAGCACGACGGCGCGGTGGCGGCGCTGGGCGCCGAGCTTCTGGAAGATCGTGCGGGTGTGGCCCTTGACGGTGTCGATGCTGATGCCCAGCTGCGAGGCGATGCCACTGGTGGGCAGGTCGCGGGCCATGAGAAGCAGCACGGACAGCTGCGGGCCGGTCAGCTGCGGCGGGTCGGTGATCGGGCCGGGCCTGGTGCTGTCGATCTTGATGATGCCAGCGGCGAGCGCCAGCAGGATCGCGGAGGTCCGGCTGGTCGCGCCCAGCAGCGCTTACGTCCGCGTCAGGTGGCTCTTGATGGTGTTGGCGCTCAAGAACAGCTTCGCGGCGATCTGCGCGTCCGCGTCTCCGTCGGCCGCGAGCTGCAGTACCTCGAGCAGGCGCGGTGCGAGGTCCGGCGGTTCCTCAGGCCGGGTCAGGAGCCAGGCGAGGTGTTGTCGTGCCCAGTCGTCTCGGTGCGCGTCCCGGTCCCCGCACGGCATCGGTGAGGTCGGTTCGGCCTCAGCGGTGTCGGCCGCTCGGAGTTCCTCCTCGTCGTCGCGGGAGTGTGCGCTGTTGCCCGGTCCGGCGGTGGTCCGACCGGCTGGCAGGACGAGGGGCAGGCGGGGCACTTGGCCGGGCCGCTCGTCCTCGGCCTCGGTGACGACGAGGAGGTGCCGGCCCTCGCGCGCGGTGGCGCGCGCCACCAGGCTGGCCGCCCGGTGGTGGCAGGCCAACACCAGACTGCCGTCGATCGACAGGTGAGAGTCCCAGATGTCCGGCTCGTTGGTGCCCGGCCACTCAGGCAGCGCGCCGCGCAGGGCAGCGGTGGGACCAGCGGGGTGGTCGGGGTGGCCGGGGGCGGTCACTTCGGTTCGCACGTTCGTTCCCGGCCAGCGGGCCACCAGGCGGGTGTAGCGCAGCCCCCGCCCTCGGAGCGATGGACGGTGCCGGTGACCGTGGGAGTGCGGTCCCGGTCGTCGGCGAACTGCAGCAGCGCCACGGGGATGCCTGCGCGCTCGGCCCACTGCCGAGGAGTGAGGACGCCGCTGGGGCCGCCGCCGCGCGCCGGGGTGGTCATGCGCACTCCGGCTCGAACGGCCCGTCAGTGGAGTACGGCAGGCCCTGGGACAGGTCTCGGTTGTAGCGGGGCGAGGCCGCGGTGCGGGCGGTAAAGAAGTCGCGGTCGGCGGCCACGAGGTGCGGGTCGGGCCGGTGGGCACCGGGCGTGCGCACCGGCAGGGGCCGGATCGCGGACGCCTCCGAAATGGCTTCGCTGATCGGCCGCCACCTGCTGGTCTGGTCGGTCATGTCCTTCTCTCATCTGAACTGGCCCGTAGGCGAGGGGCAGTCGGGTACGGGCGCCCTACAGGTCCTTCGGTATCGGGAACTGGGGTGCGCCGAGGTGGAAGAGCAGGCGCCGGGCGAGGCGGGCGGCGCGGCCGGTGCCCATGATCAGGACGAGGTCGCCGGAGGCCGCGAGTGAGGCGATCAGCTGCTCCGCCCCGGTTGCCGCCCTGTCCTCCACGACGTGGACGTGCTTGGCCTCCAGGCCGTGGATGGTGATGGCGCGGGCGATGGCGGTGGTGCCGGCCCCGGCGTCGGGGTGTGCCTGCGATTGGGGGGTGTGCACCGGCAGGAGCACCACCTCGTCGGCCGGGGACAGCCGGGCCCCGATCTCCGCGCCGAGGGCGATGGTGGTGGCCCAGCCGGCGGGTTCCAGGACGGCGATGACGCTGCCCTCGGTGAGCATCCGGGCCGCGCGCAGGTCGTGCTCGATTTCGGCGGGGTGGGTGGCGAGGGAGTCGACCACGGTGATCCCGCCCTGCCGGTGGAGCGGTGTCAGGGACCGCTCGGCGCCGCGGAAGTTCTCGCTGATGCCGGCCGCCAGGTCCTCGCCTCGGGAGCCCAGCACGCGGCCGGCCGCGAAGACGAGGGCCGCGGCCTTCGCGTTGTGCCGGCCCGCGACCGCCACGATGATGGTGTGCCAAGATCCGTCGTTGTCCTGGACGGTCACTCTGCTGTGGGTCCCGTCCCAGGTGATCCCCATGACCCGCACGTCCGCTTCGTGGCACTCCCCGACCCGGATGACCCGTGGGCCCGAGCGCTCGGCCAGCCGCGTCGCCAGCGTGCACGCATGCGGGTCTCCGGTGGGAAGGACCACGGTGGAGCTGCGCCGGGCGGCGGCCTCCAGCTGGGCCAGCGCGGCGTCCTGGTCCCGGTGGCGGGGAGGGGCTTGGGCCGCGTTGAGGATGATCGTGACGGTGGGCCGCAGTGCCGGGACGGCGTTGTCCTGGTCTTCGTCCTGCGCGGCGGCGATCAGCAGGCTGCTGGCGCCGTGGTGTCCGTAGTCGCCGCCGAGCGGCGCGTCGTTGAGCAGGTAGGACGGGTTGCGGTGGTCGAGCGCGGCGACCAGCATCACGGCGGCGGTGGCGATGCTGTGGCTGCCCGTCACCACGACGGAGGCCGGGGCCTCGTCGGTGAGCAGCGCCAGGGCCTGCGCGTGGTGCAGGATGGCAAGCCGCATCTCCTCGGCGCGGCCGAGCTCCCGTTCCTGCCCGATGCCGCCTTCGGACCAGAGGACAGCGGAGCGGTCGGCCCGGACGTTCGCGCGGTCGAAGCTGTAGCTGATGCGTGCTCCGGCTTTCGCCAGTGCGGTGGTGATCTTGCTCTCCGCTGCGGCGGAGCCGGTGACGCGGGCGCCGCGTTGTAGGAGCAGTTGCGCCAGAGCCGGCATGCCCATCTCGTCGATCCCGACGAGGTGCGGTGCGCTGAGTCTGCCTGGTCCGTCGTAGCGGTAGGGGTGGTCCATCGGTCAGTTCCGTGAGGTTAAGGGCTCGGGGGTGGTCGGGTCGGCCGGGGGCTGGGGGCCGGCACGGGCAACGGCCAGCTCCAGGAGCGCCACCAGGACGCTCAGTGCAGCGGCGCGGTCGTGGACGTCGAGCACGACGAGCACCGTGTCCGTCCCCTCGCCCAGGCGAAGGCGGGCGCGGATCTGCCGGGCGCCAACCGGCTGCCCGCCGTGGCCGTTGACCGCGATGACGCACGGGATGCCGTGCTCCGTCAGGGCATGGATCGCGGTGCGCCCGTCGGCGGGGCGGTGGGCGTCGACCACGACGACGGCGCCGATCGCGCCGTGCAGCAGCTCCTCCCAGCGCCGCCACAGCCGGGCGTCGGCCGGGGTGCTGAGCAGCAGGACGGCGGCGTCCTCCAGGATGATCCGCCCGACGGCCAGGTTCAGGGTCGCGCCCGGCCCCGCCGGGTGGCCGGGCGCCGTGACGCTGACGTACTTCTCGGCCAGCCGGGGAGGGGTGTCGCTGAGCACGGCCAGCAGCGCGGACTTGCCGACGCCGCCTGCGCCCGCGACGAGGACCTTGGCCAGCGCAGGCGGGTCGCTCGGGCCAGCGGCTGCGCCGTCGGCCGGGCCGGGCCCGGCCGGGTCGCCGATCCCGATCGGGTGCGGGGCTGGCGGGGGTGCAGAGTCGGCATGGTCGCGGGAGCCCATGGTCAGCTGCTCCTCTGCTGCGGCAGCGCGGCGGCCGGGGCAGCCACCAAGGCGTGGGCGTGTTCGACGAGCGTGATCAGGGAGCGCAGCGCGGGGCTGTGCTCGGCGATGTCGGCCGTCACGAGGGGGATGCGCGGGTCGGCCAGGTACAGAGCCCGGCGGACGGTCGCCGCTGCGCCCAGCCAGGCGGGACCGGGCTGGTTGATGACCACGGCCAGGGGGATGCGGCGCCGGTAGAGGTATTCGGTCGTGGCCAGGGATGACCCCGGATCGTGGGGGTCGGCAATCACTAGCGCGGCGTCGGCTGCGGCCAGCAGTTCCTCCCAGCGGAACCACAGCCTCTCCTCGTCCGGGACGGCGAAGAGCGTGACGGTGGCCTGCTCCAGGGCGATGCTGCCCAGGCCGAGCGTCACCGTCGCCTCGGGGTCCTCGCCCAGGCCGCTACCGGGGGCGGTGACGCTCAGCGGCTCGGTGATCTGTCGCAGCGGGTCATCGCTCAGGACTGCGGCCAGGGCTGCGGCTGTGCCGTGCGGCCCGGCCACGAGAACGGTCAGGGACGGGCACGGGTCGAGCAGCAGACAGTCCTCGGCGGAGGGGTGGAGGGATCTCAACAGGTGTCTTCCTGCGTCGGGTCGGACAGGGATGGTCGGCGGCGAAGTCAGGCTTGGTCGAAGCCGCGCGTGACTTCGAGGTCGCTGACGTGCCGCTCATGGAAGTGAAGTTCGGCATCCGCGGCCATCGCGTAGTGCGCGACGAGCTTCTCGCCGAACAGGCTCCCGGCCAGGGCGCTTTGCTCGAAGGCCCCAACCGCTTCGGTGAGCGACAGCGGTACCAGCGGGGCGGTGGTCTGCCGGTAGGCGTCACCGGCAACCGGCGCCGGCGGCGCCAGGTGCTCCTCGATCCCCCAGCGAGCTGCCGCCGCGGCGGCAGCCACCAACAGATAGGGGTTGGCGTCCGCGCCGGGCAGCCGCACCTCCAGGTGGAGGCCGGGGCCGTGCCCGACCACCCGCACCGCGCAACCACGGTTGTCGTGACCCCACGCGAATCGCGTCGGGGCGAAGCTGTGATCGCGGTACCGCTTGTAGGAGTTGACGTACGGCGCGAGGAGCGGCATGAGGTCCGGGAGCGCGCCGAGCAGGCCGGCCACCACATGCTCGCCCAGCGGCGAAAGCTCCTCGGGCTGGTCGGGGTGGACGAGCAGCGGCCTGCCGTCGCGCCACAGCGATAGGTGCAGGTGCAGCCCCGAGCCCGTCGAGTCGTCGGGCGCCGCCATGAACGTTGCAGCCATGTGGTGGCGTTCAGCGACCGAGCGTGCGGCTTCCTTGAACAGCACGTGCTGCTCGCACGCCGCCATCGCGTCGCCGTGGGGGAAGGTGATCTCCAGCTGGCCCGGCGCGCCTTCCGACTTGACCGCCTCCACCGGCAGCCCGGCGTTGGACAGCGCCGACGTCAGGCGCGCCAGGTACTGGGCCACCTTCTCCGGCAGGTCGAAGGCGTAGTCCCGGCCCGGTCCGGTCACCGGCCGCCGAGTGAGCGCACCCGCGCCCTGCCGCGGCGCTTGGTCCTCGTCCGGCCAGTGGTAGACGACGAACTCGCTCTCCAGCCCGACCCTGATTTCCAGGCCGAGAGCCGCCAGGTCGGCGAGTTGCTCACGCAGCACCGTGCCCGGCGCGACCGGCAGGCGCTGCCCGGCGGTGTCCAGCGGATCGGCGAGCACCAGCGCGGTGTGCGGCACCCACGGCACCACCCGCACCGACCGGGTGTCGGGGGCCAGGCGTATGTCCCCGTAGCCGTCGCGCCACCAGCTCTCGGTCGGCACCATGCCCAGGTCGGTGGCCAGCAGATACCCGCAGCCCTCCATGCGCATCGTCCCGTTTAGCAGCTGTTCCAGGACGTATTCCGCTGGGAAGGTCTTGCCGCGCAGCCGGCCCTGCAGGTCGATGGTTGCGATCCGCACTTGGCGCACCTCGCCGATCCGTACCGCCTCACGGAACTGGGTCGGTGTCAGCGGGCCGCGCAACTGCGGGCCCCTGCCCGGTGTGGGCATCGGTGCGGTGGTCATCACACGACCTCGGCTTCAAGCTCGGCCATCGCCCGGTCGGCGACTGGGACGCTGTAGCGAGGGCCGGCCACCCGATAGCTGACCTCCGCGCCGACCAGAACCACCACCAAGGCGATACCGGCGTAGTTGAAGGAGTCGACTGTCACTGGGGATACCTGCGGCAGGCAGAACAGCAGCGTCACGCAGGCGACCCACACCACGGCCACGACACCGATCGGCTTGCTCCAGCGGCCCAGGCTTCACGGCCCGGGCCGAAAGCGCCGTCCCGCACGCAGGCGTAGGAACACCGGAATCGCGATCGCCGGCGTGATCCCGACGACGTTGATCGAGGTGACCGCCGCGTAGGCGCTCGGCGAGTACAGCACCGGCAGGGTGAGCACCAGGGCCACGCCCACCGACAGCCAGACCGCGGCCACCGGCGTCGCGGTCCTCGGCGAGACCCTGCGCCACCAGGCGGAGCCCGGCAGCGCACCGTCACGCGAGAAGGCGAACGCCATCCGGGCGGCGGCCGCCACCTCGGCCGCACCGCAGAACAGCTGGGCGCCGATCACGATCAGCAGCAGGAGCTTCGCGCCGGTCGAGCCGACCGCGTCCAGGAAGATCTGCGCGGGCGGCACCCCGGTCGCGGTGCCGACGGTCCCGGCGTAGTCCTGGATGGCGAAGGTCAGGCCGGCCAACAGGACCAGGCCAGCGATCCAGGACACCCAGATCGAGCGGACGATCCCGCGCGGCGCCGCCACCGACGCCTGCGTGGTCTCCTCCGACAGGTGCGCGGAGGCGTCGTAGCCGGAGAACGTGTACTGCGCCATCAGCAAGCCAATCGCCGCGACGTACACCGGGCTGTGCCAACCGGTCTGGTTGGCGAAGTGCCCGAACACGAAGGCTGCGGGCTGGTGGTGGGCCGGAAGCAGGGCGAGGACGGTCACGATCACGCCCACCCCCACCAGGTGCCACACCACGGATACGCTGTTCAGGACGCTGACCAGCTGCACCCCGCGCAGGTTCACCAGCGCGTGCAGCAGCAGGAACAGCGCAAAGATGACGAACAGCTTCCCGGGCGTCGGGGCGAAGGAGAACTGCATCTGCAGCAGAGCGCCTGTGAACTGCGCGGCGCCGTAGTCGATTCCGGCGATCGCCCCAAGCAGCCCAAGGAGGTTGAGCCAGCCGGTGTACCAGCCCCACTTGGGCCCGCCGAGCGTGTGCGCCTGGTAGTACAAGGCGCCCGATGTCGGATAGGCCGAAGTGACCTCGGCGAACGCCAGGCCCAGGAGCAGCACCATGAAGCCCACCCCGACCCAGCCCCACAGCATCACGGCCGGGCCGCCGGTGGTCAGGCCGAACCCGTAGAGCGTCATGCAGCCGGACAGGATCGAGATCACCGAGAAGGACACCGCGAAATTCCCGAAAGGCCCCATCCGGCGTACCAGGACAGGGGTGTACCCCAGGGACTTCAGGTGGGAGTCGTCATCGCTGGCGCTCAACGGAGCGGCGCGGTGTATGCGGGACACAATTCCTCCAACGAGGTTTCAGGAAAAGAGAATCGGGCGGCGCGGTGCTTTGGGCGCTTCGGGATCAGATGCGGGAGGCTGCCCTGGCGGCCTGGCGTCGAGCGTCCAGAAGCAGGGCATGACCGCTACCGGGCCGGTTCACCACGCTCTCCCAGGGCTGGTGGGAGCCCAGCGGCCCCAGGACCTCGAACACCTGGGCCGCTTGGTCCTTCTTGTTGCCGGCCCACAGGGCGTGGGCGAGGTGGCTCAGGTCAGGCACTGACCGCGCCTCGCTCGCCTGGCCCAGGAACCATTCCGCCCAGACCCACTCGGTGTCCCGGGTGCACGGCTCCTGCATCCACTGGTTGCGCAGCAGTGCCTCCCGCTTCGGGGCGTTGCGGTAACGCTCCACGTGCAGGTAGAGCGGCAGGAGCCGCAGGGGCGAGCCTGCCGGGGCGTGGCCCATCAGCCAGCTCACGAAGCCTTGTCCGAACCCCGGACGGCCGTGGTGCAGCCACCAGCGCAGCATTCGGTGATGCCCTTCGCGGCTGTACGGGTCGCGCCGCTGGAGCTGCGAGAGCAACCACCACGGGCCGGCAGGCAGCAGAGCATCCGGCGGCTGCCCGCCGTGCTCCTGAAGTACCTGGCTCGGGTCGAGGACGGCCAGTTCCAGTAGCGCCACCCACGGAACCGGATCGGCCGGTGCGACCCGCGTCGCGTGCCAGCACGCCTCACGGGCCGTCTCGTGCATCGCGCCGGCCTCGGGGCAGCGCGCTTGTGCGGCGGCCAGCGTTCGCAGTACCGCCACCCGCGCCCGCAGCACGGCGAGGTCGGCGCTGCCCGGGTCCTCACGGGCCCAGTGCTCCAGCACATCTGAGCGGGCCGCCGCCCCCGCGAGAACCTGGCTGCGTGCGGTTCGCAGAGGCCAGTCACTCCCGGTGCGGGCCAGCAGCTCGCGGGTGGACATCCACCGCCCCGCCTGGAGGTCCGTCACCGCCCCACGTAGGTGGGCGTCCAGCCCGGCCGGGTGGAACACCACGTCGTCCACTCGGACAGCCATCACCGCACCTCGCCCGCACCCGGCAGGCCCGGCCGGCCGATCGCCCCGTACCGCGACACCGCGGCATCGCCCAACTTGGCAAGTACCAGCGGATCCGGGCACCATCGATTGAGCGTCACCAGGCCCGGGGCGGCGAGCAGCATACGGTCGAGGAAGCCCGCGATCTGCTCCGTGCGCCGGGGGAAGATCTTGATCCCATGGGAGTGGTAGATCGTGGTGATCGTTTGCCACATCGCCGGCGCGAAGTCCGCCGTGGGGTGGGAGAGCACCAGCCAAGAGCCGTGCGGCAGCCCCTTCATCAACTCCGTGACCAATCGTCGCGGATCTTCCTCGTCCGGGATAAATTCCAGGACCGACTCCAGCACCACGGCCACCGGCCTCCCGGCGGCGAGCAGCGAGCGCACCGCGCTGGAGCCAAGGAGTTGCTGCGGATCGCGAATGTGTCCGCGGGCCACCGCCAGCCGGCCCGGCGGAGGGCAGGTCAGCTCGGCCCGCAGGTGGCTCAGCACGATCGGATCGTGATCGATATGCACTACCCGTGCCTGCGGAGCCTCCGCCTGGACCACCCCGTGCAGGTGCGGGAGGGACGGCAGCCCGGCTCCCAGGATCAGTACCTCCCTTACCTGTTCGTCCTGGGCCAGGTGCCGCAGCGCGCGTTCCACGAACTGACGACGAGCCTCCACGGCTTGGGCGAAACCGGGCACCGCCCTGGCCAACTGCTCCGCTACGGTGCGGTCAGCGCGAAAGCCGTCCTTCCCGCCGAGCAGCTGGTGGTCGATCCGCGCCGGGAGCGCTCGGTCGATGTCCAGCGCGGCGCCGGGCGCCCAGCCGCGCAGGTAGGCCGGCATCCGGGCACCGGCCGGAGCATCGCCGGAAGCCGACTGCCGTCTGGCCTGGGATGGTGTCTGCTGCGGGTTCTGAAGGGCGGCCATGGTGTCCTCGGCGGTATCTGGAACTGCGGGTCGGCTGGGTAGTGCACCCGCACGCCGCGACGGGGGTAGCACGGCGAGCGGGCGGTCAAAGGGATGGGGCCGCGCCCGTGAAACGACGAGCGCGGCCCGTACTCCTCGCTGCGGCGTCGAGTTGAATGACGCAACCGCCGCAGGAGAGCTTCGGGATCATCCATCGGCGTCGAGTTCATGCTGACTGTCGGGCGATGGACGGTGTCACCACGGAGACGGACGCCTTCGGGACGTCCCGGGACATTCCATAGACTGCTGAACGGGGGATGGATGAGCCGTCGTGCGAGGATCGGCTGAACGACATGGTCTGCGCTCGATCGCAGTTCGTTGCGGCGGATCACAGAGAACCACTGCCAAGTCGGTGGAAACAGAGCAAACTTGCTGCATACATGCGGTGTCCGTGCGACAAAGCTGCCCCTTGGCTGCGGCGTTGCCGGAATCAAGAAGTTGGGGAGGCAGCCGATGGTGGTCAAGAGAAGGCCAGCCCTGGTTGCCCAAAGGGAGTTGGTCGGCCACACACAGGAGTCCATCGCGGCTGCCCTCCATGTGGATCGCTCAACGGTTCACCGTTGGGAGACCGGGAAGGGCGACCCGCGGCCGTGGCTTCGGCCACGGCTGGCGGCAGAACTGGGCATTTCCGTAACCCAGTTGCACGGACTACTGACGGTCGATCAAGAACCAAGCACCGATGGAGATCGACACGGGTCGGCTCCGGCTGTGGACACCGCCCGTCCTGCTGAACCGCCGGCATCCGAGCCGCTCGACGAGCCGACGCACTCCGTTGCGGGCGAGCTCCGACTGACCGACGGTGATGCCCACGTGAGGGACTGGGCGTCCGGCTTCAGTTCCCCAGCAACATTGCTGACGGATGCCCATCTGTGGGTGACCGACGACGATGTCACGGTGGCAGAGGGCATGCTCACGATGTTCCGCCAGCTCGACCACACGCACGGCGCCGGCCCGTTCGCCGCTCAGTTGACCACCTACATCGACACCGAACTCGCGATGCTGCTCGCCCGCCCCGCAGCGAGCGACGACACCGTGCACGCCAGGGCCCGCGTAGCCACCGGCTTCCTTGAGCTGGCCGGCTACCAGGCCGTCGACGCCGGAGATCCGAACCGGGCTCAGGCCTACTACATGCGCGCGCTGGCATTGACCAGTGCGACCCACAACCACGCCTATGGGGCCTACCTCGTCGCGGTGAACCTCGGCCACCTGGCTTTGCACAGCCGCCAGCCGCGCCACGCCCTGCGCTGGGCCCAGTCCGCTGCCGCAGCGGTGAGCACAGCGGCGAGCCCCGCGACGCGGGCAGCCATCACCGCGGTCCAAGCCCGGGCCCACGCCCGGATGGGTCAGGAGCAGGAAGCCACCGCCCTGATCTTCCAGGCGGAGCGGCTGCTCGATTCGTCCGTTCCCGCGGACGAACCGTCGTGGATCAGGTACTTCACACCGGCCTATCTGGCGGACGAGGTCGCGCACTGCCTGCACGACCTCGACCGCTCCCCAGCCGCCAGGGGCCACCTGGCGGACGCCATCGAGGGCGTGGGGCGCGACAAGGTGCGACGTCTTGCGATCGACGCTGCCTTACTCGCCTCGACATGGCTGCGCACGGGTGACGTCGACCAGGCGTGTGCCGCCGGCCGCGATGCCGTGAACTACGCGGCCAGGACCTCGTCCGGGCGCTGCGTCCAGCGCGTCGCTGGCGTTCTGGCGGGGCTCGATACCCACGCCCGCTACGCGCCGGTGGTTGAGCTTCGTGAGTACGCGCGCCTTGTCCTACCGGCGGCGGACCGAGCCGCGACGGCTACGGCTCGCAGAGCATGAGCCTGTAGAAGTCGAGCTCGGCCAGCAGCGCACGCTCCAGGGCTGCCGGCGCGGACAGGTAGTGGCCGACGCCCTCCAGGAACAGGGCCTCGCAGGGGCGGCCGAGTGCCGCGAGGTCGTTGGAGAGTCGGCGGGTGTCGTCGGCTGCGGCGATCTCGTCAGCCGTTCCGTGGATCAGCAGGACCGGCATGCGGACAGCCTCCGCGCGGACCTCCCCGGCCGGGCCTGCCAGGATCGCCGCGTGGGGCCGTTGGAACCGCGGCACGGCTTTTTCCCAGCGCGTCGGGTCGATGATCGCGGAGGTGGCGGTCGCCGCGGTGAACGGGCCCTGGCGGCAGGCGGCCTGCAGTGCGGTGTATCCGCCGGCGCTGGCTCCGGTGATGAAGACGGCGTCTCGGCGCACCTGACCGCTCTCCAACAGGTGTCGGGCGACCGTCGCGCAGTCCTCGACGTCGTACTCGCCCCAGTGGCCGTGCAGGGACTGCCGGAAGGCCCGGCCCTGTCCGGTGCTGCCGCGATAGGCCACCTCCGCGACGGCGAAGCCGCGGCTGACGAAGAACTGCACGGCCCAGTCCAGGCGCAGGGGGACGTCGTCGGTGGGTCCTGGGTGGGCTCGGACGATCAGGGGAGCGGGGAGCCCTCCGTCGGGTTGGTGCAGCAGGTAGTGGATGGAGAGTTCACCCGAGTGGGCGGTGTGGATGGCCGGGTTCGAGGCGGACTGGGCAGGGACGCCGTCGATGCTGGGCTCGATCGGCAGCGCTGGAGGCCCGCCCGGTTCGCTGAGATCGATCACGCGCACGGACGGGCGGCTGGTGGGGGTTGATCCGATCAGGAACACCTGATTGCCGAGAGCGGCGACGTAGGGCTTGATCGAGGTCAGGTTCGTGGCGTGCCGGGTCAGCAGCCCGTCGCGGCCGACGGTCACCAGCTGGGTGCGGATGCCGTCGTGGACGGTCAGCACGATCTGCCCGGAGTCGGTGAAGGCGTACGACCTGTACCCGCCCTCCCACGGGGCGGGCGCGCAATCGGCCTCCATCGGCGCTACCGGCTCCACGGTTTCGCCTGTCCAGCGGTAGAGGTTCCACCATCCGGTGCGGTCGGACATGAAGTACAGCTGCCCGTCGGGGCCCCAGAGCGGCTGGACCACGGCTTCCTGATCGCTGCCTGCGACCAGGTGCCCCGGGCCCTTCCGGTCGGGCAGCACGTCGGTCAGCAGAAGTCGGGTGGAGTCCCACGGCATCCGGTCGGCGTCCCATTCCAGGTACGCGAGCGCCCCGCAGTGCAGCTGCGGGGCGGCGAGGAAGCCGGTCGAGCTGACCAGCACCCGGGCCTCGCCCTGCGGGGTGATCTCGACGATCTGGTCGCCCTCGTCGGTGCCCCGGACGGCAAGCAGGGTGTCCTCAGCGTGGTGCAGCTCGCCGTACTGGTACCCGTCGGCCACAGCGACGGCCGACTCCGGCTCGACGCCAGGCCGGAGCCGGTAGACCTTACTGTCCTCGGCGATCACCCACTGGGTGTCGGCGGCGACCGCGAAGGAGCCGCCGCCGTAGGCGTGAAGCCAGCCGCCCACTGATACTCCGGGCGGCGTCTGCGCCAGGGCCGGGCCGGATGGGCTCGCGCGCATCAACCGGCGGGCCCCGCCCAGGTCCGGGTCGGACTGGAGCCACCACAGCGCCCCGTCCGCGGTGAGCAGTTCATCATGCGACACCTGTTTGCGCGCCACGCACTTCGCTGCGAGCGGCCCGCCGTTCTCCCCGGTCATCCGTTCCCCTCGGCCGTCGATGTGCCCGGGCTCGAAGGCTACCCGTCCCAGCCGGTACTACCGCGGAGAAGGGCCTAAGCATCCCCCGTAACCGGCCGACCGTCGAACGGTCGACACCGGAGGCCTCGGCTGGGGATTCCGGTGTGAAGCCCATGCTCTTCCCGTGCTGGATGAACCACTCGCGGCTGCGCCCCATCGGCCACCACCCCCAGTGCGCCAAATCGTCCGTCGGCAGAACATGCCAGGCTGCGCCCGGGTTTCCCGCAGCGATGCCACATCAATGCATCAATTCTGCTCTGTTCCATCCTGGTTGGAGGCGCTTTGGTGGAGACCTGCCGCAGCCGGTCGGCTCGGCAGGCGCGAAGGCTGGGCCTCGGCTTGGTTCATCGCGCTCCACAGACCGGCACGTCCTGGGACGTCTCCAGGATGTCCCGAGATGGGGTCGTGCCGTCCCGGTACCGATCGCCAGCATCAACGGAGACCGGGAGAAGGCACAGGGCCGCAGCACAGTGCCTGCCAGAGCTGTCCGGAGTGAGCTGGCCGGGCGGTCGTCGGACGCGGTCACTCAAGACTTCCCGCTGGAACCCCGGCGGGATTACCCGATATGGAAGGAGCACAACAGTGCCCGAGAATACGCCATCCCCCACCAGGGGTGGCCTTCTGGTGGCCGTGGAAGTGCTGGCAAGCGTCCACGACCGGCATGACAGCGACCGCTCCGACCCGGGGACGGGCGGTTCGGGAGACGGCCCCTGGCCCGACGGTGATGGCCTGAACAACCCCGCCTGACAGGCCGGCGTCCTGGGGTGGAGGGTCCCGTCGACCAACTCGGCGGGATCCTCCGTCCCCTCGCGCTTCTGACTCGAAGGAAGAGAGAGACTGTGAAGCACCGTCTGGTACGTGCTGTTGAGGGAGCTCTGGGCTGGGAGGGCCCCGGGCAACTCGGGAAGCAGTTCGCTCGGGGCAGCCTCAGCGACACCGAGCTGGTGGGGCGAATGCTCACGCCCCAGGGACTTCTCGACATGGTGATGCGCCGGAGCCTGGCGAACCCTCAGTTCCGTTGCTTCCGTGGCGGCGAGGAGTTGCACCCCAAGGCCTACCTGAGCTCGCAGATCTCGCTCAGGGGCCAGAGTATTCCGATGGCGGATATGCGCCGACTGGGCAAACTCCTCCGCGAGGGCGCGACGATCGTTCTGGATCAGGCGAACGTCTTCGACCCCACGATGGAGGTGGCGTGTCGGGCTATGCAGTGGTGGTCCCGGGAGAACGTCCAGGTCAATGTCTACCTGACCACCAACGACGCCGCCGGCTTCGACCTGCACTGGGATGACCACGATGTCCTGATCATTCAATTGGCCGGTGAGAAGGACTGGGAGGTGCGCGGCGCCTCACGCCAAGTTCCGCTGTACCGCGATGCCGACCGGAACAACACGCCCAGCGACGAGGTCGTCTGGACGGGTGCGATGAAAACCGGTGACGTCATGCACATTCCGCGCGGCTACTGGCACAAGGCGTCCCGCGTCGGCCGCGGTCCGGGACAGAGCATGCACATGACGCTCGGCTTCGCCAAACGGACGGGAGTGAACTGGCTTACCTGGCTGGCAGACTGGTCCCGCGAGACCGAACTCTTCCGACATGACCTCGACCGCTGGGGCACCCCCGAAGAGCGAGAGAAGCAGCAACGGGAACTGGCCGCTGCTGCCGCACGCATCGTCGCCTCGCGGAGCCCGGCAGACTTCCTCGCTGCCCGCGAACGGGAGGCCATCGCACCCAGGCACGTGCCGCTCCTGGAGATCTTCGGGCCGCTGGAAGCCGCGGTGTGCATCACCGACTTCCAGCCCGTGATCGAGGAGAACGGCGAGACGGTCGACGTTCGTGCGGCCGGGAAGAAGCTCACCTTCACCGCCGAGGCCCTGCCCGCTCTGCGCATGCTTCTCGGTGGCCAGCCTGTGAGGCTGGACGAGGCAGCACGCCTTGTGGGCAGCGAAGTTGGGGACGTGGCGAAGATCCTGACGGAGGAAGAACTGTGCGCGAGCCTCACCCCCGAGTTGTTCTCGGGTTACACCGGTCTCGTTACGAACGCCGACTGCTGACGAGCGCCCTGGAACTGGGTATCACGGCGATTGACACGAGCTTCAACTACCGGGACTTCGGGGCGCACCGGAGGCTGACGGAGATCGGCGGCGACCTCCTTCCGCGCTTCACGTTGTCGACCAAGGTTGGATTCTTCCAGGGGACTGGCAGAGTCGAACACTCTCTCGACCCCGGCCGGTTACGGCTCGCCCTTGAGCAGTCGAATCGGGACCTTCAGCGAGTTCCGGACCTCGTCTTTCTGCACAACCCGGAACGCTCGCTACGCGAAGCCCCAGACGCCCGCGACACGCTGGCACAGGCATGCGCCACCCTCGACGACGCCACGGCGCAGGGACTGTGCGGATCTTGGGGCATCTCGTCATGGGATCCGTCCTCGCTGCCCGACCTGGTAGACCCCACGATGCTGAAGCCGTCCGTGCTCATGGTCCGGGTCGGCCTGCTGGTCGGGATCAGAACGCTGGACTCTGCCGACGACCTCGCCACCCGGTGGGGCTTGCAAGCCGATTCGATGTGGGGGATGAGCCCCTTCGGAGGCGATGCCAGAGACCCCGTGTGGGACATGCTCGATCCTCGTATATTCCTCCGGCACCAGGGGAGTTCGCTGTCCCGTCCGCAGGCAGCGTTCAGGGCCGCCTACCACCTCCCACAGGTCGGGACGTTGGCCGTCGGCTCGGACAATCCCGCGCACCTTCGCGAGCTGCTTGATGCCTTGGACAGCGCTGCGGACGAGCAGGTGATGCTCGAGTACCGGGATCTCCTGCGTGACCGGGCGAGCCGTCAACCCGCTTGAAGTTCCTCCATGATCCGGGCGGCCATGTGCCGGGCCGGCTGCACCCGGGGATCTTCCGGATGGGCGTCAGGTCCGATGATCTTCGAGCAGACGAACAGCGTCATCAGCCTGCCGTCCCGGCTCTCCAACTCGTCTCGGCGCTCTCGGCGTACGCGGTCGGCCAGTGCTGGGACAGCAAGCGAATTGGCCCACAGCGACGCCGAGTCCAGACCCCGCGGCGCGTTTCCCCAGTCCTCCCAGTCGAACAAGCAGAATCGCGGGCCGGTGACGTTCGCCCAGTTCAGGTCCGCGTGGGCAGGTGCCCACCGCGTGATGGTCGTCTCGAAGATGCTGGGAAAGGCGGTGCGAATGGCCTCGGTGACCACAGCTTGGGTGATGGTGACGGTGTCGGGGGTGGCCAGCCGCGTCGTGTGTTGCCCAGCCAACGCGTCCAGCGCGGAGTTCAGCGCTTGCCACCAGCTTTCAGGAAGATCCGGATCGACTGCGAGCACGCTGCTACCGACCGGGTTTCCCGGTAGGAGGCTGGTCTCGTCGGCCCGCCACATCGCCGTGTTCGATTCATCCCGCCAAGCCAGTCCCGCGTACCACGTGGGCTTGTCGATCACTGTCAGGGTCGCCGCGCATTCGGTGCCGTTCCAGCCCTGGCCATCGATCCTGTCGAGCCGGCGCCGTTCGATCCGGACCCAGGTATCACGCCCCGTCCGCGCGCCGACGGAGCGGCGCTTGCGCAGCACCGTGTCCCGCTCCAGGCGAACCTGGAGAGCCTGCTCAACGCGGTCGAGAACATCGTCAACCGGCTCAACCCGCAAGTCGACAGCACGGGCGGAGGACATCGGGAGCGTCATGCGTGTGACCGTAGCAGCGGGTCAAGCTCGGCTCCAGCTCTTGAACGAATAGGGCCTGGAACACCTCGCCAATTGTTGGCTTTCCAGAGGTCAGATGGGCTTCCCGTTCGCCGACGGCCAGGCGCGCTGCTGGAACAGATTTTGGATTCATAGACGGCCGCGCCGCGCTTCCGGTCCGCGGGCAGGTTTGGCTGACCAACCGGTGAAATGGGGGCTTTTCATGCCTGAGCACGCGCTCGACCTTCCGATGCCCGTGAGGGACCTCCGGCGCCGGATCGGTGATCTGTCCCTGCGGCTGCGCACGTCCGGATTGCAGGCGAAGCCGGGCGAGCCGCGGTTCGTCGACTTCGACAAGATCCGACTGCCGAGCGGTGAGGTGGTCGGTCGCAAGAAGGTGATCGTCATGTCCGGCGGTTGCTCGGTGCCGACGTGCACGATGTGCCCCTTCACCAACCTGAACAACTACGGCATCGAGGGCGGTAGGTCGGGGAAGAGCCTGCTGGAGCAGGTGCGGCTCACTGTGGTGCGGACCGAGGACGAGCCGTCGTACGAGGTGCTCTCCCTCTACAACGACGGCAGCTTCTTCGCGCCGAAGGAGATCCCCCGGGACGTCCAGGTGGAGATCGCTCACCTGGTCGCGGCGGCTGGGGTGAAGCGGCTGGTGGTGGAGTCGCTGCCGCAGTTCGTCACCGAGCCGGTGCTGCGCCCGTTCGTCCAGGCGCTGGGCGAGGTGCGACTGGAGATCGGCATCGGTCTGCAGTCCGCGGACATCCTGGTGCGCGAGACGCTGGTGAACACCCGGATCACCCAGAAGTCCTTCGAGCGGGCACTCGCGGTGATGGCCGACCTGGGGGTGGACCCGAAGATCTACCTGATGGTCAAGCCGCCGTTCCTGACCGACGGCGAGGCGGTGACCGACGTCGTGGAGTCGGTGAACTACCTGACGGGGCTCGGTGTGAGCGGGATGACGCTGTGTCCGACGCGGGTGTCGCGCAACACCGTGGCGTGGGAGCTGTGGCAGGCCGGGCAGTACACCCCGCCGAACCTGTGGACGGTGGTGGAGGCGATCCGTCGGGTCCACGAGCGGCTCGCAGTGTGGGTGGCGTGCGTGAATCTGAGGGGGTCGGATTTCGAGTCGGTGTTCCCCGACGCCTGCTCGGCGTGCGGCGCCGAGCAGCAGCGCGGCACCCGCGCTGACCAGCACGCCCTTCTTGCCGTTGGCCTCGGCCTGGTGACCGCCACTGTGGTGACCCCAGGCCCACACCCCGGCGCTGACCGCGAGCGCTCCAACCACGGCGATGAGCCCGAACAAGTTGATGCTGCCCATCACCTGCTTGAGGACCGCCAGGCCGGGCAGGCCGCCTTCGTTCGGGGTGATCCCGGGGTCGTACGCGAGCTGTACGGCCTTGTCAGCAAGAAACACTGCGAACTCCAGTTCGAATTTGGGCACGCAAAGGTGCGCCGTGAGGAAAGAAGAAAGGGAGGGGAGGGGAGAAGCGCCGGTCAGACGACTCGGCGGGCAGCGACGATCTGCGACTGCCAAGAGGCGAGCGTGTCGACGGAGACGACCGCGCCTGTATGCGGGGCGTTGATGATCAGCCCGGAGCCCATGAACATGCCCACGTGACCGGGGCTCGCGGCACTGCCGTCGCTTCCCGCGGTGAACACGAGATCCCCTGCCTGAAGTGCGTCGACCGCGACCGGCTTGCCCTCCGCGACCTGGGTGAAGGTCGTCCGGGTCAGGCTCATTCCGGCCGCCTTGTAGGCCATCTGCATCAGCGAGGAGCAGTCACAGCGCCCCATCGGATCCGGGCCGTGGGAATCCTTGCAGGAGCCGCCCCACTGGTACTGGGTACCGAGCTGGCCCATCGCCCAGCGGAGCGCGGTCTGGACCTGCGGCGGGGCGTCGGCCGGGATGGTGTACCCGGCCGGCGCCGAGCCAGGCGGGATGGTCCCGAAGTCCGTGCCGTTCCCACTGCTCGTACAGCTGCCCGGGTTGCTCGGCTCGGTGCTGCCGCTTCCACCGGAGCCGGACGGCGAAGGACTGGGTGACGCAGTGCTTGTCTTCGTCAGCAGCGGCTCGATTGCCTTCTGCAGCGCGGTCGCCAGCGGCTCCCACTTCGCGTAGGCGTCCGGCAGGCCCGACTTTTGCACGGCCTGGGCGGCCTGGGTGACGGTCATCGACTGCCACCCCGAAACCTGCTGGAGCGCCGCGTAGAACTCGGTGCTGGCGTGCACCGGGTCGAGGATCTCCGTTGCGGTGCCCCAACCCTGCGACGGCCGCTGCTGGAACAGCCCCAGGCTGTCGCGGTCGCCGTAGGTCAGGTTCCGAAGGCCGCTCTCCTGCGACGCGGTCGCCAGGGCCACGATCTGCCCGCGCGCCGGGATGTTCATCGCCACCCCGGTGGCCTGGATGGTCTTGGCGTTGGGCACCTGCTCGTCCGGATCGTCCAGGCCCGGATCGGAGACCGTCCCCGTGGCACCGCCGTCCAGAATCGACTTCACCTGCGTAGCGACGGCTGCGGTATCCACAGCTTGTGCGCCGTTGGGAGAGCATGCGGCTGAGGCGCTGCCAGCTGAGAAGGCAAGGATCGGAACGGCCAGCAGAAGCGGGCCGGAGGCCATGAGCCCGACGATGGCTCCCGCCGAGTTCTTCAATGCCGCCGCCGTTCGGCGGGGCGAACAGCCAGATTGGGCAGCGGGGTTGGACCTGGACGTGGATGTATCAGGGCATGCTGCATGGCAGCGGCTCCTCGCTGGTCGTAGGAGGCGCGGTGCCGGCTCCTCGTCGAAAGCCGCCGGCACCGCACTGTTGTGAATCCGCCCGTGAAGGGCGGCCCCGGGTCAGAGGAGTTGGTAGCTCCCGGACGCCGGTCTCGAATATCGCGCGGCAGCCAGCCGCGCTCGTAATCTCAGGTGGTACACAGAAGTCCTCACGGCAAGCCAGCGATCAGATGAGTGAATTCGGCTGCGCGGAAGTCCCGTTGGGACACGGCAGCACGGGTCGGCACGAGTGGGGCGAAGGCCTTTCCTCGGTGACACGGCGAGACATTAGACGGAGATTCCGGTCGCACCAAACGGCCGAGAAGTTGATCTCTAATCTGGCTGGCCACTCATTTGGTGCGACCGGAAATCGCGGCTAACGTCCGCCTCATCCCCATCCCGAGTGGCCGACCGCGCAGCCGTTCGGGGCGGGCCAGCCTCCGTCGTACTCAGGAGAGACCCAGCTATGAGCTGCAACGAATACCGAGATGACCTCCCAGCCCTGCCCGGGTCGGGCGCCTGTAACCTGCCCCGACCGGCAAGTCCATCGAGCCAAGCTGCCTCGACGCCACCCCATGCAGAGCTGACCCAGGGTGACTTCGATTTAGCCGGGCCCGAGGCGTGAACTGCGAAGAGCGTTGGCTGATCGAAAAATAGCGGGGCGGCGACTGCGCCAAGTTGACGGTGCAGTCACCGCCCCTGATGCGTGGCCGACTCGCTGTCAGATTCACCGGTCGGCGGAAATGCGATCTCTGGTGCTCTGTATGGGGAGTGCCATCACTCCGCTGGAGCGGGTGCCTGCTGTGGGAATGGCTCCTCAGTTCCCGGGGCATGAGTCGCTGTTGTTGGCGTGTTCGCAAGGAATGTTTGGGTGACGACTCCTGCGATCTCGCGGTTGCCGAGTCGATCGAGCAGGATGGCGATACGGAGGCAGTCTCGGAGTCGAGGATCCTCCAGCTTTGCGATTTCGCCTTCGACCTGTTTTGTCTCCTCGCTGCGCAACACGTCTGTTCGGAGCTTGTCGAGGTAGTTGTCCGCCCGCCTCTTGGCCTCGGTGTTCATACGGAGGAAGAGGAGCGTGATCGGCTGGATTCCGAGCCCCACCAGCAGGGAGAGCTCGGATCCGGCGCCAATATTTCCGACTGTGAGCGCATGGATGGATGCCGCGAGGATGATCAAGAGTCCCAGCGAAGACGAGCCAAGCGCGAACACATGGTTCGCATACGCTTGCGCCCTGGCTTGCGCGTAATACCGGCAGAGCACCTCGGTGCCAGAGGGGTGAGGTGGTGGCACCGGGATGAGCCGTCGAAACCGACGCCTGCGGCGGATGAGGTTGGCGCGCTCCAGCTCCGCCATGGTCGTGGCATAGGACGCCGCATGGACCGTTCCGTAACCCGCAGCCGAGAGCGCGATGGCCATTAGCAGGGCAAGCTCCTCCTGCCCCGCCGGCTGTGCTGCTGCGAGTTCCACGGCGATTTGAAGCACTGGACCGCTCCTCCCTCGGCGCCAGCGGCACGCTGGACACAAGGCGTCACGGTACTGCCTCAAAAAGTAGTCGCCAGCTGAGTGGTGCCACCGGATTCCCCCAGACGCGCCCATCACGCTGGCGTGCTTCCTGGCTGTGTGGCCGTCAGGCGGCGACACCGAGCGCTCCCTGAGGCCGATCAGCTCGGTTTGGCCCCGTCCAGCACAAGATCACGGAACCCGGCCGTCCTCGTCGTAATCACTCGTTCGGGGGATGTGTGGTGGCAGCGCGTGGACCGGGCCGCTTACCTCTCCGGTGGCAGTGCGAAGTCGGGGGGCAAAGTACTCGGCGTAGTCGGTGCCGCCCTCATTGGGTGCCCTGCCGCGTGGGTCGGTGAATAGCCTGCGGCATGGTCTACTGGACAGTAGGAACGATGGTAGGCGCGCTGGATGCGCCCGAGGCGGTGAATACCACCCGGTTCTCGCCGAAGTAGTCCCTCCTCCTGTCGGGACGAGTGTTGCGCAACCACCGCGGGGCTCCGATGAGGATGCGGCTGGCACCCTCCATCTCTCTCGCCGACGGGTGAAACGAGGTTCTGGATCACTTTCCGTGCCAGGGCCACGGACGGCGGATCAAAAGAGGGGCACCCTGCGATCTCTTGATCATCCTGACTACGGCTCGCGCTCGAACACGAGCAACAGCTGGGTGACGGCCGGTGTCTCAGCTGCTTGGGCCTGGACGCGGTACAGGCCCGGCTGGAGAAGGGTCACCGTGGCGAAGAGGTCGTTCTCACCGGCCGACAGGCGCGGCCCGGCCACACGGGCCTCTGTCTCGGTGTTCACGATCTCGCAGGTGACCGTGACGGGACTGTCGCGTCCGGTGATCCGCAACCGCCATGGCCGACCGGCGATCACGCACTCGTCCGGCAGGTCCAGACCGAGTTCGCCGGGGCCCATCGGCGGGCCCGCGTAGCCGTCGTCCTCGGTCAGCACGCCGTGGACGTAGCGCAGGGCGACATCACCCTTGCCCAGGGCGCCGTGCTGGAGGGGCAGGTACACCGGCCTGTCGGCGCCACCGCTGGCCGCGTCGCGGTACACCGTGCCGTCGCCCCAGCGGTCCAACCGCTGCGGGATGCCGTGCACGGTCCGCTTCAGGTCCCCGTGCTCGCCGGCCTTGAACGCCCAGTGCTGCGGATAGACCAGGCCGTTCTCGACGCGGATGCTCTGCACAGTCGGCTGCGCGACACCGACGACCGCTCGATGGCCCGGCAGAGCGGCGCTGCCGTCGGAGCGCATCGTCAACTGGAAGGCCATAGCGGCCCTGGCGAGGTCCGGATCGCCTCCGATGCCGGCCACCGCCTCAGGGGTGAGGCGCGAGACCTCCAAGCCCTCGTCGACGCAGCGGTAGTCCGGCAGCAGGTCGTGCACGCCGGGGAGGGTCACTGCCAGGGCCTGCAGGCGGTCCAGGACGCGGCCGCTGAGGCCGCCGCTCCGACGCCCGCCGTTGAGCATCAGGGCGGCGTTCGCCGAGCCTAGGAACGGTGTTCCCAAGGTGATGACGGTCCGGGTGTCCGCCCGCAGGTCCCCGTGCCGGCCGAGCGCGGCCCGGGTGACCAGGCCGCCCATCGAGTGCGCCACGAACACTAGTTGCGGCATCCGGTCCTCGCACAGCGCACGCAGATCAGGCGTGGCCCCGACGGTCGCGGTCCACGCCTCCAGGTGCCGGCGCGCCGCATCGGCGAGCAACCGCCCGTTGTGCTCGACCGACAGACGCCAGTCGTACGGGAACGGCAGGACCGCTTCCGGCCAGGCAACCGTGTCGCGCACCATCGTGAGGAGCTCGTGGTAGGGCTCGATGCCGTTCAGCAGGGGAACCCAGGCCGGCAGGCGCAGCAGGGCGGACGGCCGCACCCGTGTCCCCTTGCCCTCCCGTTCGGCTTCGGTGACCTGCAACGCCTCCAGACCGTCCGTGCGGCTGAACGCCCGGCGCAGCATGGCCGGTTTCAGCCCCCACAGCAGGCGGCCGCTCTCCCCGTCGACGAGTTCGCTGCCCATGATGCCGGGCACCACGACGACCGCGTCCTGGGTGACGTCCCGGCTCCGCGGTGCTCCCGGTTGCCAGATACTGCCGACGGCTTCGCGCATCCTCTGCTCCCCCTCGTTCCGCTCTCCGGCACACTAGCGCCCATGGACAGTGGGAGGGGGGCCGTTCCCTCGGCAGCCGACGGAGCGCGTCGCAGGCTGCTGACCGTCGTGGTGCCGGGCTACCAGGACGAGGACCCGGACTTCGCCGACGGGGTGAAGGAGCAGCTCCAGGTACTCGACACGTGGTGGTGCGATCCGGCCCTCGGCATACGGGCTTTCACGCATGAACCGGCGCCCGACCTCCAGGAGCGCCGGCAGGTGGAGGCGTTCCTGGAGGAGACCGAACTGCGGGAGGCCCCTCGGGAGGACGCCATCGTGCTGTTCATATCGGGGCACGGTGAGGCCAGTGGCTCCGGGAGCCACTTCCTCCTGCTGCCGTCGACCGACCGCAAGCGGCTGCTCGCCACTGCCTACCGCACCTCCGACCTGATCGCCGCGGCCCTGGACTCCCACGCCCAGCACGTGTTCGTCATCGTCAACACGTGCTACTCCCGCGGCGCCGACATCAACCTTGCACAGGTGACCCGTGATCTGAACCGGCAGCGGTCCAACAGCCCGACGCTGGCGGTGCTGGCGGCCACCGACTTCGGAACCACCGTCGGCGTCCGCGAGTTGAGCGCGCTCCTGACGCAGGTACACAAGCAGCTGAGTACGTCGGCCGAACTCACTTCCGAGTACCTGAGTTTCGCCGAGTTCATGGAGCAACTCCGCGACGCCGCCCGGGCCACCGGGTACCAGGCGCCGTTTCCGTTACTCGGCCTGGACGGTGCCAGCACGCCGCACCTGTGCCTTCCCAACCCCGGCTACCGGCCCACCACGCATCTGGTGGCTCCCCAGCGCAGCCAAGTCGCCGCCACCGAGGAGGACATGCGCTACTGGATCAGTCGAGCCAGCGGACGGCCGAACCGGAAGGATCCGGGCTGGTACTTCTCCGGCCGCCGGCCCCTCACCCGTGCCCTGGCGAGCTTTCTCACTGACGGGCCACCAGCAGGTCACAGTCCGTCGTTGATCGTCACGGGCACGGCCGGCAGCGGCAAGTCCGCGGTGATTGCCCGCGCCGTGACGTTGAGCGACCCGGGTCTCCGTGCCAACCCGGCCTACGCCGGCGCCATCGCGGACTCCCCGGCCGACACGCTTCCCCCGGAGGGTTCCATCGACGTCGCGGTCCTGGCCCGCCAACGCACCGCCGAGCAGGTCGTCACCGCCCTCCTCGAAGGCATCGGTCACAAGGCACCACGGCCCGACTCCCTCACGGATCAGCTCACCGCCATGCGCGGACACTTGACGGAAACCCTGCGCAGGTTGGCGGTCATCGGCCGCACCGCCACCTTCGTCATCGACGGTCTCGACGAGGCCGACGACCCCTACCTCCTGGTGAGCCAGGTCATCGCACCCCTGGCCCAAGCAGGCCAGGCCGCACCTAGGTTGGTGATCGGCGTCCGCAGCCACCACACCGACGACGCACAAAGTGTCCCGGACAGTACGGAGCCCGCCCCGGACACGGCTCTCCTCGACCACATCAGACGGGCCCTCACCCTGGCCACCGACTTCTCCCGGTCGCAGCTCCCGCCCGTGGAGCTGCGGACCGACGGACCGGAGACGGTCGACGACATCCAGGCGTACCTGCAAGCCCTGCTCGACGACAGCCCCGACAGGCCGTTCGACCCCGCGGCCACGGCACGCCAGATCACCGAGCGGATCCCGGCCGTCTCCTTCCTCGACGCCCGCATCGCCGCCAACCAGCTCCGCGAACACGACTCGCCCGCTGACCTGCTGGACGACCCGCAGTGGTGGGACTCCCTCGGCGACGGGCTGGTCGGGATGCTCCGTCGGGACCTGCGTGCCCTGAACACACCGCAGCTGACCCCCGACACGGCCCTAGGCCTGCTGAGGGCGGCCGCGTTCGCCCAGGGCGCCGGCGTGCCTTGGGGCCCGATCTGGCCGGCCCTCGCCGAAGCCGTCCTGGATCGGCCGCTGCCCGATGCCGAGGCCGCGATCAGCGCCCTGCGGAGCAGCCGACTGATCGGCTACCTGGCGCAGGACACCGAGGACGGCCGCACCGTCCACCGCCTCGCGCACGAACGCCTGGCCGAGGTCCTGCGGACCGAGCCCCACCGCCTGCACACCGCCCCGAAGGAGCCGCAGTCGTGACCCCAGCGCCGCAGCCGGACTCGCCTGCCGACATCCACCGCCGCATCGCCCACCGCCTCACCGGGCTGGCCGACACCGCGGACGGCGTCCCACCGCACCCCTACGTCCGGCGCCACCTCGCCCAACACGCGGATCTCGGCCACGTCCTGGACGACGCGACCCTCCCAGCCGCGTTCCTGCCCTGGGACACCGACGGCAAGCTCCGCGGCCGCCTCGGCCTGCCCAGCACCCCCGGTGACGACCAGACCGCAGTGGCCGCCTGGGCCGAGATCGAGCCCTTCCTGCACGACGCCGACCACCGGACCCGCCAGGTCAGCCTCGACTTCGCCCTCGCCACCAGGGCTGCGCCCCCCAGGGCGCGCACGGCGGTCTGGCCTCGGCATGCCCGCTGGCAGACGCCGAACAACGTGGTGGTGGACGCCGGTGCGGTGCTGACCAGCCTCGCCCTGTTCCGCTCGCCGGACGGCCGCCCGCACCTCGCCGCCGGCGGCCGGGACGGCGTTCTGGTGGTGGATCCGGCGCAGGGTGCGCAGGTCGGTGAACCACTCCGCGTCGAAGGAGGAGTCCGGGCCGTGGTGGCGTTCACCGCGCCGGAGGGGCGGCCTCTGCTCGCCACCGGCGGCCGAGACGGGGTGGTGCGGATCTGGGATCCGCTGACCGGCGCCGAGACCGGTGAGCCTCTGCACGGTCACGAGGGAGCCGTGTCAACGATGGTGGCGTTCACCGCGCCGGAGGGGCGGCCTCTGCTCGCCACCGGCGGCCGAGACGGGGTGGTGCGGATCTGGGATCCACTGAACAGCACCGAAGTCGGTGAGAGGTTGCAGAGTCACAAGTTCGAGGTACGCGCTGTCGCGGCGTTCCAAGGCCTCGGAGGCCGACCCCTGCTCGCCACCGGCGGCCGAGACGGGGTGGTGCGGATCTGGGATCCACTGACCGGCGCCGAGGCTAGTGCACCGCTGCACGGCCCTGGGGGTTACGCATCGACGATGGCGGCGTTCAACGGGCCAGAGGACGGGCCGCTGCTGGCCACCGGCGGCCGAGACGGGGTGGTGCGGGTCTGGGATCCATTGGCGGGCCGGCACGTCGGGGAACTGATGCACGGTTACGAGGGCGCCGTGTTGGCGCTGGTGGCGCTCCCCGGGCCGCAGGGCCGGCCGCTGCTGGCCACCGGCGGCAGGGACAAGGTGGTGCGGGTCTGGGATCCGCTGAAGACCGGAGCGGGTGCGTCATGGCCCGGCCACAAGGCCGGGGTACGGGCGGTGGCGGTGTTCGATGGGCCGGATGGCCGGCCGCTGCTGGCCACCGGCGGTGGTGACGAGGTGGTGCGGATCTGGGATCCGCTGACCGGCGGCGAGGCAGGCGCTCCGCTCCGCAGCGCCGACGGCGTGGTACAGGCTGTGGCGGTGTTCGATGGGCCGGATGGCCGGCCGCTGCTGGCCACCGGCGGCAGCGACGGGGTGGTGCGGATCTGGGATCCGCTGACCGGCTCAGCGGTTGGCCAGTTGCTGCACACCCACGGGAGCTCGGCAGCAGCTGTGGTGTCGTTCGGCGGCCCCGAAAGTCGGCCGCTGCTGGCCGTCGGCCACCTCAACGGGGTGGTGCGGGTGTGGGATCCACGGACCGCCTCCGAGATCTGCGAGCCGGTTCGAGGGCCCAGGTCCACAGTGGCGGTGCTGGTGGCCTTTGCCGGACCAGGAGACCAGCCGCTGCTCGCCACCGGGGGTGAGGACGGGGCGGTGCGGGTCTGGAATCCGCTGACCGGCGACCCGGTCGGCCGGCCGCTCAGTACTCCTGAGAGTGCGGTGCGAGCCATGGCGGCGTTCGATGGACCGGATGGCCGGCCGCTGCTGGCCACCGGCGGCAGCGACGGGGTGGTGCGGATCTGGGATCCGCTGACCGGCGAAGCTGCCGGCCCGCCGCTGCAGGGCCACCAGGACTCGGTGGCTGCCGTGGTGGCGTTCGGCGGCCCGGGGGGCCGGCCGCTGCTGGCTAGTGGCAGCAAGGACCGCAGCGTGCGGGTGTGGGACCTCGATGGGGGCCAGTGCTTGCTCCGCATCGTCACCGCCAGCCCCATCCACGCTCTGCTCCCGGTAAAGGGGAACCGGACGGGCGCGTCAGGTCTGTTGGTCGGTGCCACGGCCGGATTCGCCTTCGTCGATGTTGCGATGCCCGAGCGCTGACCGCCGTTGGCCCCCATCCCAGCGGCGGCCCGGCATGCCCACCGCACCCCCCGAGCCGCCGGACCTCAGCCGCGAAGGCCCACCGAGTTCGCACGCGACCTCGAACAAGCCCCCACAACGCAAAGGTCCCGCCCGATCACATGGACCGGACGGGATCTCGTGACCATTCACGAGTCAGACTCGTGACCAGTCGACGTTTGCGGGAAGAGGGAGTTGAGGAAGCTTTGGGTCTCGCGGTCAGTGGAGTAGAGGCGGGTGGCGTGGATGCCGCGGGTGAGCAGGACGTGGTAGATGTTCAGCGCCAGGCGTAGGTAGTCGCCGGGCTGTACGTCCCGCATGGCTCGGTCGCGGCTGTACTGGGGCCTTGGCAGCCAGGCGTCGTCGCGGCGTACGAGGTCGGGGCCGATGATGACCCCGCTGTAGGCGTACTCCAGGCCTTGGGCGGTGTAGATGCAGCCGATCTGCCGGTGGCCGCCGGGGGCGGTGGCCCAGAAGTTACGGTGTGGGGCGGAGGCCGAGCGGATCTCCTGGAACGCGTTCCACGGTGCCTCCCAGAGCTGTTCGGTCCCATCGGCGTCCGTCCAGGGGATGGCGACCTCGGGTCGGAGCTGGGAGGTGTCGCGGGCCCAGGGCCAGCAGAAGCCGGCCGCGGTGCGGGCACGGCGCCCCTGCGCGGTGTGGTGGTCGATCCAGGCCTGCAGGTCTTCCGGGTTCGCGCTCAGCCGCAGGTCGTAGTCGGTGTCCTCCCAGCTGGTCGGTGTTCCGTAGAGCAGGTCGGTGACCCAGCCCATGTAGTCGGCGGAGGAGCTGGTGCGGAAGCAGCCGGCGAGGCTGTGGTGCTTGAACGCCGCCCCGCTGCGGGCGGCCAGCTCCTGGACCTCCTGCAGCGTGAGGCCCTCGTTGGGACAGACGATCTGTCGCTCGTCCAGGAACATGACCACGATGGGGACGCGGTCGACGATCTGCTGCACCAGCCCGTACCCGTCCGTCGGCCGGTGAAGGCGCTGCGCCTCGTCCAGGATGGTGATCCGAGAGCCCTTCAGTGCTGCCGCCGGGACATCGCCGGGCAGCATGAACAGGTCCCGGGCGCCGCGAATGGCTGAGGTGGCCTCGCGCAACTGAGCGACCAGGGTCCCGGACGGACTGACGTAGCGCGGCTGCAGGGCTGACTCGTTGCGCAGGTAGTGCCCCATCAGTCGGCTCGCGATGACGGTCTTGCCACTGCCTGGGCCACCGGTGACGGCTACCACGAGCCGTGTCCCGCGTTGCTTCGCAGCGGCGACGAGGCGTCGGACGCTCAGTAGCGCGTCCTGCTGGTCGCCGATCAGCTTGATGGAGGAGTGTGGCGAGAGCAGCAGGTCGCCGACGCTCTCCAGCAGCGTCTGCGACGGCGTCCACCGCATGCTCTGGAAGGCCCGTACCTGTTCGTCGTCCGGAGCGGCAAGGTCGGCCGCCAGCAGGAGTCGTGCCGTCTCGCGTGCGTCGAGGTCCGGTGCTAGATCGTCGCGGCACAGCACGGGGATGCCACTCAAGGGGCCGGTGTTGTGGTGCTCCCGAAGGGGCTGGGCCTGGGCGGTGGTCGCGTTGTGCAGGTAGGCCAGGCCGCGCACCTCGACCCCGGTGTCTCCCGCCTCGAACCACTGCTGGAGGAAGGCGGTGTAGCCGGCGACCTGGACGACCGGATGGGTGGGCTCGTCTCCGTCTGCGAGCTTCACCTCGGTGTCGGACAGGACGGTGAAACGGGTCCACTGCTTCAGCTCCACGACGACGAGCGCCGGGATGCCCTGCTCGGTGCGGCCCAGCAGCAGCGCGTCGAAGCGGTTGGCGCTGCCGGGAGTCGTGTACTCGAGGTAGATCCGCAGTCGGCCCAGGCCGGCGTGGACGAGCGCGTCGACGAGGTGCGGCCAGCTGCGCTCCCAACTGCGCCGCTCGGCCTCGCCGACCGTGCGGCGGCCGGCGGCCTCGAACCGGCGCACACACTCTCGGACGAAGGACGGCTCCTTCATGAGGTCGGCCAGCTCGGCTACTCCTCCCGCCCACACCCAGGGGCTGTTCGTGCTGTCCGCCGTGCCGTCGGTTGCGGGCAACTGCCTGGTGGCGGCTGTCATGCCGCCACCAGCGCGATGTTGCTGCGGTGCCAGGCGAAGTACGGCCCGCTGGCGTCGGTGAACTCGGTGCAGTGCCGTCCGCTGAGCGCGGTGAGTGCGGGCTTCAGGCCCGGGTCGTTGAGGGCGGCGGGTGTGGGGGTGACGATGCCCTGCTCCGACACGTACAGGTAGCCGTGCTCGAACAGGACGTCGCAGCCCAGCACGCAGGCGCCCATCACGTTGGCCAGGTCCCGGCGCTCGTAGATGTCGCAGTCGCGGCGACGCTTGATGTGCGCGGTGTGCACTACGCGGCCCGGCAGAGAGGTGCCGCACAGTGCGCAGGTGATGCGTTCGGCGAGCTTGAACTTCTCGCGCCGCAGGCGCTGCTGCTCGCGGCGGACCAGGGTCTGCGTGCGCTGGTCGAGTTCGCCGTCGATCTCCAGGTACCGGTCCGGGGTGCCCTGGTCGGTGTCGCCCGGGGCGGTCAGATCGGTCAGGGTGGTCGGGGTGTCCTGGACCAGTGCGTTGATGACATTGTCGATGACAGTCAGGTCCTGCAGGACGGGTGCGCCCTGTTTGTTGGCCGACAGGCGCAGGGCTTCCATCGCCTGCTCGCCGAGCAGTGAGCCGTCGACGTCCGTCTGGATGTCGAGGACGTCCAGACGGATGCGGTGCGGGTAGGTGTCGTCGGGCCAGACCGGTTCGGTGTCGACGAAGGCGTCACCGGCGATCCGGGCTACCACCAGCTGCTTGAGCGAGGCGTGTGCCCATCCGCCGGGCGCGACCCGGGCGTTGGGGCCACGGTGGCCCAGCAGCAGGAAGTCGCCAACGCTCAGGCCGGCCAGGACCTCGTCGGTGCGGCCTCGGGCGACGGTCTCGGCGCGCCAGCCCCACAGGGAGCGCTGGATGCCGATCTTCAGATTGGCCTGCGAGGGTGCGGGCACGTAGACCAGGGCAGTGGGCACTGCCGGCCTCCTTCACGATGCGACTCCGGAACGGAGTTCTGTGATGCCGCCCCCGCCAGGCTGCCGGGCATGCCCGGGTGCGCAGCAGGGGCTGCTGAGACCCCCCAACATCTACACCACGCCTCCGACAGGCCGCCCCGCCGGGGTGCTGAAAGGACGCGGCCTGGCCGTCGCTGGCACGGTGGCCCCTCGTCAGGCCGCTACGGACGCGGCAAAGCCGCTTGGGCGACCTCCTGCTCCTGCTCGCGGTAGGGCCTGAACCTGATCAGGCAGTGTGCCAGCAGGTCCTGCTTGCCAGTGGTCTGCGCGGTGCGAACCGCGTTGAGCAGGTCGTCGGCGCCGACGATGTGGAGGTTGGGCAGCGGGAGGCGGCCGCGGCGCACGGGCGGCCCGTGAATCACCATGATCGCCGTCGGAGTCACCGGAAGGTCCTCCCGAACGAACTTCAACTCCCAGAGGAACGTCTTGACCTGCTCGGTTCGGTCGTGCCGCCCGTACAGTAGGCGGCCATCGTTCAGCAGGCGGACCTCGGCGCCGGGCACAGGCGTCCAGTTCTTGGAGTCGATGACGACCAGCTGGTTCCTGGGGCCGATGGCAATGTGGTCGAGGTTCGCGGTTTTCCCGGGGATGCCGCGGTCGTGCAGGATGCGCCAGCCCTCCGCTTCCAGCGGCGCCAGGAGCCCGGCGGTGGTCCTCTCGCCGGCGGCGCCCAACTCCAGGCGCTCGGCCTTCGCCAAGTCGTCGCTGCTGGGCGGAATACGCTCGGTGCGGTGAGGGCCCACGCTCCGGTGTGGCCGCTTCCTGGCCAGCACGGCGGCGGTCAGCGCGAGAGCGACGGCTAGGACGTAGTAGTGGACCAGCGCCGCGAACCCGACCACGAGCACGAGGGCGACGATCCGAGGCGCGGTCCAGGGCCGGGAGCTCTCCTCGCCCTTGACGGTTCGTTTTCTGGGCGCCCGGAGCCTGCGGGCCTCACGAAGCGCGCTGTCGCCGGCAGGGTTGTTCATGGGGCTCCTTGCTCCTGGTTCCGTAGCGTCACCGCCGTTCGCAGTCTGTCAGATCGGGCTGACAAGGGACCGCGGCGGCCATGGCGCCGGCAGCCTGACGCGACGCCGCGCGAACTCTGTTGTCAGTAGCCACGGATACCGTGTCGCTGGACGATTTCATGGGCCGGGTCGACGGCTTTGGTTCGCAAGGGGCAGCAGTTGAAGAGCTCAGGAACGACGGGTTCCCGGCGTAAGCAGGTCATGACGCAGGCCCTGAAGGTGGCGAGGCTCTGCCTGGCGAACCTCGCGGAAGGGGATACCACGTTCCGGGAGATGAAGGCGGTGATCGAGGACCTGCTTACCGCTGAGTACAAGGGACGGGTCCTGGTTGAGCTGCTGCAGAACGCCCATGACGCGCACTTGGCCACGCGTAGTGACGGGCGAGTCGAGATCCTGCTCGACGAGGACGAAGGCGAGCATGGTGTCCTCTATGTCGCGAACGGCGGTCGAGCGCTGAAGCCGAAGGACTTCCAGGCGCTGTGCCGCGTCGCACTCTCCAGCAAGCGTCCGGACGAGGGCATCGGGCACAAGGGCGTGGGCTTCAAGAGCGTGCGCCAGCTGACCGAGGCGCCCGAGCTGTACAGCGTCTCGGACCCGGAGGCCAAGGCGTTCGACGGCTTCTGCTTCCGGTTCGCCCGGTCTGCGGACTTCGACTGGCTGGCCCAGCAGATCGCGCCTGATCAGACCGATGCGGCAGATCAACTGCGGGACAACCTCTCCACCCTGAAGGTTCCGCTGCCCCTCGACGAGGTGCCCGAGCCGGTGCAGCGGTTCCGACGCCGTGGGATCGTCACGGTGGTTCGCCTGCCGCTCCAGGATGCCGAGGCGCGACAGGCAGCTGTCGACCAGTTCAATGAACTCACCGACGACAGTGCTCCGTTCGAACTTTTTCTGGACCGGCTGGCAGTAGTGTCGGTGGTACACACGGCGGCGGGCAGCACGAAGCGCACGGTCTATCGGCGGCAGGTGACCTCGCTGTACAGCTCGCGCGACCTCAAGATCCAGGAGGTGGCACTCCGTCGGGGTCTGCGGTTGATCGTGGTCCGGAGCAAGGTCGCAGCGGAGCGGGCTCAAGAGGCCATCGCCGTCAGCGGGACCATGGGGGCGGCCTGGAAAGCATGGCAGGGCGCGGCAGAGGTGGCAGTTGCGGTCCCGGTGGACGAGCCACTCACTCGCGGGCGCCTTTACACCTTCCTGCCGATGAGCACCGAGACGCCCTCTCCGGTCAACGGCTATGTGAACGCGCCGTTCTTCTCCCACGTCAGTCGACGCACCTTCGCCACAGACATCCCGTGGAACGACCTGCTGCTGGACGAGGTGGCCGCCGCCTGCGCCCGGGCGGCGGTTCTGGCCGACGAAGGCCGGGTGGAGCTTCCGGGCAACGCCCTGGTCGACCTGCTCTGCCGTCAGGAGAGCGAACTTCCCCGCCTGGACGAGGCGTTCCGGAAGCTGGACGGGCAGCTCGACAAGGTCTCCTTCATTCCGGCGGTTCATCCGGTCGGCGGCCGGACCTCCTTCAGCGAGGGCTTCCTCTGGGACCAACCGGAGGGCGTTGCGGCCTTCACCCCGCACGCGATCGGGGAGACTGGGGTCGCCGAGATCATCGACCCCAGTCTGCATGCCGTGCGAGCCAATCGGTTGCGCACGATGGGGCACCTGCGCAGGCTGTCGCTGGAACCCGGCAGGGAACGGCTCTCCCAGTGGGCCGAAGCCGTTGCCGGGGTCCTAGGCAGTGTCGTCAAAGTGATCTTGGCTAGTGGATCATGGTGTGGTGATACGTCGCCATGAACTCTCCGATGCCGAGTGGGGCTTGGTGGAGC
>NZ_JBFBIR010000014.1:0-159109 GCF_040685715.1 Kitasatospora sp. NPDC088264
AGCCGTACATCGCGGCGAAGCGCCCCGACGCCGCGCACAGCTGTTAGCACCAGGCACCGAGCCGTCCGCGGACGGCACCGGGTTCGGACGGGCGTCACGGCGACGCCCATCCGAACCGGCCGCTGCACTGGTCAGCGTCGGCGGCCGAGCAGTTCGGCGGTCTCGGCGCGCCGGTTCCAGGCGATGACGGCCAGCGGCACCATGAAGATGAACGGGGTCCCGGCGTTCTCGCCGTGCATCGCGGTGAGCTGGGTGACGAACGCGAACACCAGGAAGACGATCAGCGCCGTGGCTGCCGGCCCGGCCAGCCGGCGGACCAGCAGCCCGACTGCTCCGGCCAGTTCCACCAGCCCGGTCAGGTACATGAACCAGTGGCCCACACCCATGGCGTCGAAGACGGTCGTGGCGGCGGGGACTGCGAGCAGCTTGGGCAGCGCGCTGGCCACGGCGAAGAAGAGCGCCAGCAGGATCCGCAGCGTCCAGACCACCCGGACCACGGCTTTGCCGGACTTCGTGGCGACGGCGGTAGCGGCGGTGGCGTTGGTAGCGGCGGTAGCAGTGGCGGTGGCGGTGCTGGACATCTCAGGTCTCCCCGGTCGGCTGTCGTTGCTTTCCCAGGTATGACCGCCGCCACCGCCCGAACTCATCGGTCCCGGGAGAAAAAGTTTTCCGACAACCCGGCCCCAGCCCCAGCGCCGACGGCCTGCCGTCCGCGGACCAGCCCTTCGGCTGCTGCGGTGCGCGGGTGCTGGTGCCCGGTGGTGGTCACCGGTGAGGATGAGCAGCGGCCGACCGATCGTCGGTCGGGGTGCGGGCGGACACAGGACGGTACTCGTGGTCGATCTCGACTGGACGGACAGGACGCCGCTGGACGCCCGGGGTGCGCGGCTGGGAGCGGCCGGGGAGCACCCCGGTCTCGCGGACGGCGCCTACGTGCGGCGGAGAGCCGAACCGTCACATCTTCCCGTCTCATGGCGATTGCGATAGACCGGAGCCGTCCCCCGTCTGCAAGGAAGGCGACACCGATGACCCTGAGCGAGAGCCCCGTCGTGACCATCGAGTCGGGCAGCGTCCGAGGCACCGTCGAGGACGGCGTCGCCGCGTTCCGCGGCATCCCCTACGCTGCTTCGCCCGTGGGCGAGCGGCGCTTCGCCGCCCCCGTGCCGCACCCCGCCTGGTCGGGCGTCCGGGACGCCGACCGCCCGGGCCCGTCCGTCCCGCAGAACCCCTCCCGGCTCGAAGCCGTCATGGGGCCACGCACCCCCGACTGGGACGAGGACGGTTGCCTCACGCTGAACGTGTGGACCCCTCGTCCGCCTGCGGACGGGTCCGCCCCGGGTGCCCTGCCCGTCCTGGTGTGGTTCCACGGCGGCGGGTTCACCAGCGGGTCCGGCGGCTGGGACTGGTACGACGGCCGGCACCTGGCCGCCGCCGGCCGGGCCGTCGTCGTCACCGCCAACTACCGCCTCGGCCCGCTCGGCTACCTCTACCTGCCGGACCTCGGCATCGAGAACCTCGGCGTGCAGGACCAGGCCGCCGTCCTCGCCTGGGTGCGGCGCAACATCGCGGCCTTCGGCGGCGACCCCGGCAGCCTCACCGTCGGCGGCCAGTCCGCCGGGGCGTTCTCCGCCCTCTACCTCGCCGTCTCCCCGACCACCGGCCCGCTCGTCAACCAGGTCATCGCCCAGAGCGGTCCCTTCGGGCTCGCCCCGCAGGACCCCGAGGAGGCGAGCGACCACGCCCGGCGCTTCCTCGACATCCTCGGCATCCTCGGCCCGGGCGGCACCCGGGACCGGGGTGCCGCGCTGCGCGCCGTCCCGGCCGACCGGCTCCTGGCCGCCTACCAGCGGCTCTCCCGGGAGGCCGCCCGCCCGGGCAACGTCGCCCCGCCCATGTACCCCGTCCTCGGCGCCTCCGGGATCCCCGCGACGTGGCAGCAGGCGCTGGTCGACGGACGCCTCGACGGCAAAGGCCTGCTGACCGGCACCACCAGGAACGAGATGGCATCCTTCTTCGCCCTCGCCCCCCGCATCCGGGAGATCACCGCCGACCGGGCCCGCTCGATCGCGGCCGGCCAGGCCGACGGCGGCGACGAGCGGTATGACCGCATCGCGGCCCGGCGGCCGAACGCGACCCCGGCCGACATCCTCACCGAGTTCGAGACCGGGCTCGTCTTCCGTGACGACACCCTCGCCATCGCCGACCGCCACGCCGCGGCCGGAAACCCGACCTACGTCTACCGGTTCGACCACGTCCCGGTGCCCGACCCCGCAGGCCTGGGCGCCGCGCACTGCGTCGAACTCCCCTTCTTCTTCGACACCTTCGACGCCTACCCCGACAGCCCCATGCTCGGCGAGGCCACCGCCGCCGTCCGCTCGCTCGGCGGCACCTTCTCCCGCGCGATCGCCGCCTTCGTCGCCACCGGCCGTCCCGCCGCGGACCAGTGGCACCCCTACGAACCCGCCGATCCGGCGACCGTCCGGCACTTCGGCTGACACCGGCCGCGCCCGTGCCGAGGGTGGGGAACAGCCGCAGGCCGCAGGCCCTACCGCCCGGGCCCCGGCGCCGGCTGCGTTCTGTTGGACAAGGTGACGTGTCGAGTGCGGAGTGGCGAGGCGTTTGAACCGCGCATGCCCGGTCCAGGATCTTCCTGTCCCAGCCGGACCGACGCGGGCACCGTGCAGGCCCCCATCGGCGTGGTCACCGCGGCCACGCAGTAGCGGACTCCGAGCCCCACGCGGCTGACCACCCCGGCCAGTACGTGATCGCCCGAGTCGTCGTTCCAGCCGACCCCGGCCGGACGAGCCGGTCAGGCCAGGAAGTGGTCGTGCCGGCGGTAGAGTTCCGCCCATTCCGCCTCGCTCATCGGGCGCTTTTCGGCCGCGATCTCCGAGATTTCCTCGAAGAACGATTCGCGTGGCACGCCCGGCACGAAGAGCATCAGCATCGAGGCCGGCTCGTTGGACTCGTTGCGGAAGCCGTGCACAGCGCCCTCCGGCACGTGCAGGAAGTCACCCGCCTCGGCGTCGATCCATCGTTCACCGTCGTACAGGCGCATGATCCCGGACAGGACGAAGAAGGACTCGGACATGGTCCGGTGGAAATGTGGAGCGGGGCCTGTCGGCCGGGGCCCCATGTCCAATCGGTACAGGCCGAACGTCTTGTTCGCGGAGGGCGTGTCGACCAGGTAGTGGACTCTTGTGCCCCCCGCGCCGATCAACACGTCCGGCGCGGTGGCGCCGGAACGGAGCGTCGCCGTATTCTCGCCCGATTCACCCCAGTAGTGAGCCATTGGGTAGGACATGGCGGATTTCCCCTTCGAGGCGTTCGCGTGACTGGTCGGTGGTGGTCAGTCCCTCGGTGACGAAAACGACGTGGGCCCGGCCGGCTGCCGACGTTGACGGGCAGGGCGGCGGCGCTCGGCCCGGGGCGCCGAGCACGTCCGAAGCGCCCTGTGGGGCGGGGCCTGGCGGCTCCACCGGCTCTTCGCCCCCCAAGATCGCCCAGGCGTCCGCAGCCCCGGCGGCCCGATGAGGGCCATGGGTCCACGGTGCGCCGAGGCGGCCGTCGGCGCACCCGCAGCGGCCTGGCCCCGGCGCGACGCTGCCTGCGGAGGGTCGGCGACGAGCTACGAGTTCCGGGGGCGAACGGTGGCCGAGGCGGCTGGTCGGGGTGGTCGTCGACCTGGCTGCCCTGCCGGCGGACAGTCCCGGCGGCGGGCTCTTCGCCGCGGACGGGCCGTCGTCGCGGCGGTCACCCACGGCTCCGGGCTCTTCACCGCAGATGGGCCGTCGCCGTGGTGGTCACCCACGGCTCCGGGTCGGCGCCGTCGACCCGTTCGATCGAGGCGATCTGCCGGGACACCGCCGACTGGGTGTACCCCGGCGACTCCGCTGCCGCCGTGAAGGTCCCCTGCTCGGCCGCCGTGCGGAACACCCGCAGCGCCGTCAGTGACACATCGGTGACCAGGGCCTCGGCCGGGTCCTCACCGAGGGGCCGGCAGCCCGCATGGGAGCGGATGACCTGGTCCTGCTCCCCGGCCGCAACCGGCAACGCGTCACCGCCGCGCCGCCGCGCCGCCGCGCCGCCGCGCCGCCGCGTCACCGTCGCGCCGCCGCGTCGTCGTCCTCGCGGGTCGGCTCAGGAGCGCAGCGTCTTCATGGCGGCCGACCAGGCCTCCAGCTGTTCGAACAGCCTGGTGGCCGAGGCGTCATGGTGCTCGCCGGGTTTGAAGAGGGAGAGCTGTTCGAAGTCGGAGAACAGCGAGAAGGAAAGCTGTTGGTTGACATGGGCGAGTTGGAGCGCGCTCGCGATGCTGCGCAGGTGCTCGACGGCGCGGACGCCGCCGACGGTGCCGTAGGAGACGAAAGCGGCGGCCTTGTTGTTCCACTCCGCGTAGGCGAAGTCGAGGGCGTTCTTCAGTACGCCGGGGATCGAGTGGTTGTACTCCGGGGTGACGAAGACGTAGCCGTCGAACTCGGCGACCTTGGCGGCCCACGCCCTGGTGTGCTCGCCTTGGTACTGGCCCATGGACGGCGGCAGCGGCTCGTCCATGAAGGGCAGGGGCCAGTCGGCGAGGTCGACGGGCTCGTACTCGACGCCGGCGCGGGCTCCCGCGCGGTCGATGACCCAGTCGGCGACCGCTTTGCCGTTGCGGCCGGGGCGCGTGCTGCCGAGGATCACGGCGATCTTGAGGGTGCTCACGGTGGGCGCTCCTTCCGTGTCAGTCCTGCTGGGCAGGCTGGCGGTGGTGCGGCGGGCTCCGTCGGGCGCGGCCAGGTGCAGGTGCAGGTACAGGTGCCGACGTTCCCGCTTGAGCCTCCATGTCGGATTCTAGACCCGACGACTTGAAGGCTCAAGCGGTGGTGGAACTCAGGCCAGGCCGAGCTGGGTGGCGATGACGGAACCTTCCGCGTAGCAGTCGAAGCGCTTGATCTTTCCGCCGACCAGCTCGAACACGTCGCAGCACGGGGCGTCCATGCGCCTGCCGGTAGGCGGGACGGTGCCGGACGGCAGCTCCAGCGGGCCGAGGTGGGTGCCTTGCAAGCGTAGTTGCACGATCACCACGTCGCCGGTGACGTAGAACCGTTCGAGTTCCCGGTGCATGTCGGGGAACGCCCGCGCGTAGGTCTCGACCGTCTTGCCCAGCTGGTCCGCGCCGCGGTAGGTGAACGGGACCGACATGTCGGTGAAGGTTCCGTCCTCGGTGAACGCCGCGATCCAGCCGGCGACGTCCTGCTCCTCGGCGACCCGGTAGGCGTTGCGAATGATCTTCTCGTTCTCCAGCGACATCTCAGCTCCCTGATCCGTGCCGCGCGGAGGTGGCGCGGCGGCGCCGGGATCGACGCCCTCGTGTATTTACTTTAACCTTCAAGTCAATCTGCCGAAAGGTCGCGACGCTTCGCTGTTGTGGTGGGTCGAGAGGCCCTGTGGCCGCAGCTGTGGCTTGAGTGATCAAGCCCTGGACTCAGCGCGCAGGCGAGTCGATGCGCTGGAGGATGCGTTCCGCGTCCTGCCCGAGCCTGCGCAGGCGCTCGCCGGACAGGTTGTCCACGACGAGGCGGCGGACCTGGGCGACATGTCCGGGGGCGGCCGCCTCCAGTTTGCCCATGCCGGCAGGCAGGAGGATGGCGTTGGTGAACCGCCCGTCGGCCGGATCCGGCTCCCGCCGGACGTAGCCGCGGCTCTCCAGCCGCTTCACCATGTGCGACAGGCGCGACAGCGACGTACTGGTGTGCTCGGCCAGGACACTCATGCGCAAGGTCCGCTCGGGCGCCTCGGACAGCATGGCGAGGGTCATGTACTCGACCATGCTCAGCTCGGCGTCGCGCTGGAGCTGGGCGTCGACCGCCCAGGGGAGCCGGGTGATCAGGCGGACCACCGACATCCAGGAGGCCAGCTCGGTCGGCGTGAGCCACAGGTCCGCATGCTCGTCCGGCGCCTCGGGCGTTCCCTCCTGGTTCGTCATCTTGTGAGCGTATCACTTGAACAGTCATGCCAATCGGGCCGTGCCGGACGGCACCTTCCCGCGCGTCGTCGGTCGGCGACCACGCCTTGCCGGGCCGGCCGGCGGAGCACGACCTGGGCCAAGCCCCTTCAGCTGATGAGCCCCGGCCTCCGGGCCGGTTCTCGTCGAAGAGGCTGGTCGGTTCCGCCGACGGCTCACTGCTACTGTGGCTCCAGATTCAACGGAATGCGCGAAAAATCGCTCCTGAATGGTGTTTCTGAGCGGCGCCCTCGCGGTGTTTGTTCCCTTCGCGGAACCCCAGTGCTTCCTTCGTGACCACAACGAAGGCAGAAGACTGTGCACCAGCACCGTGTCATCATCGCCGGCGCCGGACTCGGCGGCCTCACCCTCGCCCACGGGCTGCGCGCCCGCGGCTTCGACGTCGCCGTGTACGAGCGGGACCTCCACCCGGACGCGAGGCCGCAGGGCTACCGCGTCCAGCTCGACGAACCCGGGCTCGCGGGCCTGGAACGCTGCCTGCCGGAGCACCTCTTCCGGCTGGGCCTGGCGACCGCGGCCTCGCCGCCCGCCCGGGTCTCCGTCCGTGACCGCCACCTGGGCACGCTCGCGGACCGGCCCACCGCGCCCGACCCCGATCCCGCCGACGGCACCGCTCGCCCGTACCGCTCGTACGCGTTCAACCGGCCGACGCTGCGTCAGATCCTGCTCTCCGGCCTGGCGGACACCGTGCGCTACGGCGCGGAACTGCTGAGCTGGGAGAGGGAGCAGGACGGAACGGTCACCGTGCGGTTCGCCGACGGCCGCAGCGCGAGCGCCGACCTCCTGGTCGGCGCGGACGGGGTTGGATCGGCGGTACGCCGACAGCTGCTGCCGCACGCCCGGGTCGAGGACGCCGGACTGCGGCTGATCTACGGCAGGATCCCGCTGGACGCGCCGGATGCGCCGGAAACCGGGGTTGGAGAGGCGGGAGAGGCCGGAGAGTCGGAGACGGGCGCAGCGGCCGCCGGGGCCGCGGCCGCACTGCCGCCGTGGGTGTTCGACAGCATCTTCACCGTGGTGACCGGCGGGCCGGGAAGTCCGCACGTCGGCTTCGGGCCCGTGCGGTTCGCCCGCCCTCCCGGTGCCGCCGGCCCGGCACACACGCCGCCCGTCCCCCTCACCCCCGTCGGCGACTACGTCGCCTGCCTGGTGGGAGCGCCGGCGGACCACCCCGCCATGCCCTCGTTCGAGGCGCTGCGCGGTCTCGACGGCCCCGCCCTGCGCGAGCTGGCCGGACGCCTGGTGGGCGACGACTGGCACCCCGATGTGCACCGCCTCCTGGACCGCTGGGAGACCGACTCGCTGTTCCCGCTGCGCATCTCCACGGCGAGCCCCGTACCGCCGTGGGAGCCGGGCCCCGTCACCCTGCTCGGGGACGCGATCCACGCCATGAGCCCGGTGCTGGCGATGGGCGCGAACACCGCGATCCGCGACGCCGCCGAGCTGACGCGGACCCTGGCCGGGGCCGCGGCCTCCGGCGTGCCGCTCGTGGACGGCGTACGTGCCTACGAGCTCCGGATGCGGGAGTACGCCTTCTCCGTCGTGGCCGCCTCTCGGCGAACCGGCCGGCAGCGGGTCGGCCAGAGGTAGACGTTCGGGGCGGGGGTGGGGCCTGGTACTGGACTGCGGTCCACCCGTGGTGACGGATCGTCAGGAGCATCGGCTGCCGAGCCGGTCACCCGGGTGGTCGCCGGGGCAGGTCGAGGCGGACGAGGTGCCGGTCGGTGCCGCCGTCGGGCCGGTGCACGGTGCGGTAGCCGTATGGGACGGGGCTGGCGGGGAAGGTGACGATGCCTTCCTCCACGACGGGCCGCTGGTCGGCGATGGCCCGCAGCCGGGCATCGGTGTCGGCCGGCAGCTGCGGCTCGGGCGGGCGGCGGTGGCGGCCGGCCATCCTCAGCCGGTCGGTTCCGACGGGGCCGGGCGGCCCGACCGGCTGGTTTCGCTGCGCCAGGGCTGGTTCACGAGGTCCTCCTCGCAGGCTGGTCGGTCCCGTCGGTCCCGTCGGCCAGCAGGGGCAGGTAGTGCTGGAGGTAGGGCGGGACCTTGAGGTCGAGCACCTCGGCCAGGGGGACCATGCGGACGGCCAGGCCCTCGTCGCCGAGCCGGAGGTCCGTCTCCGGGCCGTCCCAGGCGGCGTGCAGGACGCGGGTGAGCGGGGAGACCAGTTCGTGGTGCGGGCCGGGCAGGATCCGGAGCCCCGTGATCTCGATGCCGGCTTCCTCGCGGACCTCGCGCGCCGCGTTCTCCTGCGGGGTCTCGTCGCCCTCGCGCCAGCCGCCGATGGGGGTCCAGTAGCCCGGCCAGGCGATGCCCGGCTTGTCGTCGCGGTGGTGCATCAGCAGGCGGCCGTGCCGGTCGGTGACGAGGACCATGATTCCTTCGAACTCGTCCTCCGGGGAAGGGCGTTCCAGGTACAGCGGGATGCCGCAGCGGTGGGCGCGCAGTACCTGGAGGAGCCGCTGGTAGCGGTCCGGTGACATCAGGGCGTCCCAGTCGTGGGCGGTCTCGAAGCGCCACTCGGTGTGCTCGGCCGGGTCGAGCCGGATGCGGGCCTGCTGCTCCCGGGTCAGGACGCCGCCGTCGAAGACGTATCCGCACACCGGCACCGGGTACTCCGTGCCGACCTGCTCGTGGACGACCGCGACCAGGCGCCGCCGGGCGATCACCTCGGGGTTCTCCGCGGCGAGGTCGAGGCCGAGTTCCTCCTGGGCCTCGCGCAGTGCCGTGTCGAACGGGGTCTCGCCGTGTTCGACGTTGCCGCCGGGGAGGTTCCACACGGTCGGGTTGATGGTCGAGCGCATCCCGAGGACGCGGCCGTCCGGGTCGGTGACCAGGAAGCACCCGTAGACCGTGGGCCGCGCGATGGTGGTGAGGTAGCCGCCGACCGGTCGCCAGCCCGGGATCGCCAGGCGACGGGTGAGCCACCTGATCACCTCGCGCTCTCCGTCGCCGGTCTGCGGCAGCTGGTCGGGACGGGCCCACTGCTGGTCGTCGTGCTCGGCCGACAGCGTGACCGGGGTGCCGTCGGGCACGACGGTGGTGAACACGAACTGCCGTACCCGCCGGCCGTTCCGGTCGGTGAGGTCCAGGCTCCGCGCGTACTCCAGCGGCAGCCCGGCGAGCCCGGTCTGCTCGGCCAGTTCCCGGGCCGCGCCCGCCTCGATCCCCTCGCCGTCCTCTCGGCCGCCGCCCGGGTACTCCCACGGGCCGGGAAGGGCGTCGTGCGCGGCCCGGCGGATCAGCAGGATCCGGCCGGAGGCGTCGCGGAGCACCACGCCGACGCCGATCCGCTCGATGCCCTCGTGGGCGGCCAGTGCGGTCAGCACCTCGAAATCGATCACTGCGCGGACTCCTCGTTCACTCGGGCCGACGGGGCTGTTGAGCGGGGGCGACGGGACGCTCCTCCTGTCGACGCGCCGGGGCAGTCCAAACCGGCCTCAGGGAAGCTGAGTTGGGGTGGCCTTGTGGTCGGCAGGGGACAGATGATGGTGCTGTTCGAACGCGGGGTTCAAGCAGGTCATCTCCGGGCGCGCCCGGGTCGAACGGGGAGTTTTCGAGCACCGCGCCGCCGCGGCGGGTACGCCCTCCGGCCGGTCGCGAACGGCGGTCGGCAGGGCGGCGGAGCCCAGCGCACGGGCGGCCAGAGCCTGTTCGAGTGCGGTCGTCAGGCAGGCTGCGAGCCTGCTGCTGACGCCGGCGTGGGCGGCGGGGCCGCGCGGGGAGCGGCCGCCTCCGGCTTCACTCGTTCGGCTGGCCGGGCGGTCCAGGAGGTTTCCGCCGGCGGCCCGCCGGCGGGTTCCTGGGCATTCATAGCACGACCTTGTCATGTTCACATGTTGGCGCTGATCTCACCGCCGGTGCTGAGCACCATGTACACGCCGTTGGCGACGGCTCCGGCGTCCTGCTGGTTCGCCTCCAGCGTGCCGTTCACCGCGCCGTCGTTGCCGAGGATCTGCGCGCGGTAGTGGAGTTCGCCGATCTTCGTGACCTTGGCCGTCCAGCCGCCCGCGAGCTTGAACGTGCCCGGCCCCTGGTGTCCGCCGCCCATCCAGGAGTGGGCCGTGCCGTCCATCGAGAGCACGATGAACATGTCGTTGAAGTCGACCCCGGCGTCGGAGTCGTGCGTCTCCAGCGTGCCGTATTCCGTACCGTTGTTGACGATCTTGGCGACGTAGTTCTGGTTGCCGGTCGCGCGGATCTCGGCCGTGCTGCCGTCCACCAGCTTCTGGGTGCGGACCGGGGACGTCCCCTTGGGCGGGGCGGCCGGCGGCGTGGTGGTGTGGCGCGCGGTGGGCGTGGCAGCCGGTGGGGCGGTGCCGGGCGCGGGGGGCGCGGCCGGCGTGCTGGCCGGCGCGGTGGCGTCGGGAGGGGTGGGAGCGCTGGGCGCAGCGGCCGGCGGGGTGGTGCCCTGCGCGCTGGGCGTGGTGGGCGTGGCGGCTGGCGCGGCGGTCTGGTTCGCGGGGGACGGGCTGGAGCAAGCTGTCGCGGTGGACACCAGCAGGGCGGCCGCCAGGGCGGAACCGGCCAGCGTGCGGACGGCGGACGAGCGGCGGTTCGTTAAGGTCGACATGCGGTGCTCCTGAGCGAAGTACGGGTGAGGAACAGCGAGTTGCCTGTGGCCCCTCCTGCGGGGACAGGAGCAACGTGGCTGCGTACAGGAACGAAGTTAGTGCGAGCAGTCGACGAAACAGACCCTGCTATGTCACCAGACTGCTACGCCCTCCCCGCACCCTCATCTGCACCGCAGGCCCTCACCTGCACTGCAGGTCGGCGCGCCACCGAACCGAAGCGTAAGGGTCCGGTTTCGGCCAGTTGTGCTGTTCATGTACACACGCATTCACATCTTCGGAATGCTGACCGCACATGCTGTCGGATCTACGGCAAGGAGAAGGTCATGCGTCGAATCGCAGCCATCGGCACCGGGGCGGCACTGCTCATGGGGGCGGGGCTGATCGCCGCGCCGTCAGCCTCGGCGATCTCCTACTGCGTCACCAACCAGGGCCAGAACTGGGGCTCCGTCAACTGCCAGACCAGTGCCCCGAAGAACCACTGGCAACTCGTCCTGATCTGTGAAAGCGACAGCGTCAAGGGCATCCGGCAGACGGTCAACGGCCGCTGGCACACCGGCGACGGCTCCGACATCCTGTACTGTCCCACGGGCTACAGCGCCGCCCTCGCCAACGTCAACAGCGACAACTGACTGGTGGGGGTGTGTACATGAGTGGCTTCCCGGGCGATCAGCGATCGCGGGCCGGGGCGTCACGCAATCCCTCCTCGAAGGCCGAGTGCGGGTACTGGTCGGTGCCGGATCCGGGCATTTCGAGCTTCTTGAGCTGCCCGCCGACGACGTGGGACACCAGCGGCACGGGCAGGGCGTCCGGCCAGAGGCCGGTCCGCTTGCCCTCGGAGAGGACGCGGCGGAACGCGCCGGTGGATCCCCGCAGGCTGCGGCCGTTCGCCTTGAGCTCCTCTGCGGCACACTCGCCTTCGCCTTCGACGACCTGAAGCAGGATCTGCTGCGCCCGGGGCGGCAGGCGGTCGTAGTACGAGCGGGCCCGCTCCGGTGTCCAGCGGTCATCGGGCAGCGCCGTCACGACGGCGTCCGGCATGGTGGCGAAGGCGAGCAGCTTCTCCAGCGCCTCGGGGGTCGGATTCTCCACGGTGATCGTGATCCTCATGGTTCGACACCCTTGCAGCCCCGGATCCTGAACACAAATAACCGCCGTAGATGTGTTGCAGACAAGAAGGCCCCTCCGAAGGCCCCTTCGAGTTGTCGAAGGGGCCTTCGGCGCGGTTGTGGGGCTGCTCCGCGACGTTTCACGCGCGTCGAGCAGGGCCGGTGACCTCCCAGGCCGCCTCGATCATCCGGAAGATCTCGTCCACCGCGGCCTCCGGATCGGCCGCCTCGCGGGCCAGCGTGTAGGCGTCGATCGCGAACCTCGCGATCGCCCGGCAGGCCGTCGTGGTCTGCGGCAGGCCGAGGTCGGTGGCGATGGCCGTGGCCAGCGAGTCCGCGTGGCGCAGCCTCATCGACTCCTCGTACTCCCGCAGGGCGGGTGATTCCTCGATCATGCGCCAGATCGGGGCGGCGGCGTCCGCCGTGCAATGGCGCACCAGGGCGTGGATCTCGTGGCGCAGCGCGGGGACGAGCGGCTCGTGCGGCGCCCGGGTGGTGGCCGCCCGGGTGAGGCGTTGCTCGAAGTCGTCGTCCCGCTCGAACACCAGGGCCTCTTTCGAGGCGAAGTGGGAGAAGAGCGTGGTGACGGCCACGTCGGCTTCGGCGGCCACGTCCCGGATTCCCACCGCGTCGTACCCGCGTTCCAGGAAGAGCCGCAGGGCGGTGCCGGCGATCTTCTGGCGGGTCGCGGCCTTCTTGCGTTCGCGGCGTCCGGGCGGCACGGTCATGCCCTCACGCTAGCAGATACGAAGGTGGAACAGTTACTAAACGCTAACCGTTAGTGCTACGGTCGGCCGCATGAAGAACATGAAGAAGGTGAGCTTCGCCGAGTTCGGCGGGCCGGACGTTCTGCAGCTCGTCGACGCCGAGCGGCCCCACCCGGGCCCCGGTCAGATCCGCATCGCCGTACGGGCGGCGGGCGTCAACCCCGTCGACTGGAGGATCCGCGAAGGCCAGTTCCTCCAGGCCCATCCGATCGAGTTGCCCTCCGGCGTCGGGCAGGACGCCTCGGGGGTGGTGGACGAGGTCGGCGAGGGCGTCGAGGGGATCGAGGCCGGCGACCACGTGTTCGGCGAGGGCTTGAGCACCTACGCCGAGTTCGCCGTGCTGTCGGCCTGGGCCCGGATGCCCGAAGGGCTGACGTTCGAAGAGGCGGCCGGCTATCCCTCCGTGGTGGAGACCGCGCTGCGCATCATCCGTCAGGTCGGCGTGCGGCCCGGGCAGACGCTGCTGGCCAGTGGCGCGTCCGGCGGAGTCGGCTCGGCGGTGCTGCAGATCGCCCGCGACCGCGGCATCACGGTGATCGGCACGGCCGGGGCCGCGAACCAGGACTACCTGCGCAGCCTGGGTGCCGCCGCCACGACGTACGGCGAGGGCTGGGTCGAGCGGGTGCGGCAACTCGGCCAGGTCGACGCGGCGCTCGACCTGGCCGGTTCGGGCGTGATCCGCGAACTCGTCGAGCTGACCGGGGATCCGCAGAAGGTGATCTCCATCGCCGATCTCTCGGCGCCGCAGTTCGGCGTCCGGTTCTCCGGCGTGGCCGGGAGCATGCCGGAGGCGCTCGCCGAGGCCGTCGACCTCATCGCGCGGGGCAGGCTCCACATCCCGGTCGAGAAGTCGTACACGCTCGCCGAGGCCGCGGCGGCGCACATCGACAGCCACGCCGGCCACACGCGGGGGCGCCGGGTCGTGCTCGTCTGAGCCGATTTCCGCGCAGTCGTACGACCCGGTTCCCCCAGAGGCGTTCGTCAGCGGCCCGGGGCGTTCCCCGCCCACACGGAGGGCGTGCGGTGCGACCACGGGCTCGCTTGTTCGAGTTGCCCGGCGAGGCGGAAGAGGCGGCCTTCGCGGCCGTACCCGGCGGCGAACTGCATGCCGATCGGCAGTCCCGTCTCGGTGTCGGCCGTCAGCGGTACGGACATGGCGGGCGTGCCCGCCACGTTGAACGCCGCGGTGAACGGCGAGCGGTCGAGGAGGCGGTCGATCCAGCCGAGGCCGTCCAGCGTCTCCCCGCCCTCGGTGTAGGTGTTCAGGAGCGGGGGGAGCTCCGGCAGGGTCGGGGTGAGCAGGGTGTCGTACGCGTCGAAGTACCGTGCCAGGCTGCGGGCGACCCGGTTGCGGACCGCGAACGCGGCGACGAACTGGGCGCCGCTGACCTGCCGCCCGTAGTGGTAACTGGTGAGAGTTCCCGGTTCGAGGGTCGAGGGGTCGGCGGGCCGCCCGAGGGCGGCGGCGAGCCCGTCGACCATGGCGGTGAGATTCGCCGCCATCAGACGGGCGTTGGCCAGGACGAACTCCTCCCAGCCGACCCCGAGGTCGACCTCGGCCTCCTCTACCTGGTGTCCGAGGGATTCGAGCAGGCGCACGGTTCGGGAGAGGGCGTCGGCCACCGGTGTGGTGGTCCGGCGTCCTCCCCACGCCTGGGTGAGGACGCCGATCCGCAGCGAGCCGGGGTGGCGGGCGACTTCCTGCGCGTAGGGCCGGGACGGCTGCTGGGCGGAGTAGGGGTCGCCCGGCTCCGGGCCGCCGATCTGGTCGAGCAGTGCCGCACTGTCGCGGACGGTGCGGCTGACGCTGCCGTGCACCGCCAGGCCGCTGAAGACCTCGTCGACGTCGGGGCCCATGGAGACCCGGCCGCGGGTGGGCTTCAGCCCGAAGAGGCCGGTGTAGGAGGCGGGGATGCGGATCGAGCCGGCCGCGTCGGTGGCGTGGGCGATCGGGACCACCCCGGCGGCGACGGCCGCGCCCGCGCCCCCGCTGGATCCGCCGGCGCTCCGCCGGAGGTCCCACGGGTTGCGGGTCGGGCCGTACAGCGCGGGTTCCGTCGTGATGCTGTAGGCCATCTCCGGGGTCGTGGTCCGCCCGAACGTCACGAGGCCGGCGCGGCGCAGACGCCGCATCAGGGAGGAGTCGGCGCCGGCGACGTTGCCGGCCGCGAGACGGCTGCCCAGCTCCATGCGCCGCCCGGCCATGGTGACCCCGATGTCCTTGATCAGGAAGGGGACCCCGGCCAGCGGTGCGCTGCCCGGGCTGGGCGCGTCGTCGGTGGGCCAGGTCTCCACGATGGCGTTGAGCTGCGGATCGACCGCCTGCGCGGCCTCTCGGGCGACGGCTTCCAGTTCGGCGGGGGTCACCTCGCCGCCGGCCACCAGTCCGGCGAGCCCGACCGCGTCGAAGCTCGTGTACTCGGCAATCCTCACTGTCACTCCCAGCGGAAAGAATGATACCGGTCAGCATCTGACGATACCGAACGGTATCGTATGGAGCTGCTTGGTATCGTGGCGGAAGCGGGAAGACGAGTGGGAAGGCACCTCGGGAACCGCCGACCGGACGTCACGGAGCAGTCATGACATCGAGCACCAGAAGGCCGAGCAGGGTGGCGAAGCTTCCGCCCCGTGAGCGCATCCTCGACGCGGCGGAAGAGCTCTTCCAGCGCGAGGGGATCCGGCGGGTGGGCGTCCAGGCGATCGCCGAGAAGGCCGAGACCACCAAGATGGCGATCTACCGGCACTTCGAGACCAAGGACGCACTGGTCGCGGAGTGGCTGCGGATCGTCGCCGCCGACTACCAGGAGGCCTTCGACCGGGTCGAGGCCGAGCACCCCGGCCGGCCCGGGGAACAGATCCTGGGCCTGGCCCGCTTCATCGCCGACGGGCTGCCGGCGATCTCGCACCGGGGCTGCCCGTTCATCAACTCCATCGCCGAACTGCCCGACCGCTCCGACCCGGCACGGCAGGTGATCGAGGAGCACAAGGCCCGCCAGCTGCGCAGGCTGGTCGCCATGTGCGCCGAGGCCCGGCTGCCCGACCCGGCGCAGACCGCGGCCGAGATCACCTTCGTGCTCGAAGGGGCGCAGGTCTGCGCGCAGAACGGAAGCGTCGACCAGGCGGGGGAGCGCCTGATGAGGATCGTCGAGGGGATCGTGTCTAGAGGCTGAGCAGGCCGATGACGCGGCCGTCGTGGTCCACCACCGGCCACGCGTCCAGGCCGCGGGAGCGCATGGCGGCGGCCGCCGCGGTGGCGGGCATGTCGGTGGTGGCGAAGGGGGCGCGGTCGAGGACGATGTCGCGCACCGGGGTGCGCTCGGTGTACCAGGACCGGGCCTGGAACGGCGCGAGGTGCAGGCGGGTCAGCAGCCCGGCGCAGCGGCCGTCGTCGTCGCGGACGAGCAGGTGGTCGGTGCCGGAGCTCTGCAGGATGTCCATCGCGGTGTCGACCATGACATCGTCGCTGATCTGCAGTTCCGGGCCTTTCATGAGGTCGCCGACCGTGGTGGTGCTTGCGGGGTGGTCGAGGGCGATGGTCATGGGCGGACTCCTTCGTGTCGCTTCCGCCGGGGTCGGCGGTGATCGGGGCACTGGCGGAGGGGCGAGTGGGGGCTGGCGGCGTGCGTCGGAGCGGACCGCAGGGCCGGTTCCGGCTTCCGGGGTCGGCGGTCGCGGGAACCGGCGTGCCTCGGAGGGCCTGGGAGGGCCGCGCGGGCCCGGTGCGCACCGGGCGTCGGGCCCGCGTCGGGGTGCTACGCGGCGAGGGCGACGCGCCTGGGCGCCCGGCGGCGGCCGGAGGAGCCCTGGTTGTCGCGGCCGGAGGCCGCGCGGGTGTCGCCGCCGGTGGAGGCGGGGCGTCCGCGGCGGCCGCGGTTCGCGGCTGCGCTGCGGCGCGGACGCTCGACGACGGGGTCGGCGATGACGACGGGCACGCCGGTGGGGACGCGGGCGCCGGTGATGAGGGTCAGGTCCTCGTCGCCGGCGAGGACCCTGGTGGTGACGGGGGTGATGCCGGCGGTGGTCATCATGCGGGCCATCTGGCGGCGCTGGCTGGGCAGGACGAGGGTGACGACGGTGCCGGACTCGCCGGCCCGGGCGGTGCGGCCGCCCCGGTGGAGGTAGTCCTTGTGGTCGCTCGGCGGGTCCAGGTTGACGACCAGGTCGAGGCCGTCGACGTGGATGCCCCGGGCGGCGACGTTGGTGGCGATCAGCGCGGTGACCTGACCGGTGCGGAACTGCTCCAGGGTGCGGTTGCGCTGGGGCTGGGACTTGCCGCCGTGCAGGGCCGCGGCCTTGACCCCGTTGGCGAGCAGGTCCTCGACCAGCGCGTCGGCACGGTCCCGGGTGTCGGTGAACATGATCACCCCGCCGTCGCGGGAGGCGATGTGGGCGATCGTGGTGTTCTTGTCGTGGTTCTGCACGTGCAGCACGTGGTGCTCCATGGTGCTGACCGCCGCCGCGGACGGGTCCACCGAGTGGGTGACCGGGTCGTTCAGGAACTGCCGCACGAGGCGGTCGACGTTGCGGTCCAGGGTGGCGGAGAACAGCATGGTCTGGCCGCCTTCGGCGACCTGTTCGAGGAGCTCGGTGACCTGGGGCAGGAAGCCCATGTCGGCCATCTGGTCGGCCTCGTCGAGGACGGTGACGCCGACCCCGTCCAGCTGGCAGTCGCCGCGCTGGATCAGGTCCTTGAGCCGGCCGGGGGTGGCCACCACGACCTCCGCCCCGCGGTTCAGCACCTGCGCCTGGCGGCCGATCGACATCCCGCCCACCACGGTCGCCATCCGCAGCCGCACCGAGTGCGCGTAGGGGGTGAGCGCTTCGGTGACCTGCTGCGCGAGCTCGCGGGTCGGGACCAGCACCAGGGCCAGCGGGCGGCGGGGTTCGGCCCGCTGCCCGGCGGTGCGGGCCAGGACGGCGAGACCGAAGGCGATGGTCTTGCCGGAGCCGGTGCGGCCCCGGCCGAGGACGTCGCGGCCGGCCAGCGAGTTCGGCAGCGTCGCGGCCTGGATGGGGAACGGCGAGGTGACGCCCTGGCGGGTCAGCGTCTTCAACAGGGCCGCGGGCATGTCCAGTTCGTCGAAGGACTCGACGGCCGGCAGCGCCGGGGTGGTGCTCACCGGCATCGCGAACTCGCCCTGCGGGGAGGAGTCCTGGCGGCGGCCCCGATCGGAGGGGCGCCGGCCGCCGGCCGGACGGGAGCCGTAGAAGGAGCTGCCGCCGGAGCGGGAGCCGGAACCGGAGCCTGAGCGGGAGCCGGCGGCGGAGCGGGAGTTGGCGTTCTGGTACGAGGAGCGACTGGAGCGGTTCACGTGGAAACCTTCCTCAGGGCGGCGCGTCACGAGGAAGGCCCCGTGGCGCGGGGCGCCGACGGAGACCGCAAGGGAACGGGCCGGAAGTGTGACGGGCGGGGCGTGGACGGTAGAACCGTGCGGCACGTCACCTACGGTCGGCGCTCACCGAGAGGGGTGGGAGCGAACGACCTCGAACCGTGAGCTGTCACGGCAGGGCGCCGATCCGGACGCGGCGCTGTGCGTCTCGCGTGGGGATGGCTGCCGGTGGCGGAGCCAGGGGGCCTGAACGGCCGGGAATGCGTCGTGACGCAAATGCCGAGGGGCCCGCACCGGGCAACATGTACGCGGTGCGGGCCCCTCGCTGCTAGGCGGGTGCCGTGGCAGAAAAACTACAGCGGACGAATGTTCTCGGCCTGCGGGCCCTTCTGACCCTGCGTGACGTCGAACTCGACCTTCTGGCCCTCGAGCAGCTCACGGAAGCCGTTGGCGTTGATGTTCGAGTAGTGGGCGAAGACGTCCGGGCCGCCACCCTCCTGCTCGATGAAGCCGAAGCCCTTTTCCGCGTTGAACCACTTCACAGTGCCATTAGCCATAAAAAAATCTCCTTCAAGGGGCTGTCCGAAGCCCGCACCATGCAGGCTCCGAGTCGCCGCGATGAGCACCCACCCGGGGAAGAGCCGGGAAACAAAAATGCGCCTGCGAAACATCAGCAGGCGCACACAAAGTTCATGGGAACCACTACTGCAACTAAAACGACTCTAGCAGGCTCCGGCCCGCCATGGGCGAATATTTCACCCCGGGTTTCGCGGGAGCCTCCCCCCGGGGGCCGCCGGCTTCGGAAAGACCGCCCTTGCGCTCTCGGGCGCATACGGCAGGAAGTGTCAATTCTGCCGTCTGAATGACGGGCTACGGGGAGTTCGCTCAAGCCGCACGGGGTGTTCCGAGACTTCGCACCTCCGGGTCCAGGTGATCAAGGCGCGGCCGGGTCTGCCGGCGGCGCCGGGAGCACGGGGGCGGTGGCGCGGCAGGTTGTCACGCGGCTGTGACACGGCGGGGCCCACGTCCCAAGGAGTTCCTCATGACGCGCCCGTAGGGTCGCGCACGACATGGCGGAGAAGCGGGAGGCGATGGAGATGCGGAAACTGGGGCACGGAACGCGGCTGATCGGGGTGAGCGTGATCGCCGGGATCGTGGCGGCGGGCATAGCCCTGCCCGCGGTGGCGGCCGTCGGGCTCGGCGCCCAGTCGGCGGCCGACGACTTCCAGAGCCTGCCCGACGACTTCAAGACCCCGGCGCTCTCACAGGCCTCGACGATCCTCGACGCGCAGGGCGGCACGATCGCCACCGTGTACGACCGCGACCGCACCGTCGTCCCGGCGGACCAGATGTCCCCGCTGGTGAAGACCGCACTCGTCGACATCGAGGACAACCGCTTCTACGAGCACGGCGCGATCGACCTCAAGGGCGTGCTGCGCGCCCTGGACAAGAACGCCACCTCCGGCGGCACCGCGCAGGGCGCGTCCACCCTGACCCAGCAGTACGTGAAGAACGTCTTCGTCGACGAGGCGGGCGACGACCCGCAGAAGGTGGCCGAGGCACAGCGCCAGACGATCGGCCGCAAGATCCAGGAACTGAAGTACGCGATCAAGGTCGAGGAGACCCTGAGCAAGGACCAGATCCTCACCAACTACCTGAACATCACCTTCTTCGGGGAGAAGGCCTACGGCATCGAGTCGGCAGCGCGGCGCTACTTCGGCGTGCACGCCAAGGACCTCACCTTGCCGCAGGCCGCGCTGCTCGCCGGCCTGGTGCAGTCGCCCACCGGCTACGACCCGACGGTCAACCCGACCGCGGCGAAGGACCGGCGCGACACCGTGCTGCGCAAGATGGCCGAGTACGGGCACATCACCGAGGAGCAGGCCCAGCAGGCCATCGCGACCCCGCTCGGGCTCAACGTCCAGGCGCCGCAGCAGGGCTGCATCCTGGCCAAGCAGGGCGAGGGCTTCTTCTGCGACTACGTGCGCCAGACGGTGCTCACCGATCCGGCCTTCGGCAAGTCGGCGGCCGAACGGCAGGCGGTGTGGAAGCGCGGCGGCCTCCAGATCCACACCACGCTCGACCCCAAGGCCCAGGCCTCGCTCTACGCCTCCGTCACCGCCCACGTGAACGCCGGCGACCAGGCCGCGACCGCGATGAGCATCGTCGAGCCGGGCACCGGCAAGATCCTCGCGATGGGCCAGAGCCGCCCGTACGGCGTCGACGGCAAGCAGCACCAGACCCAGATCAACTACAACGTCGGCAAGGCCATGGGCGGCGGGCTCGGCTTCCCGACCGGCTCGACGTTCAAACCGATCGTCGCCGCGGCGGCCCTGGAGAACGGCATCTCGCCGAGCCAGAGCTACACCACCGACTACAGCATCCCGTGGCCGGCGATGACGGACTGCTCCGGCGGCCGGTTCCCCTCGGCCGGGCAGGTGCACAACGACAGCCAGAGCCTCACCGGCCAGTTCGACATGAAGACGGCCATGGCACAGTCGGTCAACACCTACTTCGCCAAGCTGGAGGGCGACGCCGGGCTCTGCAACGTCGCTCGGATGACCAACGAGCTCGGCATCACCCAGCAGGCGGGCGGCGAGAAGCTCCAGGTCGTCCCGTCGATGACGCTCGGCAGCAACGACCTGACCCCGCTGGAGATGGCCGGCGTCTACGCGGCGTTCGCCGCCCACGGCACCTACTGCGCGCCGACCGCCATCGCCTCGGTGACCGGCCCCGACGGCAAGCAGCTCGCGGTGCCGCAGGCGAACTGCTCCGCCGTGATGTCGAACACGACCGCCGACACCGTCACCGCGATGCTCAAGGGCGTCGTCGAGGACGGCACCGGCCAGACCGCCGGCCTCAGCAGCCGCGACAGCGCCGGCAAGACCGGGACCACCGACGCGAGCCGCCAGGTCTGGTTCGTCGGCTACACCCCCGAGATGGCCGGCGCCACCGTCGTCAGCGACACCGACAACCCCAAGCCCCTGGACGGCCAGCGCATCGGCGGCACGGTCGTGGGCCAGGCCTTCGGCGGCACCCTGGCCGGCCCGATCTGGCGCGACGCCATGAACGGCGCCCTCGCCGACACCCCGGCCGGCACCTTCACCCCGGTGCAGCTGCCGTAGCGTGCTCGTTCTGAGCGGGGCCGCGCCGCCGGAATCCGGCGCGGCCCCGGCACCCGGCGGCGACCCCCACGGCCGCCTCCCGGCGGGTGGCCGCGCGCCCGCGTGGCGGCGTCGCCCGCCCGCAGGGGCCGAACGGGTCGTAGCGGCACCGGTCCAACTTCCGGATGCCGTTCTGTCGCCCGTGCCCCGTCGATGGCGCCGGAATCCGTGAGCTCAGGTCCGGTGCTCGCCGGAATCCGTGAGCTCGGGTCCGGTGCTCGCCGGAATCCGTGAGTTCAGGCCCGGAGCGGCAGCCTCTGGGCGATCCGGGCCAGGTGGTCGAGGTGCTCGCCGCCGTGGTACCCGGCGTGCATGGGGTCGACGACCAGGTGTGTGGCGCCCGCCTCCGCCCACCTCCGGGCCCGCTCCTCGATCCCTTCGAGGCCGTACCGGAGTTCGACCGCGCCCTCCACTCCGATGTCGTCGGCCCGGCGACCGGCTCGCTCGGCGGCGGTGGCGATCGCCTCGATCTTCTGGGGGACGTCCGGCTTGAACTCGCCTCCGTGGTACCAGCCGTCGGCCATCCGTCCGATGCGGTCCAACACGATGTCGCTCCACCCGCCCATCCAGATCGGGATCGGTTGCTGGAGCGGCCGCGGTTCGAGGCCCACACCGACGACGCGGTCGAAGTCGCCTTCGAAGTCGACGATCTGACGGGTCCACAGGGCCCGGAGAAGCGACACCTGTTCCTCGATCCGCCGTCCGCGCGTCCGGAAGTCGGCGCCCATCGCCTCGTACTCGACCGGGTTCCAGCCCACGCCGATCCCGAGCCGCAGCCGGCCGCCGCTGAGGATGTCGGCCTGTGCGGCCTGCTTGGCGACGAGCGCCGTCTGCCGCTGTGGGCAGACCAGGACGCCGGTGGAGAAGCCGAGGTCCGGGCAGAGGGCCGAGAGATGGGCGATGGTGGTGAGCGGCTCGTGGAACGCGGTGTTGATCGAGTAGGCCGCCGCCGTCCGTTGCGCGCCGCCCGGGAACCGGGCGCCGTAGCCGGGCCGCGAGTCCGGGTCCACCCCCACCACGTGGTCGTTCACCACGAGGTAGGAGAAGCCGGTCCCGGCCGCTTGCAGGGCCCAATCGCGGATGACCGCACGATCCGAACCGATCTCCTGCGAGGGGAACCTGATGCCAGTCAGCATGGTCACTCCTGAGCGCTTCGTCTCGAAGACGTGCACGCTGCCGCGGAAGCGCGAACAGCGCCGTGACACGGTGAGCAGGGCCGGTGGCCGTCGGGGGAGGGCCTCCGACACCCGCAGGCAGCCTGCGTAATCCAGGATACGACGATGTCAACGGCGCCTCTCCTCGGCGGTGCCGACTCAGAGGCCGCGCCCCTCCAGCGGCTCGCCGGACAGGCGCTGCGCCAGGTAGACCGGCACGACCGCCAGGACGATCAGCACCGAGGCCACGACGTCCACCACCGGGCCCTGGTTGGGCCGGGCCAGATTCTCGAAGATCCACAGCGGCAGCGTCCGGGTGCCGGGGCCCGCGGTGAAGGTGGTCACCACGATCTCGTCGAAGGAGAGCGCGAAGGCCAGCAGCGCCCCGGCGAGCAGCGCGCTGCGCACGGCCGGCAGCGTGACGTACCAGAAGGTCTGGAAGGTGTCCGCCCCGAGGTCCGCCGACGCCTCCTCGACCGACGGCGCGATGCGCCGCAGCCGCGCCGACACGTTGTTGAACACCACCACGATGCAGAAGGTGGCGTGCCCGACGACCACGGTGAACAGGCCGAAGCCCACCCCGAGCGGGGTCAGCACGGTGCGGAACGCGGCGTTGAGCGCGATGCCGGTGACGATGCCGGGCAGGGCGATCGGCAGGATCAGCAGGAAGGAGACCGACTGCCGGCCGAAGAACCGGTACCGGGTCGCGGCGAAGGCCGCCATGGTGCCCAGGACCAGCGCCACCGCGGTCGCGCCGAGCCCGGCCTTCAGCGACGTGGCCAGCGCCTCGCGCAGCCCGGTCTCCTGCCAGGCGGCCGTCCACCAGCGGGTGCTGAAGCCGGACGGCGGCCAGGCGAAGGAGCGCGAGGCGTTGAAGGAGTTCACCAGGACCAGCAGCAGCGGGGCGTAGATGACGGCGAACCCCAGGGCCGTCGCCGTCCGGAGCAGGATCCGGGCACCGCGGGAGAGTTGCATCAGGGCCTCGGCCTCACAGACTGTCCAGCGCGCCGGTGCGGCGCACGGCGAGCAGGTAGCCCACGATCAGCAGCACCGGGACGCAGGACACCGCGGCCGCCAGGGGCAGGTTCAGCGTCACGTTGGACGCGATGACGTTGCCGAGCATGGACGTGGTGCCGCCGACGATCTGCACCGTCAGGTAGTCGCCCAGGCTCAGCGAGAAGGTGAAGACCGACCCGGCGATGAGCGCCGGCCTGGCCAGCGGCAGTACCACCGTGCGCAGGGTCCGCCAGGGGCCGGCGCCGAGGTCCGCCGCCGCGGCGAGCAGGCTGTCGGGCAGCTGCCCGAACGCGGTGCACAGCGGCAGCACCATGTAGGGCAGCCACAGGTACGCGAGCACCATGACCACCGCCGGAACGCCGAAACCGGGGGAGTGCCCGCCGAAGGGGGCGGCGACCCAGTCCAGGACACCGCCGTGGCTGAGCATCACCCACCAGGCGTAGGCCTTGACCAGGTAGCCGGCCCACAGCGGCGTCAGCACCGCCACCAGCAGCAGGCGCCGGCTCCCTGGCCGGGCCACCCGGGCGATGAAGAAGGCCATCGGGAGGGCGGCCACCGCGTCGATCACCGTCACCGACACCGCGATGCCCAGCGTGCGCACGGCGACCGTCCGGTACTGCGGATCGGTCAGCAGCGACCGGAAGTTGTCGACGGTCCAGCGCTGTTCGACGGCGGAGGTGAACGCGTTGGTGCTCCAGAACGCGGACAGCAGGAGGACCGCCAGCGAGCCGAGGTACGCCAGCACCAGCCAGGTCATCGGCGCCGCCAGCAGCGCCGCGAGCCGCAGACCGGGGCGCCGGTCCAGCAGCCCGGCCAGCCGGCGCATCGGGGTGCGCGTCGGAGTGCGCGCGTCGGTGTGCGCCGGGGTGCGTGCCGCGGCGGGGGCGCTCACGAGCTCTTGATCCCGTTCCAGGCGGTGACCCACTGGGCGTACGCGGTGCAGTCGTCGCGGCCGCTGCCGTCGGCGCACTGCGCGGTGGGCGTCGTCCAGTAGTAGACGTCCTTCCACCAGTTCTCGTCGGTGGCGTGGTAGTCGGCGCAGAAGCCCGGGTTGTCGGTGATCTGCGCGCAGGCCTTCGAGTTGGCCGGGGCCTCGCCGAAGTACTCGGCGACCTGCGCGTTGGCCGACGGCGAGACGATGTAGTCCATCCACGCGTAGGCGCAGTTGGGGTGCTGGGCGTGCGACGAGACCATCCAGGTGTCGGACCAGCCGGTGGAACCCTCGACGGGCAGGATCGCCTGCGTCCTCACCCTGCCCTCGGCGGCGACCGCCCGCTGGATCACCTCCCAGGTGGTGCCGATCAGGGCGTCGCCGGAGTCGAACGCCGCCTGCTCCTTGGTGTAGTCGCTCCAGTAGGAACCGACCTGCTTCTTCTGGACCTTGAGCAGCGCCACCGCGGCGTCCAGTTGGGAGGAGGTGAGGGCGTAGGGGTTCCTGATGCCGAGCTCGGGCTTGGTCCTCATCAGGTACAGCGCGGCATCGGCGATGTAGATCGGGCTGTCGTACGCGGTGAGGTGCCCGGCGTAGGGCGAGTCCGGGGTGAAGACCGCACCCCAGGAGGTCGGCGCGGGGGTGACCTTGTCGGTGTTGTACATCAGCAGGTTGGCGCCGCGCCCGTGCGGGATTCCGTACGGCACGTCCTTGACCGAGTTCCACGGGCGGTTCTTCAACCCGGGGTAGACATCGGCGTAGTTGGGGACGAGCGCGGTATTGACCGGCGCGACGTCGCCACCCGCGATCAGGCGCAGCGTCGCGTCGCCGGAAGCCGAGACGGTGTCGTACTGGCCGGTCTTCATCAGCGCGACCATCTCGTCCGAGGTGCCCGCCACCTTCAGGTTCACCTTGCAGCCGGTCTGCCGGATGAACGGGGTGACCCAGTCGACGGCCTTGTTGTCCTGCCCGTACTCGACGTAGCCGGCCCAGGCGACGATGTTGACGGTGCCCTCGCCGGGGCCGAGGGACTTCTGCGCGGGGATGTCCGGTGCGGTGAACCCGCTGCCCGTGCCGCCGCCGCCGGAGTTCGATGCGCACGCCACGGGAAGCAGCAGGGCGGCCGCAGCCGCCAGGGCGCTCAGGGGGCGGCGGCGGACGGGGCGGCGGCGGACGGGGCGGCGAAGCAGGGTCCGGCGGCGTAGGGGGCGTGTGGTGCTCATGAACTCGATCGCTTTCGTCAAGGGTTGTTCGTCAAGGGTTGAGGGTCAGGAGTTGACGCGGGTCAAGGGTTGATACGGACGGTGTGCTGTCGCCGCCAGGCCAGGAGGACGCTCGCCCCCCGGCGGCGGGAGACATCGGCACCGGAGGCGTCGAGACCGGAGCCGTCGAGGTTCTGCCGGACGGCCACCAGCCGCCCGCCCGCCGCCAGGTCGACCAGGAAGCGGGTCTGCGCGCCGGCGTAGACGACCTCGCCGATCGTCCCGGTGACGCCGTACTCGTCGGGCCCCGTCAGGTCGTCCGGACGGGCGATGCGGATCTTCTCGGGGCGCACCGAGTACGTCCCGGGCCGGCCGAAGACCTGCTCGGCGCAGGCGCCCCGGAGCAGGTTCGAGGTGCCGACGAAGCCCGCCACGAACGCGGTGGCCGGTCGCTCGTACACCTCGGCGGGAGTGCCGACCTGCTCGATCCGGCCGGCGTTGAGGACCGCGATCCGGTCGCTCATCGTGAGCGCCTCGTCCTGGTCGTGGGTGACGAGGACGAAGGTGATCCCGGCCTCGCGTTGGATCTGCTGGAGTTCGAGCTGCATCTCCAGCCGGAGCTTCAGGTCGAGGGCGCCGAGCGGCTCGTCGAGCAGCAGTACGGACGGGCGGTTGACCAGCGCCCGGGCCAGCGCGACCCGCTGGCGCTGCCCGCCGGACAGTTCGGCGGGGCGCCGGTCACCGAAGGAGGGCAACTGCACGCTCGCCAGCGCCTCGGCCACCCGTGCGGCCCGCTCCGCCCGCGGCACCCGCTTGACCTTCAGTCCGTACTCGACGTTCTGCCACACCGACAGATGCGGAAAGAGGGCGTAATCCTGGAACACCGTGTTGACGTCGCGGTCGAACGCGGGCAATCCGGTGACGTCGACCCCGCCCAGCAGCACCCGGCCGGCGCTCGGCGCCTCGAAGCCCGCGATCATGCGCAGTACCGTGGTCTTGCCCGACCCGGACGGCCCGAGCATCGAGAAGAACTCGCCCGGCCTGATCTCCAGATCGATCCCGTCCACAGCGCTGACCACGCCGAACGCCTTGCTGACCCCGGACAACGCGACCGCACCGGGCGCGACCGGACGGCCGGCCGAGCGGCCCGACGAACGGCCCGACGTACGCTCCGGCGGGCTCGGGAAGGAACCGGCGGACGGACTGGGAACTGGGCTGGACGTCATCCGCACCTCGGTCTCGCGGTCTCTGCTGTCGGATCCGCGACTGCTGAATCCTCTGAATCTTCGACTGAAGCAGAAAAGCCACCGGCCCGGGTGGCGGCGGCCCACCGGCCTCGGGGGCCGTCAGCGCGATGACGGTGGCGTGCCGGTGATTGTCAGCCCGATGACGGCGAGGTCCGACACCTTCGAGAGGTCCGGCCTTGCCCCTCCTCACCCGAATTCACGTTCACATCAGCCGAATTCACGTCCACGTCCACGTCCAAGGAGCGCACATGACGATCACCATCCGACCGGGAAGCACCGTGATGTTCACCGGCGACTCGATCACCGACTGCCAACGGCAGCAGAGCGAAGCCGGCCTCGGCTACGGCTACCCGCTGCGCGTCGCGGGAGAGTGGGGACTCCGGCACCCGGACCGGCCCGTGACCTGGCTGAACACCGGGAACGCGGGCGACAAGGTGATGAACCTCGAAGCCCGCTGGCAGACCGACGTGCTCGACGCCCGACCGGACGTGGTGTCGATCCTCGTCGGAGTCAACGACATGGGCTGGCACACGCTGGACCCGGAGGGGCGCGTGATCCCCGCGGAGGAGTTCGAAGCGGGCTACGACCGCCTGCTCGCGCCCCTCGCCGAGACGGGCGCACAGCTGATCCTCATCGAGCCGTTCCTCCTGCCGATCCACGACGTCATCGAGGCCGGCGCCGCCCTCATCGGAGCGGAAGAACGACGGCAATGGCGCACCGACCTGGACCCCAAGATCCAGGCCGTGCGCCAACTCGCCCGCACCTACGGCGCGCACCTGCTCGCCGCCGACGGCATGTTCGCCGAGCTCGCCGCCGCGGCCGGCCCGGAGCACTGGTCCGAGGACGGCGTCCACCCGACGCCCGCCGGCCACGCCGCACTCGCGGCAGCCTGGCTGCGCCTGGTCGCCTGACCGCGCCCGCGTCCACCCGCGACCTGGCGACCATCCGCGACCCATCCGGTGAGGAAGCTCAGCTGCCGAAGACCTCCACCACGGGCCGGCGCAGGTCGTAGGCGCCCCAGCCCGGGTCCCCGGTGCCGGCGAACGCGACCCAGGCACCGTGGACCCGGGCTGCGAGCCCCGCCGGGGCGGGGTCGGGGCCGAGCAGCCCGGTGTCCCCGTGCAGCCACGGTTCGTCGGCGACGTCGAACACGAAGGGCAGTTCGACCGTGTGGGCGGCGCCGAGCCGCCCGCCCAGAGCCGTCGAGCGGTACCCGAACGAGTAGCGGTGCGTACGGCCGCCCGAGATCCGGGCGTGGGCCTGTGCCAGACGCGCCGTACCGGCCTCGAACAGGGCCCGCCCGAGCACGGCGGAGCGCAGCTCGCCCGGTGTCGCGCCCGGCCGGGCCGCGCGGTGCGCGGCGAGGGCGGCCTCCGGGTCCGCGTGCACCCAGGCGGCGACGGCTAGCACGTCGGCGTCCGTGGTGGACTCCAGACCGCCCTGCGGGACGACGTAGAGGTGCCCCTCCTCGGTGTTGGTGCCGATGAGCAGATCGACGTCGGCGGCCGGGCCGTCGGCGAGGGCGTCGGCGGGCTGCGCCGGCAGGACCAGGCTGAACGGGCTGAGCCCGGCCAGCGGGTCCGAAGCGGCGTCGGTCCGCAGATCCAGGCCGGCCAGCGCGGGCAGGACCGCCACGAAACGCTCGTCCGGGACCAGGGCGAACGCCTCCACGGTCGGCTCGACGCCCAGCGCGGCCGCCACCGCGGCGGTGACCCGCTGTGCCTGCTCCGGGGTGAACGCGCCGCAGCCGTTGCCGCTCTGGACGATCGCCCGCCGGAACAGACCGGCGGCCGCCGGAGTCGCGAGCAGCGCGCCGACGAGCGTGGCGCCCGCGGACTGGCCGAAGACCGTGACGTTCCCCGGGTCGCCACCGAAGGCCGCCACCGAGCCCCGCACCCACCTGAGCGCGGCGAGCACGTCGAGCAGCCCGCGGTTGGCCGGAGCGCCCGCCAGCTCCAGGAACCCCGGCACGCCGAGACGGTAGTTCACCGTCACCAGGACGACACCGTCGCGGGCGAACGCGCCGCCGCCGTAGAGCGCCGCGCGGTTCGAGCCGGTGACGAACCCGCCGCCGTGCACGAAGACCATGACGGGGCGCCCGCCCCCGTCGGCGGCCGGCGTGTGGACGTCGACGGTCAGGTACTCCTCGCCGGGCACCCAACCCGGCCCGAAGTAGGGGCTCATGTCGAGCCGGCCGAAGTCCCGGGCCGGCTGGGGGGCGGTCGGCGAGGGCCTGCCGCCGTCACGGACACCCGGCCAGCCCGGGTGCGGCACGGGCGCGGCGAACCGGCCGGCACCGACCGGCGCCGCCGCGTACGGGAGGGCGCGGAAGCGCTCACCGGACTCGTCACGGACGCCGCGCACGGCGCCCGCCGGGGTTTCGACGACCGGATCTGCCTGTCGGGGCACGGGATGACTTCCTCTCTGGAAGGGAACGAACGGGACATCGATCGGGAGATCTCCGGACGGGACGTCGGGACGTCGGGACGTTGGGACGTCGGGAGGTCGGGAGGTCGGGAGGTCGGGAGATCAGGAGATCCGGGAGAAACCCGCCCACTCCTTGACCGCGAACTTCGACCCGCTGCGCGCGACCTCCATCGCCCCCCGGCCGCCGAAGTGCGCCGGGAGGACGAGCGCGTTGTTCTCGGCGGCACGGCCGAGTAGCTTGCGCCGGGTCGCGCGGGACTCCGCCGGGTCCTCGCAGAAACAGGAATTGGTCTCCGGCTCCGCGATCTGTAACGCGGTGTGCACCAGATCCCCGACGAACAAGGCCTGGTCGCCGCCGGACTCCAGGGTGAGCACGGACGAGCCGGGAGTGTGCCCGGGAGCGAGATCGAGCCGCAGGTTCCCGTCGATCCGGTACGTCCCCTCCCACAGGTGCGTCAGCCCCGCCGCGTGGACCGGCGCGACGCTGTCCTCGAACACGTTCTGGTTCCCCCGGCCGAACACGCTCCTGTGCCCGTTGGCCGGGTCCCAGAACTCGAAGTCCCGCCGGGGCATCAGATACGTGGCGTTCGGGAAGGTCGGCACCCAGTCCCGGCCGTCGAGACGGGTGTTCCAGCCCACGTGATCGACGTGCAGATGGGTGTTGACCACGACGTCGACGTCCTCGGGCCGCACGCCGGCAGCGGCGAGGTTGTCGAGGTAGCCGGTGTCCAGGCGGCTCCACACCGGCGCGTAAGGGCGGTCCTTGTGGTTGCCCACGCCGGTGTCCACGAGGATCGTGCGCCCCTCGCTGCGCAGCAGCCAGGACTGGATCGCCGTACGGCACTCGTCCGTCTCCGGGTCCCAGAAGTCGGGCACCAGCCAGTCGCGGTGCTCGTCCCACGAGCCGTCGGGGCTGTCCGGGAAGAACTGGCCCGGCGCCAGCCCGGCCGAGCCGTAGAACTCCTTGACGCGGGTGACGGTGACGTCGCCCAGGGTGATCTGTTCGGGGTCCTGGCCCATGTGCTGATCCATGTGCTGGCCCATGCGCTGATCCATGTCGTGATCGATGTTCTGGTTCATGTCCTGATCCATGCGGTCCGTCCTCGGGTCCGGGATACGCGGCCGAATCGGCGGCCGACTGAGACCGATCCTTGACACCCGGACGGGCACCAGCCACTCCCGGCTTGTCCTACCCCTCGCAGGGTGTGGCAGGGACCGGGCCGCCCGTCGAATACTGGGGCGATGAACGGACCAGGCCCACTCGGCGCCTTCCTCCAAGCCCGGCGGGCGCAGCTGCGGCCCGAGGACGTCGGCCTGCGCGACCTCGGGCCCCGCAGACGGGTGGCCGGGCTCCGGCGCGAAGAACTGGCCCAACTCGCGGGCGTCAGCGTCTCCTACTACACCCGGCTGGAACAGGGCCTGTCCCGCGGGGCCTCCGCCGAGGTGCTCGACGCCATCGCCGGCGCCCTCCTGCTCGACACCCACGAACGCGCCCACCTCGACCGGCTCGCCGACACCGCCCGCCACACGCCCCGGCCACGCCGCCCACGGCCCGAGAAGCTCGCCGCCGAAACCCGGGACCTCCTCCGCGCCGTCGACGGCGTCCCCGCGATCGTGCTCGGCCGCCGCACCGACGTCCTCGCCTGGAACACCCTCGGACACGCCCTGCTGGCCGGCCACCTCGACGTCCTCAGCCCGGACGACCCGGCCCGACGCCCGAACATGAGCCGGATGCTCTTCCTCGACCTGCACTGCCGGGAGCTGTACGCGGACTGGGAACGCAAGGCGCGCGCGGTGGTCGGCAACCTGCGCATCGCCGTCGGCAGACATCCGGAGGACGCGCTGCTCGCGGAGTTGATCGGCGAACTGACCATGAAAAGCCCGGAGTTCGTCGCCCTGTGGGCAGACCACCGCGTAGTGCCGTGCGACGCCTCCTCCTACGAGCTGCACCACCCCGTCGTCGGCACGGTCACGGTGACCCAGCAGACCCTGTCCATCGCTCGCTCACCAGACCAGGCGCTCATCGTGTGCACCACCCCCGCCAACTCCCCCTCCGAGCAGGCCCTCACCCTCCTCCGCCACGCGGCCGCCAGTTGGGCACCGCACGCGTGCGGCGCGGGCGCTGCCGAGGAGCCGCGTCGGCAGACGTAGGCAGGGCAGCGCTACGGTAGCCGGGCCCGTTGTAACGGCGCCGCCTCGGCCCCTGCTACGCGGGACGCAGCAGGGCTCGCGGTCTTCCCCAACCGCCAGCACCGACACGGCCAGGCAGACACAGGCCCGCAAGAGCCCGCACAAGGCCAAGGGCACCAAGCGGACCTCGAAGGAGCGCAAGGACCCGAAGGCCTCCTACGACCCGTGGCAGGAACTCGCCAGCGACCGCCCTCATCGGCAGTAAGAGGCACCACTGGGAAGCCGATGACCCCACGCGGACGCCGACCGTGAACAGAGTTGAGCAATTCCCGCCAGCGCGGGGCCGATCCTTCGGTGGTGCAGTACCCGGCGATCGGGCTGGAGCAATCCCCGCGAGCGCGGGGCCGATGACCGGGTCGGGCGTAGGCTCGGTCCATGCCCATCCGCTCTGTGGTGTTCGACATCGGCGAGACCCTGACCAGCGATACCCGGTACTGGGGCGGCTGGGCCCGCTGGCTTCACGTTCCCACGCACACGATGTCGGCCCTGGTCGGGGCCGTACTGGCTCAAGGTCGGGACAATGCCGACGCGATCCGCATCGTACGCCCGGGTGTGGACGTGGCCGCCGAGTGGCGCGCCCGGCAGGCAGTTGGCCAGGGCGACTACCTTGACGAGGCCGACCTCTACCCGGACGTCCGTCCGGCGCTGGCCCGACTCCGGGAAGCGGGGCTGTGGGTCGGGATCGCCGGCAACCAGAACGCCGCGGTGACCGAGCTGCTGTACGACCTCGACCTGCCGGCCGATGCGATCGCCACGTCCGGCGAGTGGGGGGTGTCCAAGCCGAACCCCGGCTTCTTCGCTCGGGTGACGGCGTGGGCGCCTGGTGAGCCTCACGAGATCGTGTACATCGGCGACCATCCGACGAACGACGTGACACCTGCCCAGGCTGCCGGCCTCCGAGCCGCGCACCTTCGCCGCGGTCCGATCGGGCTCACGTCGACCGCGCCCACTGCGGACTGGACCGTGAACTCGCTGACCGAACTGGCCGAGGTGCTGGTCGGCCAGTAGCAGGACCGCCCCGGCGGCGTGACCGCCGGGGCGAATCCGCCCGACGCCGTACAAGCGCCGGTACCGTTCCGAGTGCGACCACGGAACGGAGCCACACTATGCCCGTAACCACCGCCACCGCACTCGGTCAGCGAATCGAAACCGCCCGCCTGGCCAGCGGGTTGACGCGTCGACAGCTGGAGACGTTGTCCGGCGTCTCGTACAGCACGATCCGCAAGGTCGAAGGCGGCGAGCGGTCCCCGGGTGACGGAATCCTGGAGGCACTGGCCCGTGCTCTCGACCGCACTCCGGAGGATCTGCTGGACGGCCCCGGTCGTACCGACAGCCGGGTGCACGACGCCATCCCCACCCTGCAGCGCGCGATCGCCGCGTACGACCTGCCGGAGGACGGCCCGGTCCGGTCGCTGCCGCTACTCGCGGCCGACGTCGAACGGGCAGTCGAGGACCGCGTGCAGTCGCGGTACGCACATCTCGCCGAACAGATGCCGCAGTTGCTCAGCGAGTTGTTCCGCGCAGTGGACCAGGCTCGGGGAACTGACCGCGAACGGGCCGCCCGCCTCCTCGCGCTGGCGATCAGGTCGGCGGACGCGGTGGCCTATAAGTACGGCTACGGCGACCTCTCGGGCCGACTGATCGAGCTGATGAGATGGGCGGCATCGATCGCCGCTGATCCCGCCCTCGAAGCCGCCGCGGCGTACGTACGTATGGAGACGTTCTTCTCTGTCGGCCAGCTCGGCCCTGGCTTGCGGTTGCTTCGGACCGCCGTCGACCGGATGCCAGCCCCGACGACGGAGCCGCTCGCTGCGGCTGCTGCCGCCCTGCACATGCGCGCGGCGGTCGCTGCCGGCCGTATGCGGCGCGCGGACGAAGCGCGTGAGCACCTGCGAGACGCCGAGGCGCTGGCCAGCCGGGTGCGGGAGCGGCTCTACAACGGTACGGCGGTCGGGCCTGACAGCCTGGAGGTCCACCGGCTTTCGGTGGCCGTGGAGCTGGGCAAGCCGCAGGATCTCCAGGACGCGGTGGTGGCGGCGGCCCGCTGGGCACCACCGCGCGAACTGCCAGCTGAGCGCCGGTCGCACTACTACATCGACCTCGGCCGGGCCCAGATGCTCCTCGGGCAACCGCAGCACGCGAAGGAATCACTGCTGGTCGCGAGGCAAATCGCCCCGCAACACGTTCGCGAACACGGTCAGGTGCGGACGGAGTTGGCCACGATGGTTCGGCTGTCGCGCGGCCGGGACGAGCAACTGCTCGCTTTCGCTCGGTGGGCCAGGGCTCTGTAAAAGGGGGTGCCACAGGTTGTGGCACTTCCGGGGGTGCCCGACAGGGACGCTTAGAGGCGTGACAGGGACACCGACGCCACAGGTTGTCGAACCGGGGTCAATAAGCCCCGCTCGACTCCACGGAGAAGCGTGTATCGACTGTGGCTCGCCCGAACCGCCTCTGGTAGCGGCTGGTCACGTCTACACGTCGACTGGCCCGACCACGGCGCCGCTCGGCTGGCCGGTCGCGGCTCACCCGAAGTGCAAGGAGACGGCATGTTGACCGACGAACTCACGGTCTCGGTGGACGGCCACTTGGAGCCGGTCACCGCGCCGGCACTGCAGGCACTGGACATCCTGTGGCTGACGGTACGCGAGCTGCCGATGGACAGCCTCCAGATGTGGGCGATGAAGCGGCTGTTTGGCAGCCGCAGCGCGAGCGAGCTGGAACACAGAATGAACGGCGACGAGATCATCGACGTCACGGTTAGCCTGAACGACGGCAGCCTCGTGATCGCGCGGGTGTCGTGCGGCGACGGGCTGACCTGCCGGCAGCGCGTTGCAGCCCGCTACCGCCCGGAGCGGGTGGAGCGACCGGCGGGCCGCCCTGATCAGTGGGTCGTCCTGGACCTGGTGACCGGCTACCCGGCCACCGATTGGTTGTCCTCCGAGTCCGCCGCCCACGAGTGGATCCGCCGAAAGGTGCAGAACGCGAACTACCAGACCGGTCCGGCCCGACGGACCGCCGAGTGAGCGCCGTCGGCGGTACACCGGTCGCGGCCGAGGACCGGATCGAACGGGGTCTGTGTACCGTCTGCGGGCGCGAGGTGGCCGGCCGCGTCCTGCGGGCCCTCACCCCGTACATGGCCGAGGTCGAGCACTGCCCGCCCCTGGACGCCCCGAAGGTTGCGCTGTGCAGGACCAAGACCCGGCGCTGACCGCCATCGACGACCAGCTCACTGCGGCGAGCGCCGATATCGACCAACTGCTCACTGTGGCAGGCGTACGTAGGGGCCCGGCCGTCGACATCGGGGCGGCCCCAGCCTGGGTGCAGACCTCCATCGCGGCCATGGGCCGTGCCATCGACGACGGCACGCTGCAGGTCTGCCGGCACCTCACCGGCCCACAGCCGTGCGCCCTTCAGGCCGAGGTCCCAACCCGCATGATCTGCCTGACCTGCTTCGCGCAGGCGCGGGCCTACCGCACCTGCGCGTCCTGCGGCGCCCCGGCCGGGGCGCCGCCCCCGTACGGCGGGGTGGAGGACCTCATGCGGGTCTGGGTCGTACTGCACTCCCGGGTCCTCTGCATGTCGTGCGCCCGTCCCACCGGGATTGGCGGGACGTTCGGCAGCTAGGCCACTGGCCACGTCACGATGGTGACCCCCAGCAGGAGGAGGACGCGATGGGCGGCACAGTACCCCCAAACGCACAGGGCCGGTGGCAAGAGAAGGGCCGCGGCTCCCGAGGCCCGACCCGGGTACACAAACGCCCCACCATGCCGCCGGACGATATCCCGGCGGTACCGGAGGTTGAGGAGTACGAGATGAACCCGCAGAAGGACCCCAGCGGTGGCTCGGGCGGGATCGGTGGGCCGAAGTCACCGCCGGCCGCCCCGAAGACCCCGCCCCCGCCGAACGACCCGCCGCCGAACCCCGAGAAGTGACTCCCTGGCCGGCCGTACGGCGGTGCGACCGGCCAGGGCTTACCCGTGGAACAGGCGCCAGAGTGGCACACCAAGAGCAATCCCCGCGAGCGCGGGGCCGATCACGGCCAGGAGGGCGCGTTCGGCCGGGTTCGGGAGCAATCCCCGCGAGCGCGGGGCCGATGAGTACTCGACCGAGCTGAACGGCGTGGGCACGGAGCAATCCCCGCGAGCGCGGGGCCGATACCGGTTCGCCGAACCCGGCCGCCGTCCCGCAGGAGCAATCCCCGCGAGCGCGGGGCCGATGAAGGCCGCCACGACCTGGGCCCACATCAGCTGGGAGCAATCCCCGCGAGCGCGGGGCCGATCGGCATGGACATCGACGGAGGCAACGGTGGAGGGAGCAATCCCCGCGAGCGCGGGGCCGATGCCCGCCGGAACTATGAGGCTGCGGCCGGCCGGGAGCAATCCCCGCGAGCGCGGGGCCGATCCGCCGCTGAACGCGCTGAGTAGTGGACGATGGGAGCAATCCCCGCGAGCGCGGGGCCGATACTTCCTGACCTGCGGTGATTAGCGGGCGAGGGGCCTGATTGATTCAGTTCGATTGGTAGAGGGCTCGTCGAACAGCCGATGCGTTGTTGCCATCTCTCCTTGTCCCAGGGCTGGTTGTCGGTGTCGTGGCCTACGCTCTCGAAGCGTACTCGTACGTGGAGGTTGAGACGATGCTTGAGGACCGTTGGCAGGGGTACCCGCCCGAGGTCGGGAGCTGGCTGGCGCGCTGTGGGGTAAGTCCGCTGGGCAGATTGGGGGCGGCGGTTGATGCCGGGTACCGTCACGGTATGACGACCGGTGACTTCGTTGTGGTGACGACGACCCATGACGACGAGACGAAGGCCCGTGAGCTCGCCTCGGCGGTCATCCGTGACCGCCTGGCCGCGTGTGCGCAGGTCTACCGCGTCCAGTCCGTCTACTGGTGGGACGGCGGGGTGCAGGACTCCGCCGAGTGGCGGATCGACTTCAAGTCCCGGGCGAGCCTGGCTGATCGGCTGTCCGCGCGCATCGTTGAGCTGCACTCCTACGACACGCCGGAGGTCGTCGGGGTGCCGGTGATCACTGGATCCGCCGCCTACCTGGACTGGGTGGCCGCAGAGACGCGAAGCTGATCGGCAGTTGCTCCAAGGAGGCCCGGATCTCGTCTCGAAAGGCCTGGGCCGCCGGCGATGCCGGGAGTTGGTCGGCCAGTGCGGACAGCCGTACTCGACCCATGGTCGTCTGGGCTTCGAGCGTGGCGGCGAGGGCGCGGCGGCCGATCTCGACGGCCTGGTCGACGGCGCCCGCCGTGAGGTAGCCGGCCGCGACGTCTCCGAGCACTGCGACCCTGATCTTCCGGTCGTCTTCGCCCGGGTCGACCAGGGTCTGGTCTGCGGCCGCGCCGAGGTCTCGGTGTCGCAGCTTGGCGTAGGTCGCCACCGTCATTGAGCTGAGGCGTGCTTCGCCGAAGAAGGAAAACCAGGCCGGAGCGGTGTCGGGCTCCGCGTAGTCGAAGGCAGTCCGGGCGCGGTCCAGTGCACGCAGTGCCGACTCCCTGTCGCCGTCCGCTGCGGCCTCCTCGGCTTCCCGTGCGGCGAGCCAGGCCCGGGCCGCTTCCAGGCCTCGGCCCCGGACATTCTCCTGTGCAGCGGCGAGCATCTGCCGAGCCGTTGCTGCATCCACCCCGTACGAGGCGTAGCCCAGGGCGAGGGCATGCAGCGGGCCGTGTCCGGCGCGGTCGGCCGCGAGTCGAGCCGTCCGGTAGTAGTGACCGGCGCGCGAGTAGTCGCCGAGGTCCCAATAGGTCCATCCGGCCAGAGCCGCGGTCTCTCCAGCGGCGATGGTGAGCGCGCCCCGGTGGGTGACTGCGTTCGGCAGGACCGCAGTGATGTGGTCGATATGCGTGGACAGGTGCGCGGCGAGCAGTCGAGCCGGGATGTGTTCCTCGTCCCCGAACTGTCGAACGCTGGGAGAAGGTCGGTAGCCCGGGACAGGCCGCGTTCGGCCTCATGGTGAGCGGCGAGGACCAGCGGGTCTGGATCGGAGATCCGAGCGGCCCGAGCTGGCTCCTCCCCGGCTGACTGCCGGTACTCTGGGCTGCCCCGTCGCGGAGGAGGAGCAGATGGACGAGGACGAACCCCTGGGGCAGTGGGCAGCGCGGCGGGACGCGCGGCGTCGGCCGGTCGGCGAACTCAAGGCCGCGACCATCGGCCACGAGACCGCACCGGCCCACCTGTACCAGGACGCACCTCGACTCATCTCCTGCTGGGACGGCTACCAGTGGGTACCGGAGACGATCGCGCCGAACTACGCTGCCGCACAGCGCCTCCTGCACGGCATCGACGGCGACGGGGTGATTCCGATGTCTTCGGCTCGACCTCCGAAGAAGCCGGCGGGGAAGCATCGCAAGCCCTGACCGGCCGTACCACGGTGCGGCCGGTCAGCGTCATCCATCACGGAGCAGTCGCCGGAGCGGTACCCCGATCGCACAGGCGATCGCGCTGAACTTGTCGAGCGTGGGCGGCACGGGCCTGTTCTCGAACCGGCCGACGGTCCGCCTGTCCAGTCCGGCCTGCTGCGTCTCTATGGGCACACACGGGGGAGCCCCCGCGAGTGCGGGGCCGACAGCATGATCGCCACCCTGGTCCTCGGCGCGGTCGGGCAACCCCCGCGAGCGCGGGGCCGACCGTCCGGCACGGTGGCCGAAGTCTGAGTGGGTGGGGCAACCCCCGCGAGCGCGGGGCCGACCCTGCTGGAGGCAGCGTGAGCACCCGACGTGAGGGGCAACCCCCGCGAGCGCGGGGCCGACGCCGCCGACGCGATCCGCAAGCGCGCCGACGCGGGGCAACCCCCGCGAGCGCGGGGCCGACGGTGTTGTGGGGCGTGGAATGGGCTTGGGCACGGGGCAACCCCCGCGAGCGCGGGGCCGACGATGTCAGCCACCCTCCGTCGTCCCAGCTCCAAGGGCAACCCCCGCGAGCGCGGGGCCGACTTCTCCTTCGTCACCTTCGCGATGGTGGTGGCGGGGCAACCCCCGCGAGCGCGGGGCCGACCTACCCGACCCGACGCCGGACGGCGGCAACAGGGAGCAACCCCCGCGAGCGCGGGGCCGACTCCCCCACGGGCCTCATCCACCGGCCCGATTGGGGGCAACCCCCGCGAGCGCGGGGCCGACCTCAGTTCCTCGACCAGCGCGTCGATCAGCGTGGGGCAACCCCCGCGAGCGCGGGGCCGACGCGTCCGACAGGTCCGGGGTCATGTGGGAGAGGGGGCAACCCCCGCGAGCGCGGGGCCGACCGCTGGGCCGCCGGCGTCGTCGCCGACTGCACGGGGCAACCCCCGCGAGCGCGGGGCCGACCAGCCCGGCTGATGGTGCGGTGGTCTAATCCGGGGGCAACCCCCGCGAGCGCGGGGCCGACCACGCGCCGGGCAAGCCACCGCGGGCGACGACCGGGCAACCCCCGCGAGCGCGGGGCCGACAAGCACTCTCAACTAGCCATGCTGTGACCGCTGGGGCAACCCCCGCGAGCGCGGGGCCGACGTGGGCGAGGACGGCCAGCTGAGCGAGGCCGTGGGGCAACCCCCGCGAGCGCGGGGCCGACTTCCGGGGCAAGGTACTCCACCTCGTCGATGAGGGGCAACCCCCGCGAGCGCGGGGCCGACGGGCGCCACTATCCCCCCCCGAGCGTCAGGGCGGGGGCAACCCCCGCGAGCGCGGGGCCGACCATGAGCACTCGCCCACCGCTGATCATCGACCAGGGCAACCCCCGCGAGCGCGGGGCCGACACTAGTCCAAGCAACCAGCGTGTCCGGATCGCGGGGCAACCCCCGCGAGCGCGGGGCCGACCTGGAGCGGCCCCTGCGCTTGGAGACCGGGCAGGGGCAACCCCCGCGAGCGCGGGGCCGACAGGTCGATGGCGTTCTCGCGGGCGTCAGCGGCCGGGCAACCCCCGCGAGCGCGGGGCCGACTTCGAGCTGCCCCGCACGATCGACACCTACCGGGGGCAACCCCCGCGAGCGCGGGGCCGACCGTTTGCGGTGGTGTCCCACTCCGGGCACGGGGGGGCAACCCCCGCGAGCGCGGGGCCGACGCCCGCCCGCTCGTCCTCCTGGTCCTCGTGCGCAGGGCAACCCCCGCGAGCGCGGGGCCGACACTTTCTGACCTGCGGTGATTAGCGGCCGAGGGGCCTGATTGATTCAGTTCGATCGGATGGCGGCCCGGAGAGGAGCTGATGTATGACCGTCATATTTCTTTGCTCCGAGGCGAGTTGTCAGTGGGGTGTCCTAGGCTCTCGAAGCGTACCTGCGTGTGGAGGTTGAGGCGATGGTTGAGGACCGTTGGCAGTGGTACCCGCCCGAGGTCAGGGGCTGGCTGGGTGCGCTGTGGGGTAAGTCGGCCGGGCGGGCCGGGGGAACGGCCAATCTCCTGCTGTCGCACATGCTGGACACTGCGGCGGTGGCAGAGATCCTCTGGGACCGCTACCTGCCGCCGGTGACGCGGTGGCGTCTGGACGCTCTCGCGGGGGGCACGGGTAAGGGGCGGCGTCTGTTCGCCTGGTTGTGCGGGATTCATGACTGTGGCAAGGCCACCCCGGTGTTTCAGCATCTCGACGCCGCTGGTGAGGCTGCGGTCCGTCAAGCGGGGCTTACCTGGGACAAGTACGCGGTGAAGGGCTCGTCTTGGCGGCATGACAAAGCCGGTGCCCGGGTGCTGAGGGCGCTGCTCACTGACGCGAAGTGGAGCGAGGAACAGGTCGGCTGGGTCTGGCCGCTGGTCGCCGGCCACCACGGGCTGATTCCGACGTTGGGGCAGCTGAGCCCGCCGAAGAAGAACGAAAAGCTGCAAGGCAGCAGCCGGCCCTGGAAGCTCGCGCAGTCGGCGCTGGTGGAGGTGTTCTCGCGGGAGCTCGGCTATGAGGGGAAGTCGCCGCTGGCTGCGGTGGAGCCGGCGCTGGTGCCGAGCCGCGCGGCGCAGCTTCAGCTGTCCGGCTTCGTGGTGATGGCGGACTGGATCGCCAGCGACGAGCGGCACTTCACGGGTGTGTCCGACCTGGCGAAGGTGGCGATGCCTCAAGCGCGGCAGCGGGCCGCGGCGGCGTGGTCGAGGCTCGAACTGCGCGGTGGATGGGGAGCGTTGGCGGCGCCCGGCCCGGAGACGTTTCGGGACCGGTTCGGCCACGGGACCAGGCCCTCGCAGGAGTTGGTCCTCGACGTGGTGCGTCGGATGGGCGGGCCCGGTCTGGCGATCGTCGAGGCGCCGATGGGGGAGGGGAAGACGAAGGCGGCTCTGGCGGCGGCCGAGCTGATGGCAGCGCGTCACGGTGCGGACGGGGTGTTCCTGGGCATGCCGACCCAGGCGACGGCGGACCCGATGTTCACCCAGGTCCGGTCGTGGCTGCGCGAGGTCGGCGATGGGCTGGAGGGCCAGGTCGCGCTGCTGCACGGCAAGCGGATGTTCAACAAGGAGTGGCGCGGCCTGCTGGAGGGCGCGGGGGAGTGGGGGCAGGACGCCGACGACCCCTTCTCGTCGGTGGGAGAAGACGAGTTCGGCATGCAGACCGACTGCTTCGACGGCTGCGCGGACGGGGAGCGCAGGGCCCCCGCCGAGTGGTTCCTCGGGCGTCGCCGTGGTCTGCTGAGCCCGTTCGCGGTCGGCACCATCGACCAGCTCCTGTACGCCGCGACCCGGACCAAGCACGTGATGCTGCGGATGGCTGGCCTGGTGGGCAAGGTCGTGATCCTCGACGAGGTCCATGCCGCCGACGTCTACATGTCGCAGTTCCTGCTGGAGGGCCTGTGGTGGCTCGGGCAGGCCAGCGTGCCGGTGGTGCTGTTGTCGGCGACGCTGCCGCCGGAGCAGAGGCGTCGCCTGGTCGCCGCCTACCTGGCCGGTACGCGGTCGGCGGAGGCCTCGGCAGCCCTGGAGCTTCCCGAGCCGGAGGGCTATCCGAGCGTCACGGCGGCCTGGGCGGGGCCGGCCGGGCAGCCGGAAGTGCTGGTGGAGAGCACCGCGTCCTGGCGTGAGGACCTTCAGGTGCGGGTCGAGGTGCTCGACGAGCCTCCGATGCGGACCGACGCCCAAGTCGCGCAGGATGCCGCCGTGGTCGACTATCTGAGGGAGCGGCTGGTTGACGGCGGGTGCGTCCTGGTCATTCGGAACACCGTGGCCCGCGCCCAGTCCGCGTTCGAGGCCCTCCACAAGGAGTTCGGCGCTGATGTCCGGCTCCTGCACGGGCGCCTGCACGCCGGCCACCGGGCGGACCGCACGCAGGAGGTGCTGAAGCTCCTCGGACCGCCGGCCGCGGGATCCGGGCGTCCCGGCAGGATGATCGTCGTCGCGACCCAGCTCGCGGAGCAGTCCTTCGACGTCGACGCCGATCTGCTGATCACCGACCTCGCTCCGATGGACCTGCTCCTCCAGCGCATCGGACGCCTCCACCGTCACGACGGCGTGCAGCGCCCCCGCCGGCTGTCCCGGCCCACCGTCGCCATCACCGGCGTGCACTTCGACGACGACGGCGCCCCGCAGATCCTGCGCGACTCGGAGGGGATCTACGGCCGCTACCTCCTGCTGCGTACGGCCGCAGAGGCCGAGCGGACGGCGAAGGCCGGCGCAGGCGCGTGGAGCATCCCCGGCCAGGTGCCGGAGCTGGTCGCCCGGGTCTACGGCACTGATCCCGTCGTCCCGGCGGAGTGGGGCGAAGCCGAGGCGCAGGCGCGGCAGGACTGGGAGAAGCGGCAGGCCAAGCGCCGAGATGAAGCAGCCCAGTACGTCCTGACCCGCTCCGGGGAGCACGGATCGCAGACTCTGGCCGGTCTGCACTTCGGAGCTCACAGCAATTTGGCAGAGGGACAGTTCGAGGCACTCGTCCGGGACGGGGACCGGAGCGTGGAGGTCGTGCTGGTGCGCCGCACCGGGGAAGACTTCCACGCGATGACGGGCCGTAAGGTCGGCCCCAACGGGACGGTCGCGGCCGAGATGGTGGACGACGTGCTCTCCGGGACGGTGCGCCTGCCCACCAAACTGACAAAGACTGCCGAGCAGGCGCTCGGTCCGCTGTCGGGCTGGCGCGACCATCCATGGCTGCGATACAGCCTGGCCCTCGAACTCGACGAGCACGGCGAAGCAGCCCTCGGTGACTTCCAGCTGCGCTACGACGACCTGCTCGGCCTCGTGGTGAGTGGAGGGCCCCAGCGGGCCCCAGTACCGATAGAGGCGAGGGGGTGAGTCGAACAGGCGTCGACCCACCCCCTCAACCCCGCGACCGCGGGGCCGACTTGCGGCCGACCTGGGCCGGAAAACACGGCCACGGGCCATCCCCGCGCACCGATGCCGCGGGGCCGGCGGCAATTCAAGCATTCACCCCACAACAGGCATCCGCCGGTGCCACGATGCATCAGCAACAAGCTAAACATGGCTAGTTGGGAGATCAGCGCATGCCTGGGTACAACCTTGTCGAGGAACCGTGGCTGACGGTACGACCCGTCGGTGGCGGGCCCCCCGTGCAGGTGGGGATCGCTGAGGCCCTGGCCCGGGCCCACGAGTTCGAGGGCCTCGTCGTGGAGTTCTCCACCCAGCTGCCGGCCGTCCTGCGCCAGGTCCTGCTGCCCGTCGTCGCCGACGCCACCGGCGCGCCCCGGAACCCCGGGGAGAAGGGTGAGCGGCTCGCCCGGGGCGGATTCACGAAGGGCGAGCTGGGCAGCCTGGAGGCCTACCTCTCCGATCACCACGCGAAGTTCGACCTCTTCGACCCCGCCGCCCCGTTCGGGCAGGTCGCCGGGCTGCGCACCGCCAAGGACGAGACGAAGGGCTCCGCCGCCCTGGTGGCGACCGCGGCGAGCGGCAACAACGTCCCGCTGTTCGGCACCCGTACCGACGCGGATCCGCTCGACCTGACGCCGGCGCAGGCCGCCCACTGGCTCGTGCACGCCCACTGCTGGGACACCGCGGCGATCAAGACCGGCGTCGTCGGCGATGACCAGGTCAAGGCGGGCAAGACGACCGGGAACCCCACCGGCCCGCTCGGCCAGCTCGGCGTCATCATCCCCACCGGGCGCACCCTGTACGAGACCCTCCTGCTGAACCTTCCGCTCACCCCGCCCGACAACCTCGGCCTCCCGCAGTGGAAACGCGCCCCGCACGGCCCCGCCTGGCAGCCCCGCGCGGCCGAAGGCCTCCTCGACCTGTGGACCTGGCAGGCCCGGCGGATCCGCCTCATCCCGCACCAGGACGAGGCCGGGCAGCTGAAGGTGGCCCGGGTCGTCATCAGCGCGGGGGACCGGCTGACGCCCATGCCCGAGCAGGAGCCCCACACCGCCTGGACCTTCACCGCCCCCGCCAAGAAGTCCGCCTCCGCCCTGCCCGAGCGCAGGCCGCGCCGCCACACCCAGGGCAAGGCCGCCTGGCGCGGTCTGGAGGCCCTTCTCACGCCCACTCGCCAGGGCCCCGACGGCGGCTTCGAGACCAGCATCCTGCTCGACCAGATCAGCGCCCTGCAAGAGGACGACCAACTCCCCGCCGACTACCCGCTCCAGGTCGAGACCTTCGGCATGGTCTACGGCACCCAGTCCGCGATCGTCGAGGACGTCATCCACGACGCCATCCCCCTGCCGCTGCTCGCCCTCCAGCAGGACAGCGAGGCCCAACTGCTCCTCCTGGACGTCGCCGAGCAGGCGGAACGACTCGCCCAGGCCGTCAGCAACCTCTCCGCCGACCTGCGCCGGGCCGCCGGAACGGACCCCATCCCCTGGGACAAGGGCCAGCGACCGGGCGAACTCCTCCTGCACACCCTCGACCCCCTGGTGCGCCGCCTGCTCGCCGGCGTCTGCACCGCCGGCGCAGACGACGAGGCTCTGGAGCGGGGCCGGCTCGCATGGGAACAACTCGCCCACCGCCAGGCGTGGGACGCGGCGAACACGCTCCTGCTGGCCGCACCCGCCACCACCTTCGGCGGCCGCACGATCAGCCAGGGCGGCAAGGCGGGCAAGACGCAGACCTACAGGCTCGGCACCGCGGGCGCCAACTTCCGGCGCCGACTCGACGAGATCCTTCCCCGGTACGCCGACGCCGTACGGGAAGCGGCCGCCGCGCGGGCGGCCGAGACCGGCCCCGCCCTCGACCACGACCCCGGAGCGGACTTTGACGACTGAGCACACCGCCGCGGCTGCCGCTGAGCACACCGCCGCGGCTGCCGCTGAGCACACCGCCGCCGCTGAGCACACCGCTGCGACTGGGAACGCCGCCGCCGCCCGACGGCGCCGGTACTGGGACGAGTTCACCGGCCCCGACCACAACTGGCGGTACGACCCCCGCACCAAGCAACCACGCCGGCCGCCCGGCGAGGACCTGGCGGCCCTGCGCTCCGGCCTCGGGCGCCCCGTCATGGACAGCCCCAAGATGTGGCCGCTCTACAGCTGCGAGGTCAACGACGTCCTCGCGCTGCGCGACGAGGTCTCCGACGAGCAGAAGGCCGAGCACGCCGCGCTGGCCCTCTACGGCCTGCACCAGCAGAGCCAGTCCAAGCCGATGCACCGCCGTGGCGTCAAGCTCGGGGAGGCGCTGCGAGTGCTGCGCCGGAGCGGCAAGGTCAGCGAGGAGGCGCTCGACACCCGGGTCGCGCAACTCGCGGGCGCCACCAGCGTGTCCGCGCTGCTGGTCCACCTACGTGGCCTGATCACCCAACTGCGTTCCATCACACAGCCGTTGGACTACAGCCACCTGATGGCCGACATCCAGGCCTGGCACAGCACCGACCGGCGCCCGCAGGTCCGCCTCAAGTGGGCGATCGGCTACCAGGAGTGGAAGGACAAGACGCCCGCCGACAGCTGATCACCCCCCGCCGCACCCGTCGCCGGCACCACCACCCCCGAGGAGAAGCGCATGACCGCCCGCCTCTACATCGACGTCCACATCCTGCAGACCGTCCCGCCGGCCAACCTCAACCGGGACGACAACGGCAACCCCAAGGAGGCGTACTTCGGCGGCAAGCGCCGCTCGCGCGTCTCCTCCCAGGCCTGGAAGCGTGCCACCCGCATCCACTTCGCCGAGAGCCGCGACCGGCAGGACCTCGCCACCCGCACCAAGCGGATCGCCGCCCAGCTCGCCAAGGGCATCACCGAGCGCACCGGCATCGAGGCCGAGGACGCGCAGCGGATCGCCGACGCCCTGATCAAGTCGACCGGGATCTCCGCCGGCAAGAAGGAGGGCGACACCGCCTACCTGCTCTTCTACGGGCGCCGCCAGCTGGACGGCATCGTCGACCTGGTCGCCGACACCGCCGCCGACCTCGCCGCCCTCGACGCCAAGGCCCTCGACGAGGCCGTCAAGCCCCTGCCGGTCAAGGAGCAGCTGCAGAGCGGCCACCCGGCCGACGTCGCGCTCTTCGGCCGGATGGTCGCCGACATTCCCGGCCTGAACGTCGACGCCGCCACCCAGGTGGCGCACGCGATCTCCACCCATGCCACCGAACTCGAGTTCGACTACTACACGGCCGTCGACGACGAGAACACCGCCGACGAGACCGGCGCCGGCATGATCGGCACCATCGGCTTCAACTCCGCCACCCTCTACCGCTACGCGACCGTGGGCCTGCACCAGCTGCGCGGCAACCTCGGCGACGACAAGGCCGCCGTCGCCGCCGTCGACCTGTTCGTCGACTCCTTCGCCCGGTCCATGCCCACCGGCTACGGCAACTCCTTCGCGCACCGCACCCGCCCCAGCCTGGTGGCCGTCGTCGTGCGCGCCGACCAGCCCGTGAACCTCGTGTCCGCCTACGAGAACCCCGTCCCGGCGAGCCGGGGCATCGTCGCCGAGTCCGCGCGCCGCCTCGCCGTGGAGTTCGCCACGGCCACCGAGCAGTGGGGAGACAGCCCGCTGTACGTCGGCATCTGCCACACCCTCGGCGCGGACACCGGCGTCGACGAGCCCGCGCAGCAGCTGGCGGAGGCCTTCGGCGCGAACCGCACCTTCACCGAGCTGCGCGACGGCCTGCGCACCGCCCTCACCGAGCGGGTGAACGACAACTGATGCCCGCCGACCCGACCCCCACCACCACCCCCGCACCGGCCCCGGAGCAGGCGGAGGACCAGGCGGTCCTCGTCCTGCGCCTGGCCGGGCCGCTCCAGTCCTGGGGCGACCGCAGCGCCTTCAACCGCCGCGACACCCCGCCCCAGCCGACCAAGTCCGGCGTCGTCGGCCTGCTCGCCGCCGCCGCCGGACTTCCCCGCGAAGCGGACATCACCGGCCTGGTCGGCCTGCGCCTGGGCGTGCGCATCGACCAGACCGGCACGCTGCTGCGCGACTACCACACCGTCAGCGACTACCGGGGCCGCCCGCTGCCGCAGAGCGGCGTCAACGCCAAGGGCATCCAGAAGCCGACCTCCCCGGCCAAGGACACCCACGTCACCCACCGCTACTACCTCCAGGACGCGGTGTTCGTCGCCGCCGTCCAGGGCCCGGCCGGCCTCGTCGCGACGCTCGCCGAGGCGATCCGCCGCCCCGCCTTCCCGCTCGCCCTCGGCCGCCGCTCCTGCGTCCCCACCCAGCCGATCGCCCTCGGCGCCGTGCGCACCGGAGCCCTGGAGGACGTGCTGGCGGACGAGCCCTGGCAGGCGGGCACCGCCGTCAAGGCCGCCTACCGCCGCCGGGCCGAACGCGGTCCGGATCCGTTCTCGCCGCACCGGATCGACCTGGCCGCGACCTTCGACGACCCGGCCGGCGACGACACCTCGCAGGACGTCCCGCGCTCCTTCGCGCCCCGCGAACGCGGCTTCACCACCCGGCGGATCCGCCACGCCTGGCTCAACGCCCCCACCGGCCTCGCCCCGTCCGCCCTGTCTGCCGCGTCCACCCCGCCCACCACGACCGCCCAACCGGCCACTGCGGCCGGCGGCCACGACCCGTTCGCCCTGCTGGGCTGGTGACCAGATGACCTACCTCTCCCGCGTCCGCATCAACCCCCTGCGCGCCGCCAGCCGCACCCTGCTCGCCAACCCCCGCGCCCTGCACGGCGCCGTCACAGCCGGTGTCCCCGACATCGCCCCCGGCGACCGGATCCTGTGGCGCCTCGACGCCGACCACCCGCGCCGCCCCACGCTGCTGGTCCTCACCCCCTCCAAGCCCGACTGGACCCACATCGTCGAACAGGCGGGCTGGCCCGACGCCGAAGGCGAGCACTACGCGGTCCGCGACTACAGTCCGCTGCTCGCCCAGCTCGCCGTCGGCCGCGAATTCGCCTTCCGCCTCAAGGCCAGCCCCGTCCAGAACACCTCCAAGCCCGCCAAGGCGAGCCCCCACCGCACCAAGACCGCCGCCGAACTCCACCACCGCTCCTACCGCATGGCCCACCGCACTGGCGCCCAGCAGCTCACCTGGTTCCTCGAACGCACCCAGCGCTGGGGCTTCACCATCCCCGAAGCGCGCACCGACAGCGCGGCACCGGGCCTCGAACCGTCGGCCCCGGACACCCCCGCAGAGGCACAGCAGCCCGCGCGGGAGGCCCGGATCACCGACCGCAGCCGCAGCACCTTCACCAAGCCCGGCACCCGCAGCCCGGTCACCCTCACCACCGCCACCTTCGACGGCCGGCTGCGCATCACCGACCCAGGCCTCCTCCAAGCCGCCCTCCTCGGCGGCATCGGCCCCTCCAAGGCCTACGGCTGCGGCCTGCTCACCCTCGCCCCGCTGCCGATCGGACACCACTGACCGATGGCCGACATCTGGTGGAAAGCCCACCCCCACGACCTGCACCGCCTCGCCGACCGCGTCTCCAGCGTCTACGTCGAGCGCAGCCACATCGACCGCGACGAGAACGCCGTCGTCGTCATCAACAAGCGCGAGGCCGTCCGAGTCCCGGCCGCCATGGTCGCCGTGATGCTCCTCGGCCCGGGCACCCGCATCACCCACGGCGCCGTCAACCTGCTCGCCGACTCCGGCACCACCGTGTGCTGGGTCGGCGAGCAGGGCGTGCGGATGTACGCCGCAGGACTCGGCCCCAGCCGTGGCGCGGCCCTCCTCAACCGGCAGGCCTGGCTCGTCAGCCGCACCAAGGAACGCCTCGCCGTCGCCCGGACCATGTACCGTATGCGCTTCCCCGGCGAGGACGTCAGCGCCGCCACCATGCAGCAGCTGCGCGGCCGCGAGGGCGCCCGTATCCGCAAGCTCTACCAGGCCGAGTCCCGGCGCACCGGCGTCCCCTGGAACGGCCGGGTCTACAAGGCGGGCGATGCGTATGCCGCAGGCGACGACCTCAACCGCCTCCTGTCGGCCGGCAACGCGGCCCTCTACGGGATCTGCCACGCGGTCATCACCGGCCTGGGCGCCAGCCCCGGCCTCGGCTTCGTCCACACCGGCCTGGCGACCTCGTTCGTCCTCGACATCGCGGACCTCTACAAAGCCGAATACACCATCCCCCTCGCCTTCGACCTCGCCAAGCAGGGCCACACCGAGGAACGCGACGCCCGGCTCGGCCTGCGCGACCGCATCGCCCAGGACAAGCTGCTCGGCCGCATCGTCCACGACGTCAAGGCCCTCCTCAGCCCGGACGGCACCGACATGCCGGACGTCGAGGTCAACGAACTCTGGGACGAACGCGTCGGCACGGTCCAGGGCGGAGTCAACTGGTCCGGGACGGAAGGCACACCGACGCCCCCGGTCTCCGACCCGGGCATGGGAGACGAACACCTGGCCATCATCGGCCCGGAGTTCACCCAGGACACGGACAGCCCATGACCGTCATCATCCTCATCGCCGCCCCCGAAGGCCTGCGCGGCCACCTCACCCGCTGGATGGTCGAAGTCAACGCCGGCGTCTTCGTCGGCACCCCCAGCCGCCGCATCCGCGACCGCCTCTGGGACCTCCTCGCTACCCGCATCGGCGACGGCCAAGCCGTCCTCGTCGAACCCGCCACCAACGAACAGGGCTGGACCGTCCGCACCGCCGGCAAGGACCGCTGGAAGCCCGTCGACTTCGACGGACTGATCCTCTCAGCCCGCTCCCGCCGATAAACCCGCAGGTCACGAAGCATCGGCCCCGCACGCGCGGGGATTGCTCCTCCTGGTGGCGTGGCTGCGGCCCCGGCTGACCAATCGGCCCCGCACGCGCGGGGATTGCTCGGCTCTGACGCTCAATCACCCCAGGTCAAAGCAATCGGCCCCGCACGCGCGGGGATTGCTCCCCTGTAGCCACCGGCATGACCGTCATCTGGGAATCGGCCCCGCACGCGCGGGGATTGCTCCGCTCAGGACCTCAGCGTGGGCGCCGTTCGGCTATCGGCCCCGCACGCGCGGGGATTGCTCCTGCGGCTTGACCGCAGTGATCGGCCCCGCACGCGTGGGGACGGGCTGCTTCAGGGGCGAAGTGCCCGGTGGAGGGCCTGTTTTCAGATGTGCGGTGCTCTGGGAGCATGGTGCGATGGATCATCGGCAGATAGTCAGTTCCGGCTCGCCTCTCGAACCTCAGATCGGCTTTTCCCGGGCAGTCCGCAAGGGGTCACACGTTGCAGTCGCGGGGACTGCTCCCATCGGGGACGGTGGGACGACGGTGGGGAAGGGCGATGTGTACGCCCAGACTGTCAGGTGTCTGGACATTGCGGAGGCCGCGCTGAAGGAGGCGGGGGCGTCGTTGGGGGACGTTGTGCGGACCCGTCTCATGCTCACCGATGTGACGCGCTGGAAGGAGGCCGCGCGAGCGCACGGGGAGCGGTTCGCGTCGGTCCGTCCGGTCTGCACCGTCGTCGAGGTTTCACGTTTCATCGATCCCGAATGGCTCGTTGAAGTGGAGATCGACGCCATCCTCGACTGATTCCGAAGAGCGCTGGTCGCGGCCACACGTGGGTGGCTGCGACCAGCGCTGTGGTGTTTCGTAGCGGGGTGGGTGTGCCGCGCGATGCTAGGGGTGGTGGCGGCGGGTGTCGGCCAGGCCCTGCCAGCGTTCCGCGATGTCGGCGGTGCCTGCGAGGAGGTCGAACTGGTCGAGGACGCGCATGACGATGTGGTCGACGAGGTCGCCGATGCCGTTCGGGATGTCGTAGAAGGCCGGCATCGGGGGGACGATGCGTACGCCCATCCGGGAGAGCGCGAGCATGTTCTCCAGGTGGATCTCGTTGAGGGGTGTCTCCCGGGGCACAAGGACCAGCGGGCGCCGTTCTTTGAGGGTGACGTCGGCTGCGCGGGCGATGAGGTTGTCGGCCATGCCGTGCCGGACGGCCGCGAGCGTCTTCATGCTGCACGGGACGATGGCCATGCCCGCGACCGGGTAGGAGCCGGAGGAGATGGTGGCGCCGAGGTCGCCGAACTTGTGTGTCACGTCGGCGAGTTCGGCGAAGCGCCGGGCGCTGTAGGGCGTCTCCACCTCGATGGTGGAGCGGGCCCAGGTGCTCAGGACGAGGTGGGTCTCCACCTGCGGTACCTCGCGCAGGACCTGTAGCAGGCGGACGGCGATCGGGGCGCCGGTGGCGCCGGTGACTCCGATGACGAGGCGGGTGGCGGGGGGTGTGGTGGGGGGTGTGGCGGACACAATGTGCTCCTGGCGTAGGGGGGAAGGGCCGGAGGGGAGGGTGAGGGAGGGGGCGCGCCGCTGCTCCCTCACCGCCCCCGGCGGGCTACAGCGCCAGGACGCCCGCCCAGCGTTCGCGCAGTCGCTCGCGGGTGGCCTGGTCGACGCGGTTGGCCGCCGGGTACCGGTCCTTCCACGCGAACGGCTTGCACGCGTCGATGAGCACGATGCCCATCGACAGGTCGCCGGTGGCGAGTCTGTCGGGTGCGAGCCGGGGGTCGATGGCGGTGGTGGGCGCACGCAGGACCTGGATGGACTCGGTCGGGTGGACGCGGGTGAACATCGCCCACAGGACGTGGTTGATGTCGGTGATGTCGATGTCCTCGTCGACCACGACGAAGTACCGTTCCATGCCGCCGGTGCGCTTGCGCCCGGCCGCCGCCAGCAGCGCGTGCATGGCGTCCCCCGCGCCGGTCTGCTCGATGGAGACGACCATCAGGAGCTGCCGGGCGTAGGCCCACACGCCCTTGACGTTCTGCACGCCGGACGCTTCCAGGTGGTCCCAGGTCAGCGACGCCGAGTAGAGCGGAACGGCCTGGTCGCCGGCCGGGATGGTCGGCAGCATGGGCGGGGCGCCCAGGATGATCGGGTCGTCGCGGTGCAGGATCCGGGTGACCCGGACGACGGTCTCCTGGCCCGAGTGCGTGTAGTAGCCGGTCCACTCCCCGAAGGGGCCCTCCAGGACGGACTCCTCCTCGACCGGCGGCAGTTCGCCCTCGATCACGATCTCGGCGTGCGCCGGGATCGGAAGCTCGCTGCCCGGCGCGTACAGGACCTCGACGCCCTCCCCGCGCAGCCCGCCCGCCAGGTCGTACTCCGACATCCCGGACGGTGCGGCGATCGCGGCGGCGGTCGACAGGATCGGGTCCTGGCCCACCACCACGGCGATCGGGCAGGTCTGGCCGCGCGCCCAGTACTTCTCGGCGATCGCCTTGGCGTGCCGGTTGCCGAGCATCCACAGCGACAGCCGGTCGCGGCCCTGGACGCAGGCCCGGTAGGTGCCGACGTTGACCCAGCCGCTGTCGGGGTCGCGGGTGATCACCATGCAGGCGGTGCCGATGTAGCGGCCGCCGTCCCTGTCGTGCCAGCGCGGGGTGGGGAAGATCCCGAGGTCCACGTCCTCGCCGACCAGGACGTTCTCCAGGACCGGGCCGGTGGCGACCTCCACCGGGGGAACGGGCTCGATCCGCTTGCTGAGGTCCTTCCAGGCCCGCACGATGTCGAGCTTGGGGGTGTCGTGCGGCAGCCCGAGCGCCACCGCGGTGCGGGCGGGCGTCCCCATGAAGTTGGTGAACACCCGGTACCCCGTGGGGAATCCCGGAATGTTGTCGAACATCAGGGCGGGGCCTTCCCGCTCCGCCAGCAGTTCGGTGATGCCTCCGATGTCCAGGTCCCGGTCGGCGCCGTCGATCTGGAGGACTTCGTCCTTCCCGAGGGCCTCGGTCAGGTGGTCGATGTAATGCCGAAGATCACGGAATGTGCTCATCTGTCGTCGGGGAGCCGGGTGGTGTGCCCGGATCTCCCCTCCTCCTCTTCCTCGCGGGTGGCGGCCGAGCCTCGGCGCGGGCCGTCACGGGGATCGCAGTTCCGCGCGGACAGGCGCCGCGTCGGCCTGCGCACCGATGATCCGGATCGGCCGCGAGCGGACGCAACGAGTCCGGACGTAGGTGCCGGATACCGCCCCGGGTAGGGTCTGGATCCGTGGAATCCCTCAATCTCCGGCTGATCCACGCCCTGCAGATCGACGGGCGCGCCCCCCTGTGCCGGATCGCCTCGGTGCTGGGCGTCTCCGAGCAGGTCGTCGCCCGCCGCTACGCCGCGCTGCGCGAGAGCGCCGGGCTGCGCGTCATCGGCCGGCTCAACCCCCGGCCCGTCGGGCAGACCGTGTGGGCGCTGCGACTGCAGTCCGCCCCCGGCGCGTCGCTCGGCCTGGCCCGGGCCCTGGCCGCGCGGGAGGACACGCGGTGGGTCCAGCTCGCCTCCGGCGCCACCGAGATCATCTGCCATCTCGTGGCGCACCGCGACCGCGCCCAGGACGCGCCGGTGCAACTGCTCGACCGGCTCCCGGGGGTCACCTCGATCACCGCGCAGCGCGTGCTGCGGCTGTTCAAGGGCGGCCCGACCACCTGGGGCGCCCTGACCTGCGCGCTGGACCAGGACCAGCGGGACGCGCTCGCCCCCGCGTTCCCGCCGCCTGCCTTCCCACCCCCGAGGCTCCCGCCTTCCGACGCCCGGCCGTCGTCGCCGTCCTGGGCGCCGTCGCTGGAGCCCACCGGGCTCACCGAGCTCAACGACCTCGACCACACGCTGCTCGCCGCGCTGGCCCGCGACGGCCGTACGACGTACGCGGCGCTGGCCGCCGAGGCCCGCTGCCACGAGTCGACGGTGCGCCGCCGGATCGCCCACCTGCGCGCGGCCGGAGCGCTCTTCTTCGTCGTGGACGTCGACGAGCGGCTACTGGGCAGCCCGACCACCACCGCCATCTGGATGTCGGTGCGGCCCTCGCACCTCGCCGCCGTCGGCGCAGCCCTGGCGGAACACCCCGAAGTCGCCTACGCCGCCGCCACCACGGGGCGGACCAACCTCCTCGCCGCCGTCCTCTGCCCCGACGACGAGTACCTGTACGACTACCTGACCGACCGTCTCGGCGCCCTCCCGGGCATCGACACGGTCGAGACCGCCCCGATCGTCCGGACCCTCAAACGCGTCGGCACCGTCGGCCGCCACCGCAACCGGCCGGCCGGCACCCGGCGCGGCTGAGGACCGTCGAGACGTCGGGCGGCTGACCGCCCGGCGAGCCGGCCAGCCGTTCAGAACGGCTTGGGCGGCCCCGATCGAACGGAGGCCGCCCAGGGCGTGATCTCCCGCATCTCCCGCATCTCCCGTTCGGACCGGGGCCCGGGGGAGGAAGGGGAGGAACTGCTACTACCCCACCACCTGGACCTCGTCGGCCTGGAGCCCCTTCTGGCCCTGGACCGCCACGAAGGTCACCTTCTGGCCCTCAACCAGGGACTTGAAGCCGCTTCCCTGGATCGCCCGGAAGTGAACGAACAGGTCCGCTCCGGACTCCGGGGTGATGAAGCCGTAGCCCTTCTCGTCGTTGAACCACTTCACCGTGCCGTTCTGCCGCTCTGCCACAGCCACTCCTGTTTTCCGAGGATCGAGGATCTACGAGACGCAACATGCCGATCATGACAGGGCTCGGGGTCTCGGCGGGGCTGTAACGCGAAGTTGGTCGGCCGCTGCGGCGAGTAGCCACCCGGACCGGTGACGGCACCACGGGTGCTGCACGCGCCGGAGTCCCGGCAACCGTCCACCGTCCATCTGCGCAGACGTGATCGGGTAGCCCGGCGGGCCGGCCTGAGTACCCGTACTCAGGTCGGCCCGGTCGTGCCGCCGGAGCATGGGGGCATGCACACAGCAGCAACACCGAGGATCGGCATCACCGCCGTCGGCTCCCACCTGCCGGCCCGCCGGCTCACCTCCCAGCAGCTCCAGGACGAGGTCACCGCCGGCGGCCGACTCGCCCTGCCGGAGCGGATGTTCGAGAAGGCGACCGGCATCCGCACCCGGCACTTCGCCGCCGACGGCGAGTACGCCTCCACCCTGGCGGTCGGCGCCGCCCGACGCGCCCTCGCCGCCCGTGCACTGCGTCCGCAGGACGTGGACCTGCTGCTGTTCGCCTCCGCCACCCGGGACGTGTGCGAGCCCGCCACCGCCCACATCGTGCAGGCCGAACTCGGCACCCGTGCACACGCGTTGGACGTCAGCAACGCCTGCAACAGCTTCCTCAACGGAATCGACCTGGCCCGCGCGATGATCCTGGCCGGCCGGGCCCGGCGTGCCCTGGTCGTCACCGGCGAGACACCCAGCCGGGCCATGCTCCGCACGCCGTCCTCCCCGGCGGAGTTCCGGGACGGCTTCGCCGGCTACACCTTCGGCGACGCCGGGGCGGCCGTCGTCGTCGAGGCCGTGGAGCGGGGCGGCATCCTCGACGTCGGGACGGAGACGGCCTCCGAGCACTGGCCGGCCGGCGGCATCCCCGGCGGCGGCTCCCGCCACCCGCGCGGCGACGAGTACAGCTACTTCCGGGGCGGCGGCAAGGAACTGCGCGGCATCTTCGAGGAGATCGGTCCCGCGGCCCTGGCCCGGCTCGCCGCCCGCACCGGCCTCGGTTGGGACGACTACGCCCGGGTGCTGGTGCACCAGGTGACGATCCCCTACCTGGAACGCTTCGTCGAGCTGACCGGGGTGCCGGCCGGGAAGCTGGTCCTGACCGTGCCGGAACTCGGCAACGTGGCCAGTGCCACGCTGGGCGTGCAACTCGACCGAATACGCGGCATGTTGGCGCCTGGCGAGAAGGTGCTGCTGATCGGTCTCGGCGGTGGCGTCAGCCTCATGACCATGGTCTGGGAGGCTTCGTGAGGACCGACCTGTGGGTGGTGGTCCCCGCCTACCAGGAGGAGGCCCGGATCGAGGGCGTGCTGCGCGCCCTCACCGGCCAGCGCGACCGTAACTTCACCCTGCTCGTCGCCGACAACGGCTCCACCGACGGCACCGTCGCCCTGGTGCGGGCCTTCGCCGCCCACGCGCCGTTCCCGGTCGAGGTGGTGGTCGAGCGGGAGAAGGGCGTCGGTTCCGCGGTGGACACCGCCTTCCGGTACGCCATCGCCCACGGCGCCACCCTGCTCGCCCGCACCGACGCCGACTGCCTGCCCGAACCGGGCTGGACGGCCGCGGCCCGCGCAGGGTTGGTCGCCTCCGGCGGGCTGGTCTGCGGCCGGGTCGCCGCCCGCCACGACGAGCACGGCCCGGCCGGGCGCGCGGTGTTCCTGGCACTGGTCGCGCTCGGCGCCTTCTTCGGCCGGATCCGGCCCGCGCACCGCCGCCGACACGGCTACCTGACCCCGTACCGGATGCACGCGGGCAACAACATGGCGATCACCGCCGAGCTCTACCTCGCCGTCGGCGGCATGCCCCGGCGGCCCTCACCCACCGACCGGGCGTTCCTCAACAGGGTCCGCCGGCACACCACGGCGGTGGTGCGCCGCCGCGACATGGTGGTGCAGAACTCCACCCGGCGCATCCGCGCGTACGGCGTGGTGGGCACCGCGCGCTGGTACCTGGAGCGCGGCGCGGGGCCGCGCGCCGTCGACGTGCGCTGACAGCCCGCGCGCCTCGCTCCTCACCGGCCCTTTCCCGACCGGACCCGCTCCGCAGCCGCAGCCCGCAGCCCGCAGCCCGCCACTCCGCAGCCCGCCGAAGGACCCCGCCATGCTCGACCGGCTCACCCACGCCCTGCGCACCGACCACCCCGACCGGCCCGCCGTCCTGCGCCACACCCGCCTGGGCACCGTCCGCCCGGTGATTCGCCGCGGCGAACTCGCCGACCTGGCCGACGGCTACGCCGCCGCGCTGCACGCCCACGGCCTCGGCCCCGGCGACACCGTCGGCGTCGCCGTCCGGCCCGGGCCGCGCGCACTGGCCGTCATGCTCGCCGCGCACCGGCTGGGCCTGCGCATCGCCGTCCTCGACCCGACCGCCGGGCCCGACGTGCTCGCCGCCCGGCTCACCCTGGCCCGCCCCGATCTCGTCCTCGCCGACGCCGCCGCCCAGGCCGTGGCCGGCTGGGCCGGGCCGCTCGCCCGCCGCGCCGACCTCGCCCTGCCCCGTCTCACCGCACTCGGGCCGGTCGCCACCCTGGGCCGCCGCCTGCCCGGTTGCGCGCCGCACCTGCGCCCTGCCGGCGCGACCCCGCCCGCCCGACCTGACGGAGGCCCGGAAACGGACGCGGTGATCGTCTTCACCTCCGGCACCACCGCGCGCCCGCGCGCCGTCGTCCACACCAGGGACGGGCTGGCCGCCGGGCTGCGCACCGTCGCCGACCTGGTCGACCCGCGCCCCGGGACGGTCGTCCTCGGCGGGACGTTCTTCGTCCTCGTCCCGGCCCTCGCCGCGGGCGCCGCCGTCGTGCTGCCCGCCCGCCGCCCCGCCGCGCTCGGCCGCCAACTCGCCCGCCTCGACCCCGCCCACACCTACCTCACCCCACCGCAACTGCGCGCCGCCCTCGCCGCCGGGGCCCGCTTCACCGGCCGGGTCTGGACGGGCTCCGCCCCGGCCGACGCCGCCCTGTTGCGCCGGGTCAAGCAGTCCGGCGCCCACCAGGCCTGGAGCGTCTACGCGCTCACCGAACTGTTCCCGGCCGCCGCCGTCGAGGAGGCGGACAAGAGCGCCCACGACGGGGACGGCGACCTGGTCGGAGCCCCCCTGCCCGGCGTCCGCGCCCGGATCGCCACCGGCGGTGAACTGCTGCTCACCGGCCCGGGCGCCCGCCACCGCTACCTCGGCGAGGACCCCGACCCCTGGGTGCGCACCGGCGACCGCGCCGCGCTCACCCCCGACGGACGGATCGTCCTCGCCGGCCGCCTCAAGGACATGGTGCTGCGCCGCGCCGAGAACATCTACCCCGGCCTGTACGAACCGGCGCTGCACCTGCCGGGCGTCGAACTCGCCGTCCTGGTCGGCGTTCCGGCCGGGGACGGCGACGAGCGGCTGGTCGCCCTCGTCCAGCCGGCGCCGGGCACCGACCCGCGGCGCCTGCGCGAGGCCCTGCGCCGACCGCTCGACCGGATGGCAGCGGCCCGGCCGGACGCCGTCCTGTTCGGCGAGGTCCCGCTCGCGGGCCGCTCCCGCAAGCCCGACCGGGCGGCGGCCGCCGCGCACTGCGCACGGGAGCTGGACCGGTGACCGACCCCGTGCCCGCACCGACGCCCGCATCGGTGCCCCCGCCGCCGCCCCCACCCGCCGCCGCCCGCCGGGCCCGCCGCCGGGACCGCCGCGTCTACCTGCGCAGCCACCCCCTGCTCTTCGCCCTGCTCGCCGCCACCCGCCGCCGCCCGGTGGTCCGGCTCGGCCGCACCGTGCTGGTGCACGGCACCGAGGCCTACCGCGAAGCGCTCACCCGGGTCCCGCTGGACCGCACCGCACCCGGCACCACCGGCGGCGCAGCGGCCGAACTCACCGTCGGCGGACTGCTGTTCGACCAGGACGGCGCCGAACACCGAAGCGCCCGCCGCGCCCTGGCCGGCGGCCTCGACACCGCCGCACAGCAACGGATCCGCCCGCACTGGCAGGCCGTGCTCGCGACGCGGATCCCGGACCTTGCCGCCGGCGAGCTCGAAATCGTCTCACTGGCGCGCGAGTTGGCCGGTGTCACGGCCGCCGCCCTGACTGGCGCGCAGTCCTGCCCGCACCGCCTCGCCCACGCCGCGGCCGACGCCGCCGCCCACGCCGCCCGCGACCACCTCCCCGGCCCCCGCCGCCGCAGCCCGGACGCGGTCGCCGCCGCGGCCCGGCTCGCCGCCCTGCTGCCCGACGCGCCCGACGCGCGTGACGCCATGGTGGCCGTCGCCGCCGTGAACACCACCGTCGCCGCACTGCCCCGGGCCGTCGCCTGGTGCGCCGACGCCGGGCTCTGGCCGACCGTGAGCGAGACGACCGCACCCCGCCTCGCCGCCGAACTCCTGCGCCTGACCGCCCCGTCCCCGCTGCTGCCCCGGGTCGCCGCCGCCGACACCACCCTCGCCGGGCACCCCGTACGGGCCGGCGACCGACTGGTCCTGGTCGCCCGGCACGCCGCCCGGGCCCACCGCCGCGGCCCGGCCGACGATCCCGCCGCCACCCAGGCCGTCTTCGGCGCCGGCCCGCACGCCTGCCCCGGAGCCGGACTGGCCCGCGCCCTGCTCGCCGACCTCCTCCTGGCGCTCGCCCCCCACCACCCGGTCGTCACCCGCGCCCGGGTCGACCGCCGCAGCGCCCTGCCCGGCTACGCCGAACTCACCGTCCGACGGGGAAGATCCTGATGCACCTCGCCATCACCGGCGCCACCGGCTTCTGCGGCGCCCACCTCGCCCGCACCGCCGCCGCCCTGGGCCTCGAAGTCTCCTGCCACGGCCGCCGCCCCGGCCCGGTCGGCCGCCACCGCCCCTGGGACGCAGACGAGGGCGAGCCCGACTTCACCGGCGCCGACCTCGTCGTCCACTGCGCCGCCGCCGTCGCCGACCTGCCCCCGGGCGATCCCGCCGAAGCCCACCAGCACGCCGTCAACGTCACCGGCACCGAACGCGTCCTGCGCGCGGCCGCCGGCCGCCCCCTCGTCCACGTGAGCAGCGCCAGCGTCTACGACCCGCGCACCACCGCCCGCACCGCCCCCGCCGCCACCGCCGCCCCCGCCGTCACCGAGGACCACCCCACCGCCGCCGGCCACCTCAACGCCTACGGCCGCACCAAGGCCGCCGCCGAACGCCTCGCCCTCGCGGCCGGCGCCGTCGTCCTGCGCCCCCGCGCCGTCTACGGCCCCGGCGACCCCCACCTCGTCCCCCAACTGCTCGCCCGCGCCCGGCACGGCCTGCTCCCGCTGCCCGGCCGCGACATCCCGCTCAGCCTCACCGCCGTCGCCAACCTCACCGACGCCTGCCTGTCCGCCCTCGGCCTCACCGGCACCCCGCCCTGGCCGCCCGGCGCCTACAACATCGCCGACGCCACCCCCTACCGCCGCGACGACGCCCTGCGCCACGTCCTCACCGCCCACCGCGTCCCCGCCCGCATCGCCCACCTCCCCGCACCCCTCGCTCGCCTCGCCGCCCGCACCACCCGCATCCCCGGACTCACCCCCTACACCGTCGACCTCCTCACCCGCAGCGTCGTCCTCGACCTCACCCGCGCCCGCGCCCAGGGCTGGATCCCCACCCACACCCTCACCGACTACCACCCCTGACACCCGGCCGGGCCCGGTTGCCGCGACCGTGTCCATCCGACCCGCCGAGCCGTACCTCGCAGACCCTCTCCGCGCCAACGACCGGTCAGGCCAGCTCGACGAATCGGTGGACGCGGAAGCACGTGAGGTGACATCGCCGCCTCGTGCCCGTCGTGGTCGGAGGTGCGCGGTGACCAGCGTCGAGGAACTGAGCATGCGGGCGACACTCGGTTCGACCCGGGTGGTGCCGGTGGTCGGTCACGCAGCGGACCGCCCACGGAACTCGCCGCCACGTCCGGTCGCCCCGGTCGCGGATGGAGTCGGGTGGTGGTTTCTCGGTAGGCCGTCAGTTCCAGCAAGGGCGCCTCGACATCGGTGCTGTCGAAGCCGTGAGCACAACGGCTGTTCCGACAGACCGATGTCCGGACCTACCGACCTTGTTGCAGCACCTCGGCGCGTCGGCCTTCGCCGAGCTCCGGCCGGCCGGACTCACCGGGGGAGAGGGCCAGGGCGTCCTGGCGCGGAGCCGGTCAGGGGCGGGAGACACGGCCCCGTCGGGGGAGACGGTCGATGAGGAGGATCGCGCTTCGGGCCGTCAGGTAGCCGAAGGCGGACGGGATGAGGAGCTGAGGCAGCATCGCCGCGACCGACGCGTGGCCGCCGAGGAGTACGGGGGTGAGTACGGGCGGCGCCGCCAGGACGGTCGCGGCCAGGGCCGCGTTCCCGGCCGTCCGGGCGGTGAAGGCCAGGGCGGCACCGGTGGCGAGCGGGGCCCAGGTGCCGAAGCCGGAGGTGAGGATCCGCTCGGCGGATTCGCCGGTGATCGTGGCGCCGATGCCCAGGGCCGTGACCGTGGCGGCGACCAGCCAGAGCCCGGCACCGGTCCTGCGGGTCCGGTCCGGCGGGGCGACCAGCAGGACGAGGGTGTTGAGCACGATCAGCCCGAACCCCCGGGGGCCGAGGCCGAGTTCGGCCGCGGTGCGGAAGTCGAGGTCGAGCAGCCCGAAGCGGCACATGGCGTAGAACAGCGGCGCCAGTACCAGCGACACCAGGGCCAGGGCCCGTGCGGCCGACCAGCGGCCGGCCACGACCGCGCAGGCCGTCAGCACAGCGGGGACGAGCAGCGACATCGCCGCCAGGAGCGCGCCTCCCACCGGGACTCCGGCGGGGAAGCCGGGGGACTCGGGGCTGATGGCGAGCCGCAGGTTCCGCCACAGGTAGGTCGCCGCGTACGTTCCGGCCAGTATCGCGGCGAGCGGCGCCGCGATGGCGAACGCCCGGCCCGGCGGCCGGTGGGAGACCATCCCCAGCCGGAGCCGGGCCCCGTGCCCGGCGACGTCGGCCACCTCGCGCAGCCCCGCCGCGGAGCCGGAGCGGGCGATCCGGTGCTGGGCGAGGTCGGCGACCTCCGCGAGTGCACCGGCGCCGTAGGAAGCCGGGTACAGCCGGAGGGCCCGTTGCAGCAGGCGCGTGTTCAAGGGGTGCTTCGAGGTCATGCCGTGCCTCCTGCGGGACGGGTCCAGGTCTGCGTCAGGCGCCGGTCGGCCTCGCGCAGTGCGGAGCGGAGGCGTTCGGCCTCGTTCCTGAGCGACTGTTCACCGTCCGGGGTGAGGGCGAACACGCGCCGGGGGCGCCCGTCCACCGTCTCCTCGCGCTCGACGCGGATCAGCCCCTCGGCCAGGAGTCGGTCGAGGGTGCCGTACAGGCTGCCGGCGCCGAGCCGTACCCGGCCTTCGGAGATCGCGGCGACCTCGTCGCCGAGCGCGTAGCCGTGCCGGGGCCGGTCGGCCAGCGCGGTGAGGAGCAGGAAGGTCGGCTCCTGCATGGAGCGTTTGTTCTTCACGTTCCCCACCATAGTACGGTGACCGTAGTGTCTGGCAAGGCCCCTGTGAAACGGACCCGGGCTCACCAGGAGCTGCTGGAGCCGGTGGTGACGGCGTCGTCGATGGCGGGTGGCGGTGACGTTCGCCGAGCAAGGGGGTCGGCACCCCACGCGACGGAAATCCCGTGGCTGCTGTGGTCCACGAGGAGGAGGATCGCCCGCAGGCATGCCCACCCTCACCCTGGAGATCCCGTGTACGAGACCGAACGCCTGACCCTGCGCCAGTGGCGGCCCGCCGACCGCGACCGTGCGCTGGACATCTACTCCCGCTGGGAGGTCGCCCGGTGGCTGGGCGCGGAGCCGAAGGTGCTGGCGGACGAGGGGGCCGCGGAGGCGCTGATCGGGCGCTTCCGGGAACGGTCGGTGAACCCGCCGTTCGGGTGCTGGGCCGTGGAGCGGCGGGACACGGCAGTGCTGGTAGGCACGGTGCTGCTGGCGCCGATTCCGGACGGGGACGGCGCGGTGGAGGTGGGGTGGCACTTCCATCCCGACAGCTGGGGGAGCGGTTTCGCCACTGAGGCGGCCCGGGCTCTGGTGGCGGCCGGGTTCGCGAGCGGGCTGGCGGAGGTCCACGCGGTCGTTCGGCCGGGCAACGATCCTTCGATGGCGGTCTGCCGCCGGTTGGGGATGGCCGGGCGCGGACTGACTGACCGCTACTACGGGACCGAGATGGAGCAGTTCACCCTTTCGCGGCCTTCAGGATGACGAACGTCGGATCCACAAGGACCACCTGATCAGCGACGGCGGCGGCATCCCGTTCCGTGTGATCATCACCGCGGTCGACGTCAACGTCGTCACCCGGAGCCTCGCCCCGGCCGACGGCGCCCCACCCGTCGCCGACCGGATCGGCCACCCCGCAAGCGGCCCCGACGTCCCGGTCCCTGCAAGGCTCCGGGCATCACCGAAGGCGCTGAGGCGGCTATGCCGCGCGGTGCAGTGCGTCCTTGTGCGCCGCCGCAAGCGCCTGCCCCGAGGTGGTGGCGAGGTCCGGCACGACACCCACGACTCGCTGGGGGAAGACGTACCCGGCCGTGATCCGGTCCAGGGCCAGGCCGATGATCTCCGTGTTGGTAGGCATGGTCACGGCCTCCACTCTTCGGCGAGGAGCCCGAGGACGGCCTCGTCCGCGAACTCGCCGCACACCCAGGCGGAGCGGCGGAGCGTTCCCTCCAGGGTGAAGCCGGCCCTGCGGGCGGCCGCGATCATCGGGGCGTTGTCGGCGAGGGTCTCCAGTTGCAGCCGGTGCAAGCCGCGTACCGCGAAGCCGTACTGGCAGAGCACCCTGACCACATCCGTGCCCAGGCCCCGGCCGCGCAGGCCAGGGCGCAGGGCGATCCCGAGGTGGGCGGTGCGGTTGTGGGTGTCGATGCCCCAGAGCACGGCCTCCCCGGCCAACTCCCCCGAGGCCAGCTCCAGTACGGAGAAGCAGGCCGCTTCCTCCGAGGGCGGGGTCAGCGCGTAGGGGGACTCTGCCGCGCCCGGCGAGATGGGCCGCCAGGGGCGGGAGTCGGCCCGGGATCGGACGGCGACGTCGTCGTACAGTTCGGTCTGCAGAACGGCTACGTCGCTCTCGTGGCGTGCGCGGAGGGCGATCTTGAGTCCTTGTATCATGTCACATTGTTATCAGGGCCGTGTCGGCCGCTCAACCGAATTGGACCCTCTCCGGCGCGTTGCACCGTCGCCGTCATCGGGAGTGCCGGAGAGGGGAGTTCGACCGGAGTCAGAGTGGCGGCAGGCGGCGGGCCAGGAGCTCCGCGCCGGTTCCGTTCAGGGTGCTGAACAGGACCGTCGTGCCGAGGGCGTCCACGCTGGGGGCGGTGGAGGCGCCGGGGCGCTGGCTGCCGTCGGCCGCCGTGCTGACGCGTTCGGTCCGGCCGGTCCACAGGTCGCGGCGGAAGACGTCCGCGACGCCGTTGGTGTCGCCGGGGACGAGGGCGGCGGAGTCGGAGGCGAAGTAGACCCAGCGGTCGTCGGCGGTCATGACGGCGGGCTGGGAGTCGACGGCGGAGACCGTGGTCACCGTGCCCGTGCGCAGGTCGCGGGCGTAGAGGCGGACTTGGACGACGTCCTGCTCGCGCTCGAAGACGCGGAAGAGGGCGTAGCGGCCGTCGGGGCTGAGGCGTCCGGCCTTGGCGGCGTCGCGCAGGGTGCCGGCGGCGTCGATGCTGGCGCCCTGGATCCGGCCGGTGCGCGCGTCGTAGGTGTAGAGGGGGAAGAGCTGCCGTGCGGGCGGGGGCTTGGTGGCGGCCGTGGCCGTGGCCGTTGTGGCCGTCGTGGGCGCGGTCGGCAGCAGGTTGGTCGCCTTGGAGCGGAAGGCGACGGTCTGGCCGTCGGCGCTGAGTGAGGGCTCGACCGAGCCGCCGTCGGCGGCGGCGCCGTCGCGGCCGGTGCTGACCAGGCGGGTGGTGCCGGTCCGACGGTCCGTCAGGTGGATGTTCTGGACGCCGGGCTGGGTGCCGGGCTGGGTGCCGGGGGCGAGGTCGGAGCGGTCCGAGGTGTACGCGACGTACCGGCCGTCGGCGCTGATCGCCGGGTCGAGCGAGTTGCCGGCGCCGGTGCCCGCGGTGAGCGGTTCGGTGCGGCCGGTCCAGCGGTCGCGGACGTAGACGTCGAACCGGCCGCCGCCGTGCTGCCCCGGGACGACGTCGGCGGCGTTCGTGCTGAAGGCCACGTACCGGCCGTCGGCGCTGATCGCCGCCTGGTTGGTGGAGCCGTCGAGCTGGCCGCCGTCGTCGGCCACGCTCACCCGCTCGGTGTGCCCGGTCCACAGGTCGCGGACGAACACGTCGTACAGGCGGTTGGTGTCGCCGGGCACCAGGTTGGCGGCCAGCGAGGTGAAGAGGGCGTAGCGGCCGTCGGCGCTCAGGCCGAGCGGCTCCGACCAGTCGTCGGCCGGGGTGCCGTCGGGGGCGACGTTCACCGTGACGGTGCCCTCCGGGAGCGGCGCGGCCTGGGCCTGGGCCTGGACCTGGGCCGTGGTGGCGGCCAGGAGTGCGGCTGCCAGCACGCTGCCGGCCCGTACCGCCCACCGGCCGCGGGTCCTCGCGTTCGTCCGTTCCACCTGAACCGTCCTCCCCTTGCCTCGGGCCGTACCGCCTCCCGCCCCCGCCGGCCGGCTCGGGCCGAGCCAACCGCCCGGCCGTACCGGCGGTCAACGGGGCCGGACCGGTCATGGACACGATTTCGCCAACTCCCCTCCACCTCCCGACCACGGCGAATGCCGGTCCGGCCGGACCCGGTGGGCATGCCACCTGCGGGATCCGGGAGTTCGGGAATGACCGTTGACGAACCCTTTGCCGGAACGCGCTGGACGTGGCGGCCACGGTCCCGCACATCCGCGACCTCCAGCGGGACGTCCCCGCCGGCGGCCTGGACTCGTTCACGTGAAGTGGCAGCGTCCGGGCGGCTGCTGGGCGGATCAGGCTCCCCTGGAACCGATGATCCGGGGAACCGCAGAACCGCAGAACCGGAGAACCGGGGAACCGGGAGGCGCCCTACCGGCGGACCGCCGAGACCAGTCCGCCGGGCTGCTCCTCGCGCTGCGCCGGGGTGCTGACCGGGCGGCCGTAGGCGGCGGCGCGCTCGCGCAGAGTGTGGCTGTCGGCCTCCCAGCCGTGCCCGGCCAGCCAGCGCACCGGGTCGTCGGGCATCTCCGAGACCCACATGGACGCCGCCGAGCCGGGCACAGCGTCCGCGCCGAAGCGCTCGATCACGCCGCGCGAGCCCAACGTCAGCCCCATCCGACTGCCTGCCGCCGACTGCGCGCTGATCCGGGCCAGCAGCAGCTCCACCGCGTCCTCGGGCAGATAGATCAGCAGTCCTTCGGCGATCCACACGGTCGCCGCGGCCGGGTCGTGCCCTGCGGCGGCCAGCGCGGCCGGCCAGTCCTCCCGCAGATCCGCCGCGACGGTGATCCGCTCGCAGCGTGCGACGGCCCGCTCCTGGCGCAGCACCGAGGCCTTGAAGTCCAGTGGCGCGGAGGTGTCGACCTCGAACAGCCGGGTGCCCTCGGGCCAGTCCATCCGGAAGGCGCGGCTGTCCATGCCGGCGCCGAGCAGCACGACCTGCCGGACCCCGGACGCGGAGGCCTGCCGCAACAGGTCGTCGAGGAACTTCGTCCTGATGACGATGGAGAACGACACGGCCAGTCGGCGGCGGCGCGCGGCCTCGTCAGCGGGTGGCGGCGAGGAGGGCCACAGGCCGCCGGCGGTGGCGAAGGCCTGTGCCAGTGGGTCGCGGAACAACGCGTCCACCCGCTCGGTCTCCAGCGCCCGCACCCTGGCCACCCCCACCGCCGTGGCCCACACTCCCGACGGCTGCACCCGCTCCTGCTCATCAGTCACCGCGCCAGCCTAGATGATCGATCCCGAGGGGCCTGATGAGGGGAGCCGGGTTCACGCGCGGCCGGTCGCGCATGCGCGCACTGACCGCCGACCTTGAGTCGCTTCGGTCGCTCCGGTCGCTGACGAGTCGCTGCACTGGCCTCCGCACTGGCCTCCGCACCGGCCTCCGGAACGGCGACCCGTCGCCGGGTCTCGATGACGACGCCCGGCAGGAGTGCTACTCAGGGGCAGGGACGGGCCCGCCGGGACGGAAGCGCTCCACCCCGACGATGTGCCGCACCTTGAGCGGGCGCACGATCACCGCGACCCGCTGCTCACCCGGCATGGTCCACTCGAAGCGTTCGACGCCCAGGTACTTGCGGGCCAGCCGGTCCATCCGGTCACGCGCCTCCTCGCCCTCGATGAAGCGGGCCACCACGCCACTGATCTGCACGCGGTCGAAGGGGTCGGTGGCGTCCGCGTGCGAGAGGTAGACGCGCGGGTCGCGACGGAGGTTCTCCTCCTTCACCCGCCCCACCGAGGTGTTGAACGTCAGCTCCCCCTCGCCCTCCAGATCCACCCACATCGGGCTGACCTGCGGTGCTCCGTCGGCGAACACGGTGCCGACGTACCAGATGTTGGGTGCCCGCAGCCGGGCGCGGACGGCTGCGTCGAATGTCGCGGTCATCCCGGGAGGCTAGCAACCACGAAGGGGGCGGTTCGCTTCGAGTGAAGCCACGTTCGAGTGAGGCCGCGAGGGCGCGTCCTCCCGCCGGTCACCGTTCGGCCGACACCTCCCGCCGGGTCACCGCTCGGCCGGCACCTCCGGTTCGGAGGCGCCGGCCGGGGCTCCGCGCGAACCGAGGAGCTGCGCGACCGGATCGGCGCTGCCCGAGGCGCTCAGCTCCTGCACCAGCTCGCAGTTCCTGGCGATCCTGCTGGAGACCCATTCGCGCAGCCACTCGGACAGCTGCGGGAGCGGCAGGTCGGACGGGGCCAGCCCGGCGAGCACGCACCCGGTTGCCGCCGCTCCGCCGACGTTGACGACCACGTCCGGCAGGACGGTGTGGCCGGCCTCGCGCAGCAACCGGCGGGCGGGCGGGGTGCAGCTCAGGTTTCCGCCCTCGACCACCAGGCCGGCCCGGACCGCCGGCACCGCCTCCTCGTCGACCGCGGAGGCGGATGCCGCCAGCACCAGCACGTCGGCGTCGACGTGCAGCCACGCCTGGCCGGGCCCGTGGACGGTGACCCGGGCGGGCAGGCGGCTCCGGTCGATCGTGCCGTCGCTGCTGGTGAGCGCGGCGAGTTCGGCGACGGGCAGTCCGCGCTGGTCCTCGATGGTGCCCCGGACGTCGGCCACGGCCACCACCGAGTGGCCGTGGGCGGCCAGGTGGCCGGCCACCGCGCGCCCGACGGTGCCGAAGCCCTGGATCGCGATGCGCTGCGGGGTCCGCGCACCGGAGGCCCGTAGGGCCCCGAGCACCGCGACGGCCACGCCGAACCCGGTGATGTCGGCCATGTGGTCCCACAGTTCGGCCCAGTCGACGGTGAGACGGGTGGTGCCGGGGCGGCGGGTGACGTCGTACCCGGCGGCCTCGAAGGCGACCTGCCGGTCGGCGTAGGTGGTGCCCTGGTCGCACCCCAGGTACACCCCGCCGTGCAGCAGCGGGGCCGCGGCGCGGCCGAACCCCCGCATCACCGCCCGCCGTTCGACGGTGGCGCCCGGATCGGGTGCGATGCCGGCCTTGGCGCCACCGATGGGCAGGCCGACCAGTGCCAGCTTGTGGGTCATCGCCCTGGCGAGCCCGGTCAGCTCCTGTTCGGTCACCGTCCGGGTCATCCTGGTGCCGCCCAGGGCCAGGCCGTCGACCATGGAGTCGACGACGACCCAGCCCCGGGCCTGGCACCCCGGGAGGTTCAGGGTGGTGGAGAGCAGGGGCTCGGCCACCGGGCGTGCGCCGTGCGGTGCGAGCGTCCGGTTCACTGCGCACCGCCCTCCGGGACGGACCGCAGGCGCAGGCTGCGGGGGCGCATGTCGGTCCACACGTGTTCGATGTGCGCGAGGCATTCGTCCCTCGCGCCCCGGACGCCGACCTCGCGCCAGCCCGCCGGCGACTCGCGGTCGGCGGACCAGATCGAGTACTGCTCCTCGTCGTTGACGACGACCTTCCACTGCTCGGATGCTTCGCTGGTCATGCCGTTACCTCCAGATGTCGGTGGTCGGGGGGTCCGCCGGGCGGCGGACGGGTGGAGCCGGTTCACGGCCGGTGTCGAGACGGGTGCCAAGACGGGAGCCGAGGTGGGTGCCAAGACGGGAGTCGAGGTGGGTGTCGAGGCCGTCCAGCCATTGCGGAAGGCTGGCGGCGCGCAGGAGGCCCGTTCCGATGAGTACACCGGCGAAGCCTTCACCGAGCAGGCGGGCGGCGTCATCGGGGCAGCGGATGGCCCCGGCACTCACCGGGCACCGGGTGCCGCTGCCCAGTACCGCGGGCAGGAGCGACGAGCTTCGCCCGAGGTCGCCCGCGCCGCGTTCGCGGGTGGCGATGTCCTTGTTGTTCACCGCGACCACGCACTCCTCGGCGCGCGGCACGCGGCTGATCTCCTCCTCGGTGGTGACCTCGACGAACGGCGTCAGGCCCAGGCTCAGGCCGAGCTCGACCAGATGGCCCAGGGTGGTGCGCGGCAGCAGCGCGGCGGTGAGCAGGACCGCGGACGCGCCGCTCTCGCGGGCCTGGTGCAGTTGGCTCCGGCGGGTGATGAAGTCCTTCTGCAGCACGGGCAGGTCCGTCGCCGCCACGACCTCGTGCAGCAGGTCCGGGGTGCCGCCGAACCACTGGCCGGTCACCACGGACAGGCAGGGTGCGCCGACGTCCTGGTAGTCGGCGACCAGCCGGGCGGCCGACCTGTCACCGAACAGGTCGTGCCCGGCGGCGTCCTGCCGTTTGAGCTCCATGATCACCGGTCGGCGGGCGTCCAGCAGCGCCTCGATGAACGCGGCCGTCATCTAGGCCCTCGCTTTCGGATCACGCCAGCCGCGCCGTACGGCCGTGACCCGGTCGGCGCTCAGTCGTCCGTCGCCGTCCCTGGCCGCCGTGTCCACGTCGATGCCCAGGAACAGGGGGTGGTCCAGCACCGCCCGGTAGTCCTCCCGGTTGTCGGCCGAGATGCCGCCGGCCAGCAGGAAGGGCCGCGAGAGGCGGTCCGCGATCTCGATGACGGCCCCGCAGTCCGCCGGTTGCCCGGTGCTGCCGATCCGGCCGTCTCCGGCGACCGCGTCCAGCAGGAAGAGGTCCGTTCCGGCCCGCTCGTACGCCGCGATCAGGGACCGCTCCGCGCGGGTGTCCGTGCCGAGGTGCAGCACCTTGACCACGGTGAGGTCCGTGGTGCCCTTCAGGGCGCGGACCAGGCCCGGCGGCTGGTAGCCGTGCAGTTGGACCCACCGGACCCGGGCCGCGGCCGTCGCCGCGCGCAGCGTCTCGGCGTCGTTGAGGAAGGTCACGAGGACCGGATGCATGCGCGCCGTTCGGTGTACGGCGTCGGCGAGGGAGGCGAGTTGACTGAGCGTCAGGTCGGCACGGCCGCCTGGGACGCCGTGCCACAGGCCGACGAAGTCGGCTCCGGCGCTGTCGAGCGATGCCACGTCCTCGGCCGAGGCGGCTCCGCAGATCTTGACCAGCATCAGGTGTCACAACCCCAACATGGCGGCGATGCGGTTGCGTTGGATCTCCGACGTGCCCGAGTAGATCGGGCCGGCGACCGCGTCGCGCACGTCCTTCTCCAGTCCGTACTCGGCCAGGTACCCGCTGCCACCGAAGATCTGCACGGCGGCCAGTGCGGAGGAGAGGTTGCTCTCGCTGGCGAGGACCTTGCTGACGGCGATGTCCCTCGTGACGTTCTCGCCCTCCGTCAGCCGGACGGCCGTGTCGTAGAGCCACTTCCGCGCGGTGTCCAAGCCGATGCTCATGTCCACGAGCTTGTGGGAGATCGACTGGTACGAGCCGATCGGACTGCCGAACTGGACGCGCTCCTTGGCGTACTCGACGCAGCGGTCGAGCCGGTAGCGCATCTGCCCGGTGTTGATGACGAAGGAGCAGAGGATCTCCCACTTCATCACGTGGTCCAGGACCAGGAACCCTGATCCGACCCGGCCGATCACGGCGGATGCGGGGATCCGGCAGTCGTCGAAGTGCAGTTCGCCCAGCGGCGCCGTCCGCAGCCCCATGGTGGCGACGGGCGGCCCGACGACGAGCCCCGGGGTGTCCCGCTCCACGACGAAGGCGGTGATGCTGAGCGGGCCGGCCTTCGGGTGGGTGCGCGCGTAGACCACGAACACGTCGGCCACCGGGCCGTTGGTGATGAAGGCCTTGCCGCCCCGCAGCACGAAGCCGTCGCCCTCGCGGGTGGCCGTGGTCCTCATCGCCAGCGCGTCGGAGCCGCTCTCGGTCTCGCTGATCGCGTGCGCCCCGATCGTCTCTCCCGAGCAGATCCCCGGCAGGTGGCGCGCCTTGAGCTCCGGCGAGCCGAACCGTTGCAGCGGGACTCCGACGCTGACCAGGTGGGTGGCGACCGAGAAGTTCAGTCCGCCGTCACGGCACCCGGTGCCGAGTTGTTCGAGCACGTGCATGGTGGTGAGTAGGTCCTGGCCCAGCCCGCCCCACTGCTCGTCGAACGGCAGGCCGAGGATTCCGGACCGCTGGATCAGCTTCCACTTGTCCCACGGGAAGGCGCCTTCCGCGTCCCCTTCGAGATGGCCCGAGCTGAGTTCCTCGCACCACTGGGCGATGCCCTCGCCCAGAGCGATCTGGTCGGCGTTCCAGCTGATCATCTGTCAGTCCTGTTAGTACTCGGAGAAATCGGTCGAGTCCAGGTTGTGGCGTTCGTCGCCGCGCAACGCGGGCGAGAACACGCACACCAGGCGGAGGTCCGCGTCCTGGTCCGCGATCAGGAAGTGGGCGTCGTGCAGGTCGAGCGCGTACAGCGTGCCCGGCTCGATCGGGTGGGACGTGCCGTCGGCGTTCACGACCTGCCCCGTTCCCTCGATGCAGTAGCAGGCCTCCAGATGACGGCGGTACTCCAGCCTCGACTTGGTGCCGGCGCGGACGGTGGTGTCCGTCATCGTGTAGCCCAGGCCGTCGGATTCGAGAAGGAACCTGCGGCTGAGCCCGTTGCCCCAGTCCACGGTGGTCACCTCGTCAAGGCGTCGGACGATCATCGGGTGTGCCTCCTAGCGGTTTGCCGAATCAGCGGTTTGCCGAATGAGCGGCTTGTTGAGTGAGCGGTTTGCTGAATGAGCAGTTTGTTGAGTGAGCGGCTTGCCGAATCAGCGGTTTGCTGAGTACGGCGAAACGGTCTGTACGAAGGTGTGGAACTCCTCGACCACGTCGGCCCCTGCGGCGAGGGCGTGCTCGATCCGGGCGACCCCGGCGCTGCCCACGACCGCGGCGTCGGCGCCGAGGCCGTGCAGCAGGTCGATGTCCGCCCGGGAGCGGACGCCGAATCCGACGGCGATCGGTACGGCGGTCGTCCTGCGCAGTGCGGCCAGCGCGTCGGCCAGCTCCTGGCGGTCGGCCGTGAGCTCGCCGCCGCTGCGGCCGTAGTGGGCCACCAGGTACAGGTACGCGGTGGCGGACTCGGCGGCTGCGGCCTTCACCTCGGCCGTCGACGCGGCGTAGCAGGTGGCGACCACGGGCAGCCCCGCCTCCTGCACCGCTTCGAGGTAGCCGGCCCGTAGCCGCGGCGGCAGGCCGTGGACCAGCAGGCCGTCGACGCCCGAGTCGGCGACCCGCCGGACGAAGCCGGGCACGGTCAGGCCTCTGACCGTGTGGCTCCAGTCGGCCAGCAGCGCCACCCGCAGGTGGCGCAGCCGGGGCAGGATCCCGCTGAGGAGTCCGAGCACCTCGTCGAGTCCGACGCCGTCGGCCAGGGCCCGCTGCGCCGATCGGCGGATGACCGGCCCGTCGGTGACCGAGTGGGGGAAGGGCACCGCCAGCTCCAGGCAGTCCACGCGGCAGTCGTCGAGCATCCGCATGACGTCGGCCAGGACGGGCAGCGGGGGATCTCCGGCGTTGAGGAACATCGCCAGGCCGGGCTGGTCCGGTGGCCGGCGTGCGAAGAACCCGCTCACCGCGCACGCGCCGTGGTGATCACGCGGCGCGCCGGGTGCGCGCGCAAGCGGTCGACGAGGTCGCGGGCGGCGTCGCTGCGGAGGGCGTCGTCGGCCGCCCTGATCGCCTCCGGCCAGCCGTCGATCAGCCCGCTCGCGACGGCCAGGGCGGCGGCGTTCAGGCAGACGGTCCGCGTTGCGAGAGCCGTCCCGGCTCCGGAGAGCACGCCGAGGAAGTGGTCGACCACGTCCTCGCCCTCGCTGGTCGGCCGTAGTCCGGCGATCGGGTCGGTGCCGCTTGCGGGAGTCCCGGGAGCCTCGGCCCGCAGTCGGATCGCGTCGGTGCCGTCATTGGTGAGGACGACGTTGTCGACGGAGCTGACGAGCTCGTCGACTCCCAGCTCGTTGGAGCACAGCCAGATCCTCCGGTCGGCAACGGTGGCGGCGACCTGGCCCAGAGTCGGCAGCAGCGAATGGTCCGAGACACCGACGAGCTGGGCGGAGACCGGCACCGCAGCCAGGAAGGGGCCGACGGAGTTGATGAATCCGCCGATCATCCGCAGGTCCATCGGCACGATGCTCCGGGCCAGCAGTGCCACCTCCCGCGGGTAGACGAAGTTCCCCGGGAAGGCGATGCCGAAGCGTTCCAGCAGGGCGTCGGTCTGCTCGTAGGAGGTGGTCGTTCCGATACCGAGGCGGTCGAGCAGGTCGTGGGAGCCGCAGGTGCTCGTGTAGGCGCGGGATCCCGTCTTGACGATGCGCACGCCCAGGGCGGCGGCGACGAACGCCGCCGCGGTGGAGATGTTGAACGTGGCCGGCCCGCCTCCGGTGCCGACGATGTTGGCCGTGCGGTCCAGCCGCGCGGTGACGGCCGGCCGGCGCTCGTCCAGCGAGCGGAGCATGGCGACCAGCGTGTCCCGATCGGGCATCCGGGTGGACAGCGAGGACAGCAGCGCCACCGTCTCGCCGGAGCGGAGGGCGCCGTCACGCAGCTGGTCCCAGAAGGACCCCCACATCTCCTGGTCGACGACGGCGCGGTCCCGGTCGATCAGCGCTCGCAGCACCTCGTGCATGGCTAGTGGGCGTCCGTCCGGTGCTGCTGGGCCTGCTCGATGAACCTGCTGATCGAGCCGACCGAGCGGAAGCTGTCCGGGTCGAGGTCGAGGTCGATCTCCTCGACGCGCAGGTCGAAGCAGTCCTCGAGCCAGGCTATCGTCTTGAGCAGGCCGAGGCTGTCGATGACCCCGCCGTCCACGAGGTCGTAGTCGGAGTCCAGTTCGTTCGCGCCGACGTCCGGCAGGAACTCCTCGATGATGAACTGCGTGACTACCGCGGCGTGTTTCACGTGGCCGTTCCTTCGTTTGGCTGGGACGGGGAGCAGGCGGGCTGGAGGGGCGTGCGGTCGATCTTTCCGGTGGACGTCCTGGGCAGCGGGTCGTCCACGATCAGCAGGGTCGAGGGGACGGCGGTGAGCGGAAGCCGTTGTGCGCAGTGCCGGCGCAGCGCCAGCGAGTTCAGCCGGCTGTCCGGGGCGCGGCGGACCACGCTGCGCAGCAGGCGGCCGGCCACCGGGTCGGGCACGGTCACCACGGCCGCCTCGACGACGTCGGGATGGTCGAGCAGCACCTGCTCGACCTCGTGGGTGTTGACCCGCACGCCGCGGACCTTGACCTGGTGGTCGTTGCGGCCTTCCAGGGTGATGCGGCCGTCCCGGTCACGCCGCACGAGGTCGCCGCTGCGGAAGTAGCGCCGCGCCTCCCCGTCGTGGTGGTGGGTCGCGAACCTGTCCGCGTCCTGCTCCCGGTCCAGGTAGCCGTCGGTCTGGAACGGCGTCGCGACGTGGAGCTCGCCGGTCCCCGGCCCGGTCACGATCCCGCCGTCGGCACCGACGACCACCGCGTGGACTCCGGGCAGCGGGCGTCCGATCGGCACCGGGCCGTCCGCCGGCTCGGTGCCGTCGACCTCGTGCAGGAAGCTGTCGTTGGTCTCGGTACAGCCGTAGATGTTGTAGAACCGCGCGCCGGTGAACAGCTGCGGGAGTTCGGCCAGGCAGCGGGCGGGCATGCTGTCGCCGGTGAAGACGACGTGCTCGACGGTGTCGAGCCGCCGGCCGCTCCCGGCGGCCGCGTCGACCAGCAGCCGGTAGAACATCGGTACCGCCTGGACGAGTTGGACCGCGTGGCGGGACACGAGGTCCAGCAGGTAGCCCGGCTGGGTGGCCCGGGCCGGATCGACCAGGACGACGCGGCCGCCGTACTTGAGCGTGGTCCAGATGTCCAGCAGGCACAGGTCGAAGGTGAGCGGGGCGTAGTTGAGGACCGTCGTTCCCCGGCGGACGCCGAACCGCTCGCCGGCCCAGGTGGTGAAGCGGTCCACCGCCCCCGTGCTCAGTGGCACGATCTTCGGCCGCCCGGTGGAACCGGAGGTGGTGAACATGAAGGAGACGTCGGCGGGCTCCGTACGGCGCGGCGCCTCCGGTTCCGCCGGCCGGTCCGGGGCGCCCGGCCCGGGTCCGGGCGCCCGGGGGCTCTCCGGTGACAGGACGTGCCGGATTCCGGCCTGCTCGACCAACGTGTGGGGCGTCCTCCCCTCCGGCGTGGGCGCCGGCAGCAGCAGGAAGCGCCGCCCTTCCAGCAGGCAGGCGAGCATCAGGGCGATCGTCGAGGGCGACTTGGCGGCCGGGATGCCGACCGGCTCGTCCCCGCCCGGGGCGAGCCGGGCGATCCGGACGCGCTCCCGCTCCGCCAGCTGGTGGAGTTCACGGTAGGTCGTCTCTTCTCCGCGCCATATCAGCGCCGGATCACCGGGGTGGCCGGTGGCGTGCGAGACGAATGAACCCACCAGACTCTGCTGCTGCATCACGACTTCTCCGAGTTCATGCAACGGGGTGGGTTCATATACAACGGATGAGTTCATGCAGCGGGTTCACCGATCTTATTCGGAACAATGAAGGCCCGGCATGAAAGGGGCCCACCCGGCCGTCCCCTGGAGACAGAAGAATTATCACGTGGTGCCCGTCCACGGAAGTGGGGTGCACGATCCGAGCCATGACGGCACGTCAGAGAGGGTGTCACGGCCGGCCGCGCCGATGCTAGCCGTCGAGCGTGTTCGATCTACATAAGGATTCCGGTGGACTGGCGTAAATATTGTCTTGATGCCTGCAACCCCGTTCTCGATCTTGCGGAGTGAGACGGGAGCCACCTAGTATCCGCCGTACTGTTCGCCAAGTAGCGAATCGGCGAGGGGATTTCCGGGGCGTTGAAGCGTTCCCGATCGCCGTGAAAGGTGGATCCGTCATGCCTGGTCCCGATCGGCGCGCGCACGCTCCGACCCTGTTGTCCTTCGCCCAGCAACGGCTGTGGTTCCTCGACCGGCTGCGGCCGGGCCGGCCGGACCACAACGTCCCGACCGCGGTACGCCTGCGCGGACGACTGGACCAGGGGGCGCTCACCCGGGCGCTGACCGAAGTCGTGCGGCGCCACGAGGTGTTGCGCGGCAGGATCGTCGACACCGAGGACGGCCCGCGCCACGCCGCGGAGCCGGTCGAGACCTTCGTGCCGACGATCACCGATCTGACGCACACCCCCGCGGAGCAGGCCTGGCAGCGGGCCCGGGAGCTGGTGGCCGCCGATCTGGCGACCCCGTTCGACCTCGGGACCGCTCCGATGCTGCGGGCCCGACTGATCCGCATCGCCCCCGACGACCATCTGCTGCTCCTGGTGATCCACCACATCGCCTGCGACGGCTGGTCGCTGTCGGTGCTGTGGCAGGAGTTCTCCGCCGGATACGCCGCCGCCGTCGACGGCCGGCCGATCGCCCTGGCGGACCTGCCCGTCCAGTACGCCGACTTCGCCGACTGGCAACGGAGCCATCAGGCCGGAACGGCGATGCTGGACCAACTCGCCTACTGGCGCGAGCACTTGGCCGACCTGAGCCCGTCGGTGATCCCGACGGACCGAACCCGCCCCGCGGTGTGGTCAGGCCGGGGCGACCAGGTCGAGATCGAGATCCCGGCGGAACTCGCCGAGCGAATACGCACACTGGGGCGCGCCCACGAGGTGACGCCGTTCATGACGCTGCTGGCCGCCTTCCAGGTCCTGCTCGCGCGTTGCACGGGACAGGCCGACGTGACGGTGGGGACGCCGATCTCCGGGCGGACCCGGATCGAGGTGGAGCCGCTGGTCGGCTTCTTCGTCAACACGCTCGTCCTGCGCACCGACCTGTCGGGCGACCCCGGCTTCACCGACGTGCTCGCCCGGGTGCGGCGGTGCGCGGTGGAGGCCTACGCCCACCAGGACGTCCCCTTCGAGCGGCTGGTGCAGGAGCTGCGGCCCGAACGCGACCTCGGCCAACACCCGCTGTTCACGGTCATGTTCCAGCTGGAGGAGCCGCCCGCGCTCCCGTCCGGCCTTCCGGGGGTCGAGGTGAGTGACCACCAGATGCCGAACGACGTGGCGAAGTTCGACATCGAGGTCTCCATGACGGACGGCGGCGATCGCTTCACCGGCGTCATCCGCTACGCCGCCGACCTCTTCGACCGCGACACGGTGCGGCAACTCTCCGAGGGTTTCCGGGTGTTGCTCGACCAGCTCGTCGACAGCCCCGAACGGCCGATCTCGGCGTGGGAGACCCCTCCCGGCTTCCGCGTGAGCCGCCCCGCTCCCGCCACCAGGAGCGAGACGGCCAGCGAGCCCGCCACCGAGACCGAACCCGAGCCCGCCACCGAGACCGAACCCGAGCCCGCCGCCGTACCCGAGTCCGCCGCCGTACCCGAGTCCGCCACCGAGACCGGGCCCGCCACCGAGACCGAGCTCCTCGTGCTGGAGACCTGGGCCGAGGTGCTCGGTGTCACCCCGGACGGCGTGGACAGCGACTTCTTCGAGCTGGGCGGCCATTCGCTCCTCGCCTCGAAGGTCATGTCCCGACTCGGCCGGGCACTCGACCTCGAACTGCCCGTCGCCCTGCTCTTCTACCACCCGACCGTCGCCGAACTCGCCGACGGCATCGACGCGGCGTTGCTGGCGGACCTCGGTGCCGCCGCCGAAGCGGAACCGCTTCCCGCCGGAAAGGCCCGTCACCCGTGAAGGCACAGCACAGTCGCCCCGAGCCCGGCCGGCCGACCGGTTCCGCGCCCGGAGCCGCCCCGTCGGCCGGTTCCACGCCGGCCACCACCCGGGCCCTGCTCGACCAACGCGTCCGCGCGGCCCGGAGCAGGGCCGCCGAGGGCGAGCCGGAGGCCGCGATCCCGCCCCGTCCGGCGGGTGCGCAGGTGACGTCGTTCACCCAGGAACGCATGTGGCTGGTCGAGCGGCTGTCCGACGGCCCCGCGATGTACAACGTCCACGAGGTCTTCCGGCTGCACGGCCCGCTGGACGTGGACGCCCTCGGCCACAGCCTCACCGAGCTGGTGCGGCGCCACGAAGTCCTGCGCACCGCCTTCCCCGAGCGGGACGGGCTCCCCAGCCCCTCGGTCGAGCCGGCCCGGCCGCTCGACCTGCCCGTCACGGACCTCCGGACCGAGCCCGCGGAACGCCGGACGCGGCTGGCCCTCGATCTCGTTCAGTCCGAGATCCTGCGCCCGTTCGACCTGGCCGCCGCCCCGCTGCTGCGCGCATCACTGCTGCGGGTCGGCGAGGACGAACACGTCCTGGTGGTGGTCGTCCACCACATCGCCGTCGACGGCTGGTCGATGCCGCTGCTGTGGGACGACCTGTCGGCGATGTACCGGAGCCGGCTCGAAGGCCGCGAGCACGAGCTGCCCCCCTTGCGGATCCAGTACGCGGACTTCGCCCACTGGCAGCGGGCCCGGCTCTCCGGCGACCGCCTGCGGCGCCAACTGGACTACTGGAGCGCACAGCTGTCCGGGCTGTCGCCGCTGGACCTGCCCACCGACCGCCCGCGCGGACCGGTCCGCGCGGGCCGTGGCGAGCGGATCACCTTCACGGTGCCCGAGGAACTGGCCGACCGGTTGCGGCTGCTGGGTCGGCGGCACGGCGCGACGATGTTCATGACGCTGCTCGCCGCGTTCCAGGCCCTGCTCGCCCGCTACAGCGGGCAGTCCGACGTGGCGGTCGGCACACCGGTCGCGGGCCGGACCCGTCCGGAACTCGACCCGCTGGTGGGCTCGTTCATCAACACCGTGGTCATCCGCACCGACCTCGCGGACGACCCGAGCTTCGCCGAACTGCTCGACCGGGTCCGCAGCACCGCCGTGGACGCCTACGCGCACCAGGACCTGCCGTTCGAACGGCTGGTGCAGGAATTGCGGCCGGCCCGCGGTCTCGACCGCAACCCGCTGTTCCAGGTCATGTTCGCCGGCCTGTCCGACCCGGCCGCCGCCCTCCGGCTGGTGGGGACGGAGGTCGAACAGATCGAGGTCGACAACGGCACGGCCAAGGTCGACCTCAGCCTGGTGATAGCCGACCGGCCGACGGGCGCGACCGGGGCAGCCGGCACCACCGGGACCGTGGCCTTCGACACCGATCTGTTCGACCGCGCGAGCGTGGAACGGCTGGTCGGCCACTACCTGCGGCTGCTGGACGCCGCGGCCGGCGATCCCGACCGTCCCGTCTCGCGCCTGGACCTGCTCACCGAGGCCGAGCGCGAAGCGCTGCTGGTGGCCGCCAACGCCACCGACCAACCCTTCCCCGCGGACCTCTGCGTCCACGAGCTGGTCGAGGAGCAGGCCCGGCTGACCCCCGACGCGGTGGCGGTCCGCTGCGGCGCCCAGCGACTGACCTACCGGGAACTCGACCACCGGGCCAACCAGTTGGCCCGGCACCTGCGAGCCCGGGGAGCGCGGCCGGAACGCCTGGTCGGCGTGTGCCTGCCGCGCTCGGCGGACCTGGTCGTGGCCCTGCTGGCCGTCCTCAAGTCGGGCGCCGCCTACCTGCCGCTGGACCCGGACCTCCCGGCGCAGCGCATGTCGTTCATGCTCGCCGACGCCGAAGTGCCGCTGCTGCTCACCCAGCGCTCCCTGGCCGACCGGCTGCCGCGGCACGGCGCCGCGACGGTGTGGACGGACGACGAGGCCGGGCTCATCGCGGCCCTGCCCGGGGACCGGCTGCCGCCGCTCGCGACGCCCGCCAACCTGGCGTACTCGATCTACACCTCCGGTTCGACCGGCCGCCCCAAGGCCGTGCTGGTCCCGCACGAGGGCGTGGTCAACTACCTGGTGGTCCGCGGCCGACAGCTGGACCTCGGCGGGGACGATGTCGTCGCCTCGGTGGCCTCGATCTCCTTCGACGTCATCGTCCCCCAGGTGCTCATGCCCCTGGCCTGGGGCGCGAGCGTGGTGATCGCCCCGTCGGAGGTCGCGGTCGACGGCCCGCGCCTGACGGAGATGATGCGCGAGTTCGGCGTCACCACGCTCATGGCCACACCGGCCACCTGGCTCCTGCTGCTGGACGGCGGATGGCAGGGCGGCCGGTTCCAGGCGATCTGCGTGGGCGAACCGCTCCAGCCCGCCCTGGCCCGGCGGCTCCTCGACCGGGTCTCCACGCTGTGGAACGGCTACGGTCCCACCGAGGCGTCCGTCGGCTGCGTCACCCGGCGCGTGGACGCCGACCGGGACCTGGCCCGGCCGGGAGGGTCCGTGCCGATCGGCCGGCCGCTCGGCAACCTCCGGATCTACCTGCTGGACCCGGCCGGCGCCCCGGTGCCCGTCGGCGTACCGGGCGAGATCCACATCGGCGGGGTCGGCGTCACCCGCGGGTACGCCAACCGGCCGGGGCTGACCGCCGAGCGCTTCGTGCCCGATCCGTTCGGTGTCGACGGCGGCCGGCTGTACCGGACCGGCGACCTGGCGCGGTACCTGCCGGACGGCAGCCTGGTCTTCCTGGGCCGCACCGACGAGCAGGTGAAGATCCGGGGCTACCGCATCGAGCTGGGCGAGATCGAGGCCGCGCTGTGCGCGCAGCCCGGTGTCGCCAGGGCCACGGTGACGGTGCGGGGCACCGGGACGGACGCCGAACTGGCCGGCTACCTGGTGTGGCAGGACCGGCCCGGTGACCTGGCGGTCCTGCGGCGCTCCCTGCGCGAGACCCTGCCCGAGTTCATGGTGCCCACGACGCTGACCGCACTCGACCGGATCCCGTTGACCACGAACGGCAAGGTGGACCGCGGGGCCCTGCCCGAGCCCGCCCGCCACGGCCACGAGGCGGGTGCGCTACCGCCGCGGGACCTGCTGGAACTCCTGATGACCAGGATCTGGGAGCGTGTGCTGGGCACCCCGCGGGTCGGCGTCCGGGACGACTTCTTCGCGCTGGGCGGGCATTCGCTCAGGGCGGTCGAACTCGTGGAGGCGATCCGGCGGGAGTGGGGGGTCACCGTGCCGCTGAACACGGTGTTCCGCCATCCCACCGTCGAGGGTCTGTGCGCGGAACTGCCCAACGCCTCGCAGGCCCTGCGCCGGCTCGTGGTTCCGCTGGCCGAAGGAGATCACCGCAGGGCGCCGCTGATCCTGGTGCACCCGCAGAGCGGCGACGTGTGCTCCTTCCTCCACCTGGCCGAGCACCTCACCGAACACCTGGCCGAGCACCCCGCCGAGCACCCCGTCGAACCGCTCGCCGGCGGCCGGCCCGTCTACGGCCTGGAGGCCGTCGGCTACAACACCGAGGAGCCGCCACTGGCCACCGTCGAGGAGCAGGCGCAGCGCTACCTGCGGGAGCTGCGGTCCGTCCTGCCCGACGGCCCGTACCTGCTGGCCGGCTGGTCCTTCGGCGGGCTGGTCGCCTTCGAGATGGCCCGCCTGCTGGAGGAGGAGGGGAACCCCCCGGGATTCCTCGGGATCATCGACGTCGGAGCGCCCGCGTTCACCGACGGATCCACCGACGGATCCACCGACGGATCCACCGACGGATCCACCGACGGCTCCACCGGCGGATCCACCGAGTCCGACCACGGGCCCACCGACGGGCCCGGCGGCCATGACGCGCACGGGACGGCCCGGTTCGCGCTCGCCTCCGGGCTGCCCACCGGAGCCGTCGGAGAGCTCCACGAGCTCGACGAGCAGGACGCCCTCTCCCTGCTGCTCCACGACGCGCACGCCGGCGAGCGCCTTCCCCTGCGGGTGCGCACCGAACAACTGCGGCGCATGGTAAGGGTCTTCACCACCAACGGCGACGCCGCCCGACGCTACCGGTCGACCGCGCGGCTGCGGACACCGATCCACCTGTTCACGAGCGCCGAGGCGCACCCCGTGCTCGCCGCCCCGGTCGTGGTCCCCGCCCGGTGGCGCGACCGCACCCGGGGGGCGTTGAGCGTGGTCGAGGTGCCCGGCAACCACCACGACATGCTGTCGCCGCCCCACGCCGCACCCTTCGCCGACGCCCTGTCGGCCGTCCTGGAGGAGCTCGGATGAGCGACGGACACGAGCTGCCGTTGTCGTCGGCGCAGTCCGGCATCTGGTTCGCCCACCACCTGCGCCCCGGCAGCCCCGTCTACAACACCGGTGAGTACGTGGACATCCCCGGGCCGATCGACCCGGAGCTGTTCGAGACGGCCGTGCGGCGCGTGGTGGACGAGACCGAGTCCCTGCGCGTTCGCCTCACCGACGGTGCCGAGGGCCCCCGGCAGGTCGTCACCCCGTCGCCCGACTGGTCGATGGACCACGTCGACCTCACCTCGACACCGGATCCGCTGCGGGCGGCCGAGCGCTGGATGCGCGCCGACCTGTCCACACCGGTCGGGCTCACCCGGGACCCGCTGTTCCGCCAGGCCCTGTTCGCCGTCGCGCCGGACCGCTTCCTCTGGTACCAGCGCGTCCACCACATCGTGGTCGACGGCTTCAGCATGTCGCTCATCGCGCGCCGCGTCGCCAAGACCTACACCGGACTGGTCGAGGGCAGGGGAGGGGCAGGACCGGCCTTCGGGCCGCTGAGCCTCCTGCTGGCGCACGACGCCGCCTACCACGCGTCGGAACAGCCCGGACAGGACCGGGCGTTCTGGGCGGCCCGGCTGGCCGGCCGGCCGGATCCCGTCAGCCTCGCCAGCCGCTCGGCGGCCGCCTCGGACGGCTTCCTGCGCCGTACCAGCACCCTCGACGCGCCGACCGTCGCCGCGCTGCGGCGGGCCGCGCGGCCCGCCGGGGCGAGCTGGCCCACCGCCTTCACCGCAACGGTCGCCGCGTACCTCCACCGCCTCAGCGGCGAACGGGACATCGTGCTCAGCATGCCGGTGACCGGGCGCACCGGCTCCTCCGTGCAGGCCGTCCCCGGCATGGTGGCGAACGTGGTGCCGCTGCGGCTGCGCGTGCACCCGGAACAGGGTCTGTCCGCACTCGCGCGACAGGCGGCCGAGGAGGTCGCCGCCCTGCGCGGGCACCAGCGCCACCGCAGCGAGGACCTGCGCAGGGAACTGGATCCGGCCCGGTCGGAGCGGGTCCTGTTCGGACCCCTCGTCAACATCATGTCCTTCTACTACCACCTGGACTTCGCGGGCGTCCGCGCCACCGTGCACAACCTGTCCAACGGGCCGGTCGAGGACCTCTCGTTCTCCGTCTACGACCGCTCCGACGGCACCGCGCCCCGGCTCGACGTCGACGCGAACCCCGCGCTCTACTCCGAGGCCGAACTCACCGCCCACCAGCAGCGGTTCCTCCGGTTCCTGGACGCGGTGGCCGCCGACCCGGACCGGCCGATCGGCCGGCCCGACCTCCTCACCCCCGAGGAACGGCAGCGGACCGTCGTGGCCGTCAACCGCACCACGCAGCCGCTGCCGCACCCGACGGTGCCGCTGGCCTTCGCGGCCGAGGCCGCGCGCACGCCCGATGCGCCCGCCGTCGTGTGCGGCGAAACCACCCTGTCCTACGCGGAGTTGAACGACCGGGCCAACCGGCTGGCCCACCGGCTCATCGCCCTGGGCGTCCGCTGCGACAGCACGGTGGCCGTGCTCATGGAACGCTCCGCCGACGTGGTGGTGTCGGTCCTGGCGATCAGCAAGGCCGGCGGCGCCTACGTACCGCTGGACACCCGGGCCCCGACGGCCCGCCTGCGCCGCGTCCTGGACGACACCGGGGCGGCGGTGCTGCTCACCCACCGGGCCACCCGGGACGACGCACTGTCCCACGGCACCCCGGTCGTCGTCGTCGACACCGACCCCGGACTCGCCGACGAGCCGGCCACCGACCCCGTCGTGCCGCTGCGCCCGGACCACCTGGCGTGCGTCCTGTACACCTCCGGGTCCACGGGCACGCCGAAGGGGGTGGCCCTGACCCACCGCAACGTCATCAGCCTGACCGCGCAACGCTGTTGGCGCGAAGAGGACGGCCCGCGGGTCCTCGCACACTCCCCGCACGCCTTCGACGCCTCGACCTACGAGTGGTGGGTGCCGCTGCTCAACGGGGGCCGGGTCGTCGTGGCCCCGCCCGGCGAGCTGGCGCTCGCGGACCTCCACCGGCTCATCGTCGACCACCGGGTCGGGGCGCTGTGGCTGACGGCCGGGCTGTTCCGGGTGTTCGCCGAGGAGTCACCCGGCACGCTGGCCGGGGTCGGCCAGGTGTGGACCGGCGGTGACATCGTGCCGGCCGATGCCGTCCGGCGCGTCCTGGCACGGTGTCCGGACTCCGTGGTGGTCGCCGGGTACGGCCCGACCGAGGCCACCACGTTCACCACGCGCAGGGTGCTGCGCCCCGGCCGGCCCGTGCCCGACGTCGTCCCCCTCGGCCGACCGGTGGACAACAGGCGGGTGTACGTCCTGGACGAGGCGCTGTCGCCGGTGCCGCCGGGGGTGGCCGGCGTGCTGTACGTCGCCGGTGCGGGCGTGGCGCGCGGGTACCTGAACGACCCCCGCCGCACGGCCGGCCAGTTCCTGCCGTGCCCCTTCGGCGACCCGGGCGAGCGGATGTACCGCACGGGCGACGTCGTCCGCTGGAACGCCGAGGGGGAACTCGAGTTCCTCGGCCGCGCGGACGAGCAGGTCAAGCTCCACGGCTTCCGCATCGAGCTGGGCGAGATCGAGGCGGTGCTGGCCGGGCACCCGGCCGTCGCCCAGGCGACCGTGGTCGCCGGCCCGGGCGCCTCGCCCGGCAGGCGTCTGATCGGCTACGTCGTCCCGGCCGGGGACTCGGGGCTCGACCCGGCGGCGGTGCGGGAGCACGCCTGCGCGGTGCTGCCGGACTACATGGTGCCCTCGGCGATCGTCACGCTCGACGCCTTCCCCCTGACCCCCAGGGGCAAGATCGACCGGGCCGCGCTGCCCGTCCCGGACCTCGCGCCGGCACCGTCCGGGCCCGGACCGCGAACCCCGGCGGAGCAGACGATGTGCGCGCTGTTCGCCGAGGTGCTCGGCCGGCCCGCGGTGGGCGTCGACGACGGTTTCTTCGCGCTGGGCGGCAACTCCCTGCTCGCGACCCGGCTGGTCAACCGGGTGCGGGTGAGGTTCGGCCGTGAACTCACCCTCGGCGCCCTGTTCCAGGCACCCACGCCGGCGCGCCTGGTCGAAGCGCTCGAGGACGCCCCGGACGCCGCGGCCGTACCGGCTCTCTCACCACGTACACGACTCTGACAGATCAAGCGATCACAGGAAGCACCTCGGCATGGTCCACACCCTCTCCCATCCCGACGAAACGCCGGCACCACCGGCAACACCCGCAACACCGGAGACCCCGATGGCCCCGGAAACCCTGACGGCCCCGGCGCTGGGGGTGTCCCAGGTCCGCCGGTACTACCAGCTCGTCGACGCCGGGGACGTGCCCGCGCTGGTCGCCCTGTTCACCCCGGACGCCCGCTACCACCGCCCCGGCTACCGACCCATGGTCGGGCACGCCGAACTGGAACGCTTCTACCGCGACCAGCGGGTGATCCGCACCGGTGTGCACACCCTGGCCACCGTGGTCACGACCGACGACGAGGTGGCGGTGCACGGCCTGTTCCGTGGCGTGCTGCACGACGGCGGTGAGGTCGAGCTGCGGTTCGCGGACTTCTTCCGGATGACGCCGCAGGGCCGCATCGCCGCGCGGGACACCTTCTTCCACGTGCCGGCGGTCTGAGGCGGTGGACGCACCCGGTGACACCGCGCACCACGTGCTGCGCAGCGGCCACCGCGACGGCCACCGCGACGGCGACGGCCACGGCGACGGCCCACGCGGTCGCGCGTTCAACCCCGACGGGGACACTTCAGCACAGGAAAGCGGGAAGCAGTTGACCAAGACGGTCCTCACCTCCGACATCCCGGCGTTCGTCGGCAGCGGACGGCCACCGTTCGACGCGCGGGCCATCCACGAGCTGGTCGCCGAACAGGCGGAGCGGGCCCCGCACGCGCCCGCCGTCACCTGCGACGGACGGACCCTGACCTACCGGCAGCTCAACGACCGCGCCAACCGGCTCGCCGGGCGGCTGCGAGCGGCCGGACTGGCGCAGGAGGACGTCGTGGGCGTGCTGGTGCCGCGGTCGCCGGAGCTGATCGTGGCCCTGCTCGCCGTCCTCATCGCGGGCGGGGCGTACCTCGGACTCGAACCGGACGACCCGGCCGGCCGCCACGCGATGCTGCTCGAGGACGCCGGCGCGGGCATGGTGATCGTCGGAGAGGCCCTGGGGGAGCAGCTGCCCGACACCGTCGTCACGGTGACGGAAGGCGGACCGGCGCAGGAGCCGGCCGCCGGGCCGGCGGCTGCGGCCCGCCCCGGCGACCCGGACCGGCTCGCCTACGTCAGCTACACCTCGGGCTCCACCGGCGAGCCCAAGGGCGTCGGCGTGCCCCACCGGGCGATCGACCGGCTCGTCCGGGGTGCGGACTGGGTGGACGTCCGCGCCGAGGACGTCTTCTTCCACCTCGCGCCGGTCGCGTTCGACGCGTCCACGTTCGAGATCTGGGCCCCCCTCGTCAACGGCTGCCGACTGGTCCTCTTCCCCCCGGTCGCCATCACGCTGGAGCACGTGGCGCGCGTCGTCCGCGCCGAGCGCGTGACGGTCCTGCTGCTGACCACCGGGCTCTTCCACCAGATGGTGAGCTCCCACCTGGAGGCGTTCGCCGACGTGCGGCACGTCCTCACCGGGGGTGACGTGGCCTCGCCGGGCCACGTCCAGCACCTGCTGGCCCGCTACCCGGAGCTGCTCTTCACCAACGGCTACGGGCCGACCGAGAACACCACGTACACGACCTGCTGGACCAGCAGCACCCTCCCGGAGCTGCGCAGCGTGCCGATCGGCCGCCCGATCAGCGGCACCAGGGTCGCCGTGCTCGACGGCGACCTCAGGCCGGTGCCCGTCGGCGAGTGCGGCGAACTGTACGTGGCCGGGGCGGGCCTGGCCCGCGGCTACCTGGGGCGCCCGGCCGCAACGGCCGAACGGTTCCTGCCCGACCCGTTCGGGACCGAGCCCGGGGCCCGGATGTACCGGACCGGCGACCTCGTGCGATGGCTGCCCGACGGCACGCTGGAGTTCGTCGGACGCGCGGACGACCAGGTCAAGGTCCAGGGCTACCGCGCCGAACCGCGCGCCGTCGAGGTCGAGCTGGAACGGCTCGCCGAGGTGCGGCACGCGGTCGTGCTGCCGCAGGCCGATCCGGCGGGCGGCACCCGGCTCCTGGCCTACGTCGTGCCCGCGCAGTCCGACCCGGCGGGTAACGCCGACCTCGGTCGGCGGCTGCGCCACGAGCTGCGGGACAGGCTGCCGGGCTACCTGATCCCCTGGGCGATCCTCGTCCGTCCCGAGCTGCCGGTGAACCGCAACGGCAAGATCGACCGCCGGGCCCTGCCCACCGCCACCCGGGTGCCGCGCAACGTGGCCAACGAGTACGTCCCGCCCGTCACCGAGGTGCAGACGCGGCTGACCGAGTTGTGGGGCGACATCCTCGGCATCGAACCGGTCGGCGTCGACGACGACTTCTTCGACCTCGGCGGGCACTCCCTGCTGGCCACCGACCTCCTGGTCGCCACCCAGCGCGAGTTCGACGTGGACCTCCCCGCGCAGATCCTGTACCTGTCGCCGACCGTCGCCGAGCTGGCGACGGCCCTCACCGCCCGGATGCGGACGGCGGGCCAGGACGGCCCGGCGGCTCGCCCGGACAGTCCGACGGCGGGCCAGGCCGACGGAGCACGGCAGGAGCAGCCCCGATGACGGCGGTTCCCCCCACCCCGCGATGCCCGGTCCTCGCCCCGCAACCGGTCGACCTGATCGACCCCGACCTGTACCACTCGGGCGGGGCGCACGAGGTGTGGCGACGGCTGCGCCGCCACGCCCCGGTGAGCTGGCAGCCGGTCGGCGACATCGGCTACTGGTCGGTCGTCGGCTACGCCGAGGCCAACCGGGTGCTCCGCGACCACGACACGTTCACCTCCGAACAGGGCACCCTGCTCAACCTCCTCGGCCAGGGCGACCCCGCCGGCGGCCGGCAGATGGCCGTGACCGACCCGCCCCGGCACGCGCACCTGCGCGGCCCGCTGCAACAGGCGCTGTCGATCAAGACGGTGGAGAACGACCGGGAGGCCATCCGCCGGGTCATCGTCGAACTGCTCCGGCCGTTGGCCGACGGCGGCCCGTTCGACTTCGCCGCCGCCATGGCCACCCTGCCGATGGCGGTGATCGGCACCATGATGGCGCTGCCGGAACAGGACTGGCCGCGGCTGGTCCGACTCGCCCACGCCTGCATCGCCGCGGACGACCCCGAGTTCCAGCTCGCCGCCGGACCGCAGGCCACCCTCGTGACCGCGCACCGCGAACTGTTCGCCTACTTCCAGGACATCGTCACCGCGCGTCGGCGCGCACCGGGTGACGACCTGATCAGCGTGCTGCTCACGATGGAACTGGACGGACGCCGGCTGTCGCCGGGCGAGATCGTGTCCAACTGCTACAGCCTGCTGCTCGGTGCGACCGTCACCACCGCCCAGCCGCCGATCGCGGCGATGGTCGAACTGGCCGGGACGGCGGTCCTGGACGACTGGGCGGCCCACCCGGAGCTGCTCGGCAGCGGCGTGGAGGAGGCCCTGCGATGGGCCTCGCCCACCCAGCACTTCATGCGCCATGCCACCCGCGACGTCGAGGTCCGGGGCGTGCCGATCCCCGCGGGGGACGCGGTCGTCGTGTGGCTGGGGTCGGCCAACCGCGACGAGACCGTGTTCGCCGACCCGGACACCTTCGACATCCGACGGCGGCCCAACAAGCACATCGCGTTCGGCGTCGGCGCGCACTACTGCATCGGACACACCGTCGCACGGGTGGCCCTGCGGATCCTGTTCGCCGAACTGCTCGGCCGGTTCACCGGCTTCGAACTCGCCGGGACGCCGCGGCGCATGCGCTCGAACATCATCGCGGGCTTCACCCACCTGCCGATCACCGCGCGGACCCGCTAGGGCGTGCACCACCGCAGCCGCACCCGAGAAGAAACCCCACCCGGAAGGTCATCAGTGAACGCTCCGACGGCCCGTACCCGCAACAAGTGGTTCCTGCGTGAGCCGTCGCCGGTGGCACCGGCACGGCTGTTCTGCCTGCCCTACTCCGGCTGCGGAGCGAGCATGTACCGCCAGTGGCCGTCCTCGGTCAACGGCGTCGAGGTCTGCCCCGTGCAGCTGCCCGGCCGGGAGAACCGGATGCGCGAGCCCGCCCACACCACCTACGAGGCGCTGGCCGACGACCTCTGCGAGGCGCTGCGCCCCTACCTGGACCGTCCCTACGCGCTGTTCGGGCACTGCGGCTCCGCGCTGGCGGCGTACGAGACCGCCGTACGGCTGGTCGAAAGGGGCTGCCCCGCCCCGACCCGGGTGTTCGTCTCCGCCGAGGTCGCGCCGCAGGACGGCCCCTACGGCCGCTTCCTCGGCATGGACGACGACGAGCTGGCCGGCGAACTGCGCCAGCTCGTCGCGGAACTGGGCGGCACCCTGGAACCGAGCCTGCTCGCGCTCTACCTCGGCGTCCTGCGGAACGACGTCGACATGAACAAGCGGTACCACGTGGCCGAGCCGGTCCGGCTGCCGTGCCCGATCACCGCCATCGGCTGGACGGAGGACACGGGCATCGAGCCGTCGCTGATGACCGGCTGGTCAGCGTGCGGCGAAGCGACCTTCGAACTCCTGGAGGGAGGCCACTACCGCTTCATCGAGGCGCCGACGGACCTGCTGGCGCTCCTGGTCGCGGACCTGACGCCCACCCGGTCCGGCACCCCCTGACACCTGTACCCTCTGGCACCTGCACCCTCTGACACCTGCACCCTCTGATACCTGCACCCGGACGAGCCGGCCGCCCTGACGTCGATGTGCAGCGGGCCCCGGCAGAGCGGCGATGCTCTGCCGGGGCCCGCTGCGGTCAACTCCCCTCAGGGTGCGGGTCGGTCACGGTGTGGGGCCGAGCTTCTGCCAGGCGTCGCTCTTGCCGGGCTCGTCGGTCGCCTTGTTCCACCACTTGGCGCGCCAGTAGAAGCCGTTCCACGACACCGTCGAGGCCCAGGCGCCGTCGGTGTCCCCGGCGATGATCTTCGTACTGGAGGCGGTGGCGCTGTTCGCGGGGGCGGCGAGGTAGGCCGGTGCCTTCCACCAGTCGTCGTTCCCGCCGGCGAAGCTGCCCAGCGCGTAGGAGCTGCCGTGCTTGGCGCCACCGGTGACCCACCGGTCCAGCATCGGCTTGCCCGCGGTGGCCTGGTCCGTGCTGAGCGGCACCAGCCGCCACCACTGGTCGACCTTCCCGTCGCAGTCCCGGACCGTGAGGGTGCCCCTGGCCGTGGTGGCGCCGAGGCACTGGTCGTGGCCGCTGGTAGCGGACTTGATGTGGTACCAGCCCTGGTCGTCCTCGCTCACCGTCCACAGCTGGTTGGCGTTGCCGGTCTGCTTCATCGACAGGTGGGCGTCGGTCCAGCTGCCGGGGTGGTCGAGGACGTTGCCGCTGTTGCGGTCCTCGATGATCCACTTGTCGCCGGTCTGCCAGAACGCGAACGAGGGGTTGGGGTTGTAGGCGTGCGCCTGCCACGGCGCGGCCTGGCACTGGGCCCCGGAGGCCGGTGCCGGGGGATCGACGGTCGTCACCGCGCGGCGCTTGTCGCCGGTGGATCCGTAGTCCTTGCCGCCGATCCTGAAGGTGACGTTCGCCGGGCCGGTGACGGGCAGGTAGTACTTGACCTCGATGTCCTTCGACCTGCCGGCGGGGATGTCCTCGCAGTAGCCGAGTTTGACGGTCACCTGGTGGAAGTCGCCCTTCAGCCCGCCCGCGTTGGGCCCCGTGTGGCCGGGGACGATGCCGCTCATCTCCTTCCAGGCCCCGTCCTTCACCACCGGCGGGGCGGAGGTGGGGAGGTCGAAGGAGATCTCCGTGCCCTGGGCGAGGGCGACCTTGGAGTTGTTGGTGATCCGCAGCTTCGGCTGCATCGGCCACATGTCCCCGACGTCGGTCGGGAAGTCCACCAGCTCGGCCTTGACGTCGATCACCTCGGCGGGCAGCGTCTTGCCGCCGCCGGTGGTGTTGCCGGACGCCCCCGCGCCCTTGAGCGCGTTGTCGAGGCGGGTGGTCAGGTCGTAGCCCATCCCCCACTCGCCGTTGGAACGCTTGGTGTAGTCACCCGCGAGCTCCCAGATCATGGCTCCGCCGACGCCCTTGTCCGCGATGTACTTCGCCTTGGCGTCGATCGACCTGTCGTTCTCCGTGGAGAGGAACACCTTCTTGGCGTCGTTCCACAGCCACGACGACTGGAGCGGGTCGGAGTACTTCTCGGCGTAGCCGCCGGTCAGCTTCCCGGCGTCGGTGGCCGGGTCGACGCCGTAGGACTTCAGGTAGCCGGGGGTGCGGCCGTCCTGGAGGTTCTTGGTGTGCCACAGCGGGTTCGACCCGGCGCCGACCTCGCGGCCGTCCTCGGTGTCGTGCCACACGTTGTCGATGCCGGTCGCGCCGAGGCCGCAGTCCTGGCCCTTGGCCGGGCCCCGGCCGCCGACGCCCTTCGGGCACTGGGACTGGTCCGCCATGGCGGAGGTGCCCCACAGGCCGTCCGTGCCGCCCTGCACGTTCTGCCAACCGCGGGAGTAGTAGGGGATGCCGAGGTTGATCCGGCCGGGCGGGAGGGCGCCGCGGTAGTAGTGGTAGGCCCAGTCGGTGTTGAAGTAGCCGTTCTTCTGGTAGTCCTTGGTGTCGGGCGCCTGGTCGTTGTAGATCCCGGCGGCGGCCAGCTCGTTGTCCTGCCCGGTGTCGTAGAGCGGGGCCTGCGGGCCGACGAACTTGTTCCAGGAGCCGTGCAGGTCGTAGCTCATGACGTTGACGTAGTCCTGGTACTGGAGCGCCTGGCCGGCGTCCAGTCCGCGCACCAGGTAGCCGGAGGCGGACCCGGCCGAGGTCAGCAGGTAGTAGCGGCCCTTGGCCGTGCCGGACTGGTCCAGCTTGGTCCGCAGGGTCTTCATCAGGGCGGTGTAGCCCTGCTGGAGGCCCTTGCGGCGCGGGTTGGAGACGTCCCAGTCGTTGGGGTTGCCCGTGTTGGGCAGGGCGCCGGGGTACTCGTAGTCGATGTCGACGCCGTTGAACCCGTACCGGTCCAGGAAGTCCGTCACGGAGTCGGCGAACGCGTCGATGCCCGCCTGGTTCACCGAGCCGTCGGCGTTGGTGGCCATCGCGTAGAAGTTCCGGGTGTCCGCCCAGCCGCCGACGGAGATCAGCGTCTTCACGGCCGGGTGCTTCTTCTTGTACGTGTTCAGCAGGTTGAAGTGACCCTTGTACGGGAGGGACGGATCCATGGCGTTCCGGTCGCCGTCCCAGGTCATGCCGGTGGCCGGGTTGGCCGGGTCGTTCACGTCACCGACGCTGATCCGGTTGTTCTCCACCTTCGCGAACGCATAGTTCACGTGCGTGACCTTCGACCAGGGGATGTTGGACGCCAGGTACGCGGGGTCTCCCTTGGCCCCGGAGCGCCACCCCGTGAAGTACCCCACCGTGCGCCGGGTGCGGTTGTTACCGACCCACTCCCGGCCGCTGTTGTCGTAGACGTCGCAGTACCGGGCGTTCACCCCCGGGGTGGCGGCCATCCCCTCGGGCCGGCAGTCGCCCGAGGAGGCGGGCTTCGTCCCCCGGTCGTCGGGCGAGTCGTCGAACGGGGCTCCCGCGGAGTCCGGCCCCCCGGGGTCGCCGGTGCTGGTGCCGCCCTCCAGGTGCCACCGCTGTTCGGCGGCCCCGGCGCACTTCCAGAAGGCCAGGGCCTTGTCCTCGCCCTGGTCGGTCAGGCAGCCGCCGTCCGAGGAGACGATCTGGTACGTCCGCCCGTCCAGCGCGTCGAGCTGCCAGCGCTGGTTCGCGCCCCCGCCGTCCCGCCAGAGCGCGCTGTAGTAGCTGGTGCCGTCCACGGTCTGCGACCGGTTGCTGTTGGCGTCCAGCACCTGTCCGGGGTCGAGGGCCGTCCGGATCGCGAACCGGCCGTCGTCCTGGCGGTCCAGGTTCCACTTCTGCGCCGGGTTCCCGTTCCCGCCGAGGGCCTTGACCTTGGTGCCGTTGGCGGGGTTCGCCTGGTCGACGTCGGCCACCCGGCCGGTGCCGTCGTTGACCAGCGAGACGCCGGCCGCCGAGGGCGGGGGCGGTGGGGTGTCCGTCGGGCGGCCGTTGTCGTCCATCCGCGGGATCTTCGGCATGCCGGTGGTGTCGCCGGCGGCGAAGATCGTGCCCTGCAGGACGTTCCAGCGCAGAGCCGTGGGGCCCACGACGACGGTGCCGTCCGTGCCGCCGGCCGCAACGAATCCGCTGGTCAACTGGTTCCCGCGGAAGAAGGAGGCATAGGCCCTGTTGGAGAACTGCGAGCCTGGCCACCGGATGGCCGCGTTGAACCCGTCGGTCCAGCCGGCTCGGGTCAGGGCGGTGAAGTTGTCGCCGATGGGCTTGGGCCCGTTGAGCACGCGGTCGGTGGAACGGCCGATGTTGGCTTCCAGCGACACGTACGTGTCGCCCTTGAAGAGGAAGACCTGGTTCTCCGTCACCGAGAGGGCCGCGTCGACCCCCTGGGTGAAGGGTGCGGTGCTGTCACTGCCGGCCAGGCTGTGCCACCCGTCCGCGATCGTGGTCGGCGGCTTGGTCATCGTTGCGGTCCCCGTGTCGGGGTCCACCCTCATCCGCATGTACTGGTCCCCCCGGAACATCATCACTTCATCCGGGTTCTCCGGCAGCGTGAAGGCCGCGTCGAAGCCGTTCGCGAACGGTGTGTTCCCCAGGACCGGCCACAGGTGGGAGATGGTGTCCTCCTTGCCTCCGGCCAGGCTGGCGTTGCCCGGGAAGTCCGCGATGCGGGCGACGAACGGCCCCCGGAGGAGGTAGACGTCACGGCTGGTGCTGAAACTCGCTTCCACCAGTGGCTGGGAGCACGCGAACGGGCCGTCGCTCGACCGCGGTATCCGGCAGATCCGATTCTGCGCCTGGACCTGGAGGACGGCCAGCCCGACGGCGGCTGCGGTGGCGGCGAACCAGGAGTTGCTCGGGTCCTGGTTGGCGTCCCACAGGTCCCTGCTTCGCCTGGCCCAGGTCAGGATCTGGGTCTCGTACTCACGGATGCGTGCCGGGATCCGGCTGCGCATCGCCGCCGCGATGCCGTTCCTGACGTTCTGGAACCGAGTGCCCTCGGCCACGGCTTCGACGAGGACCATCAGTGCGCTGCGCAACCATGGTGTCCGTTGCGCCTGCGCCGCCGGGTCCGGGCCGCCGTCGAGGACGTTCTCCAGGACTCTGACGGCGTTCCTCAGCGCGTCGGCATCGACATTCGCCCAGCCGTTCTCGAATGTGAAGAGGTTGCCTGGCGTGGCGGACTCGTTTCTGAGGTCGCCGTACTCGACGCCGATGGCGCTGAGCTCGCGATACCGGACCGTGATGGTTTGCCCTGGTTGCGGCCGCTGCCGCTGCTGCTGCGTGAACCAGTTGTCGCGGGCAGTCCGCGATGTGCCGACGCCCCTGTCGGCCAAGCGGTAGAGCGTCTTCACGCCCGCCCGGACGGTGTAGAAGCCGCAGATGTACATGTCGCGCGGCGCGATGATCAGTCCGGTTTCCATCCCCGGCACGGGGTCCTGATCCGGGTGTCCCAGATCGAAGAGGTCGACCATCACGGGGTTCGGGTCATCGAGCGTGACGTTGAAGTCCGCGCGGTACGGGCGGGTGAAGTTCCCCCGCAGCAGCTCGATGAGCTGGAGGTAGGGACGAGCCGGGTCCGGCGGGTCGGCGGCGTGCGCCGGCCCGGTCGCCCCGATGGGCAGGAGGAGAACCGCCAGCAGGACCACCAGCATCCGCCGGAGCCCTCCGACAAGCCGTCTTGGCGGTGGGCCCCCCGGTGCCCGGCCGGGCCGGACGGTCGTTCGCAACCGCAACATGTCCTCTCCAAAGGAATTCGGTGACATTGATGCGGCAGAACGTACGAGGCACCGGTAGACACGTGATGGACAGCGCCAGCCCGTTCGGCGCTCAGCGCCCTCCGGCGATGATCTCCAGGGCAGGGCGCGGTGATCGCCCCGAGGAACTCGGCGTACAGACCGTTGCGCAGCACCGTTCGTCTAGGGTCGGCGTGTTGACAGCGGATAGACGACGCGTCAACGACGGCCGGGCCGACGCCGTCCGCGCCCCCGCCTGCGCCCCTCGGTGACCGTTCGCGCCCTTGGTGCCTCCGACGCGCCCTTGCGCGCTACCTGCCGGTAAGTGTTAATGCGCCGTAAATTTGACTGGCCGTCACATTTCCCGGCCCTCCCGGCTCGGCCCGCCTTCGTCGAAAGGTGCTGCCATGCGGCGTATCACCTCGTGGACGCGAATACTCCGTTTCGGGCTCAGCGGCTGCCTCCTGGCGGCCGCCTCCGGCTCCGGCATGTGCCCAGCGGTCGCCGGACCGGCCGGTCCGCAGTCGCACGGCGGGCGGTCTCAGGACGGGGGGTCGCACGGTGGGGGGTCGCACGGCGGGCCGTCGCCGGAGCAGAGGATCGAAGCGCTCCTCGGCCAGCTGACCACCGACGAGAAGGCGACGCTGCTACAGGGGATCGCCGCACCGAACGGGGTGTACGCGGTCGGCTACGTCCGGGGCGTGCCGCGGCTGGGCATCCCGCCGCTGCTGCTGTCCGACGGCCCGGCCGGCGTGCGGGACGGGCAACCGGCGACGGCGCTGCCGGCACCGGTGTCGCTGGCCGCCGCCTTCGACCCGGGGCTCGCCACCACCTACGGCGCGGTGCTGGGCCGCGAGGCCCGGGCGCGCGGCTACCAGGTGCTGTACGCGCCGATGGTGAACCTCGTGCGCGTGCCGCAGGGCGGGCGGAACTTCGAGACGCTGGGGGAGGACCCGTTCCTCGCCGGGCGGGTCGCGGCGGCGGAGGTCCGCGGCATCCAGGCGCAGGGGGTCGCGGCGCAGGTGAAGCACTTCGCGGCGAACAACCAGGAGAACAACCGGCAGTCGTACAGCTCGGAGGTGGACGAGCGGACGCTGGCCGAGATCGAGCTGCCCGCCTTCCGAGCGGCCGTCCGGGACGGCCGGGCCTGGTCGGCGATGTGCGGCTACAACCCGGTCAACAGCATCTGGGCGTGCGAGAACTTCCCGCTGCTGCGGGACGTGCTGAAGGGCCGTTGGGGGTTCGACGGGGTGATCGGTTCCGACTACCCGGCCACCCACTCCTCGGTGAACGCCGCGGCGGGCGGGCTGGACCAGGAGTTCGGCGGTACGACGTACTTCGCCGACCTGAACGCGGCCGTGGCCGACGGGCGGCTCGCCCCGGCCGTCCTGGACGACCAGGTGCGGCGGGTGCTGCGGCTGATGGTCCGGACCGGGGCGCTGGACGGCGGCCGGCCGCCCGGCTCCGGCCCCGGCTCCGGCTCGGGCCAGGCCGTCTCCGATCCGCCCGCCTCCGATCCGCCCGCCTCCGACCCCGCCGCCGGCGCGCGCGACGCCCGGGCGGCGGCCGCCGCCGGGACGGTACTGCTGCGCAACCAGGGGCCGGTGCTGCCGCTGGACGCCGCCCACCTGTCGTCCGTCGCGGTGATCGGCCCGTGGGCCGACCACGCCTACACCGGCGGCTACGGCTCCTCGCACGTCGCCCCCTACCCCGACCAGGTCGTGACGCCTCGCCAGGGCATCGCCGCCCGGGCCGGTGCGGGCGTCTCGGTGCGCTACCACCCGGGCGACGACGCGGCCGCGGCCGCCTCGGTGGCCGCCGGGGCGGACGTCGCGGTGGTGGTGGTCGGCGACGAGGAGACCGAGGGCGCGGACCGCGGCTCGCTGGACCTCGCCCCGGCGGACGACGCCCTGATCCGCGCCGTCGCCCGCGCCAACCCGCGGACGGTGGTGGTGCTCAACACCGGCGGGCCGGTCACCATGCCGTGGCTGGACGCGGTGCCGGCGGTGGTCGAGGCCTGGTACCCGGGCGAGCAGAGCGGCACCGCGCTCGCCGACGTGCTGTTCGGCGACGCCGATCCGGCGGGGCGGCTGCCCGTCACCTTCCCGACCTCGGCGGCGGCCACGCCGATCCGGGACGCCTCCCAGTACCCCGGCACGGACGGCGCCTACCACTACACCGAGCAGCTCGCGGTCGGGTACCGCTGGTACGACGCGACCGCCACCGCCCCGCTGTTCCCCTTCGGCCACGGCCTCTCGTACACCACCTTCGGCTACAGCAACCTCACCGTGACCGGCCCGGACGCCGCCGGCCGGGTGCGGGTCGGCTTCGACCTCGCCAACCAGGGCGCCCGGACCGGCACCGAGGTGCCGCAGCTGTACGTCTCCTTCCCGTCCGCGGCCGGCGAGCCGCCGCAGCAGCTCAAGGCCTTCGACAAGGTCACGCTGGCGCCCGGCCGGTCGACGCACGTGGAACTGCCGCTGGACCGCTCCTCCTTCGCGGTCTGGGATCCCGGCGTGCACGGCTGGCAGGTCCCCGGCGGGCGGTACGGCCTCATGGTCGGCTCCTCCTCGCGCGCGCCGAAGTTGCAGGGCGCGGTGGACGTCCCGGGCTCTCCGGTCGTCTCCACCTGGTCCGGGCGGATCACCGGTGCCGACGGGTCCTGTCTGGACGCGGGCGCCGCCGCCGCGGACGGCAACGAGGCGGTACGACTGGCCGGCTGCGCGGGCACGGCGGCCCAGGACGCCACGGTCGGCTCGGACGGCACCGTCCGCGCCCTCGACGGCTGCCTGACCCCGGCGGGCCCGGACGACGGCGCCGCCGTCCGGCTGCGGGACTGCACCGCGGGCGCCGACCAGGTGTGGCGCCCGGGCCCGGGCTCCTCGATCCTCCACCCGGCGTCCGGCCGCTGCCTCGCGGCCGCCGACGGCCGGCTGCTGCTGCGGACCTGCTCGGGGGGCGCCGAACAGAGCTGGGCCACCCCCCGCCCGAGCGGCCGGGTGACCGGCATCGCCGGGCAGTGCGTGGACCTCAACCGCGCCGACACGGCCAACGGCACCGCCGTCCAGCTCTACCGCTGCAACTCCACCGGCGCCCAGGACTGGACCGTCGGGCAGGACGAGTCCCTGCGGGCCCTCGGCAAGTGCCTGGACGTCACCAACGGCTGGACCGCCGCCGGGACGCCCGCCCAGCTCTACGACTGCAACGGCACCGGCGCCCAGCGCTGGCAGCCACGCCCGGACGGCACGCTCCTCAACCCGGCCTCCGGCCGCTGCCTCGACGCCCGCGACGGCAGCGGCGCCGACTGGACCAGGCTGCAGATCTGGGACTGCCACGGCGGCCCCAACCAGCGCTGGACCCTGCCCTCCTGATGCCCACCGCCGGCCGGGCGCCGGCCGTCCGCCGTCCGCCGCCGTCCGATGGCGGCGGGCGGCGGGGCTGCGTCAGCCGTTTGCTTCCAGAGCCGGGAGGTAGGCGCCGGCCTGGCCGGCGGCGGTCGGGTGGAAGGACTGTCCGATCGGCCAGTTCAGGGCGTGCAGCCAGGGAGCGGGGTCGCAGAGCTGGTGGCCGGCGAACCGGCTGGTCACATCCGCGTAGGCGAAGTTCGGGTACTTGGCGGCCTCGCTCTGGATGACGCTGTTCAGGACGTCGGCGCCGTCGTTGAGGGCAGCACGCCTGGCCGGGCTGATCCCCGGGCAGAGGGGGGCGCCGGGGTCGTAGAAGCGGGGGTAGCCGAGGATCACCACGTGGGCGTTGGCGGCGCGGGAGCGGATGGCGCCGTAGACGGTGTCGAGTTCGCCGGGGAGCTGGGTGCGGGCGGTGTTCTCTGCGGAGGAGACGGCGCTGAGGCAGGCGGCGTCGCTGCCGAGCAGGCAGGAGGCCAGTACGTCGCGCAGGCCGACGTCGTTGCCGCCGATGGTCATGCTGACCAAGGTGGTGCCGGAAGTGAGCGGGGCGAGTTGGTTGTTCACGACGTCGGTGGTGGTGGCGCCGCCGCAGGCCTGGAAGTCGAAGGTGGCCGGTGAGGTGGACTGGGCGTAGAGGTACGGGTACGCGTTGGTGCTCTGGTTGCAGCTGTTGAGGTACGTGCTGGATGATCCGCCGCCCGCGGAGTAGGAGTCGCCGAGGGCCACGTAGTTGACGGTGGCGGCGTGGGCGGCGTGGGCGGCGTGGGCGGTGCCGGTGGTGGCGGCGAGTGCGGTGGTCGTCAGGGTGAGGAGCGCGGCCGCGAGGGCTGCGGGGCGGGTTCGGCTCATCGGTTGCCTCCTTGGTGGGACGGCTGGTGTGTCAGTGGGGCTGTTCGGCGTTGCGGCGCGGTGCCCGGGACGCGGTCAGGAGTGCTGACCGAGGAAGTCGGCGAGCTCTTTGTCGTACCGGGCGGGGTCGGCGTTCCAGGAGCCGGTGTGGCCGGCCCCGGGGACGGTGACGAGTCGGACCTTGTCCGGCCAGTCGCGGGCGAACCGGGCGCTGCCGGCGTACGGGACGAGTGTGTCGGCGGTGCCGTGGAAGAGCAGCACGGGCTGTTCGGGGCCGCCGTCGCGCCGGTTCGCCGCCAGGGTGTCGACCTGGTCGAGGTCCACTCCGGCTCGGAAGCGGATGAAGGGGGCCGTGAGGTCGGCGATGGGGAACGGGAGTCCGAGGCCGGTGGCGATCGTGTCGATGGCCGCCCGGTAGTCGAGTGCGGGTGAGTCGAGGACGACTGAGCGGACCGCGCTGGTGTCCTGGGCGCGCTGAAGGTAGTTCTCGACGATGGCGCCGCCCATGGAGAACCCGTAGAGCACCACGCCGGAGGCTCCGTGGGCGCGGGCGTAGCGGACGGCGGCGTCGAGGTCGCGCCATTCCGTGTTGCCGAGTTGTCGGTTGCCGTTGGAGTCGCGGGGTGCGCCGGGGTCGTTGCGGTAGGTGATGTCGAGGATAGGGTAGCCGAGGTCGTGCAGTCCGGGCATCGTCCGCAGGCCCGCGCTGCGGCCGGCGCCGAGCCCGTGGACCTGGATGACCCAGGTGCTGCGCGAGCCCGGGAGGTACCAGGCGGGCATCGGGCCCAGGTCGCCGGGGTAGCTGACGTCCTGGTGGTCCAGCCCCACCGCTCGGCGCGGGTCCGAGTTCCACACGGTGACGATGATCTTCGCCTTGGCGCCGACGGCGGGTGGGGTGGTGGCCTGGAGTTCGCGGGTGACGGTCTTGCCGTCCGAGGCGAGGACGCGGCCGAGTTCTCCCGAGCGCCGCTGTGCGGATCCGCTGTCCTGCCAGACCAGGCCGTAGGTGCCGGTGTAGCGGCTCTCGTCGGTGGCGGGAAGGGTCACCGTCGCGGCCCCCACGGCGATGACGCGGGTGTTCAGCGGGGTGTCGTCGGTGGGGTGCAGCAACTTGCCGGTCAGTAGCCACAGCGCGCCGGACGCCGCGGTGAGAGCGAGGACGAGCAGGCCCGTGACGGCGACGACGATGCGTCGGCGCAGGCGGGTGCGGCGGCTGGACGGCGGTGTCGTGGGGTGGCTGGACGGTGGTGTCGTGGGGTCGGTCATCGCCGGGGTCGGCTCCTGGTTCATGGCTGCTTCAGCGTGGTGGGGCCGGAGGCCAGGGTGAGGGCGAGTCCGGTCGGTGTGACGGTGAGTGAGACGGGCTTGAGGGACAGGGGGTAGTCGGCTTGTCGGTTCCGCGCGGTGAGCTTGGTGTTGATCTGGTCGAGCTGGGGACCGGTGATCGTTCGGCCGAGGAACTGCAGGCTGGTGGCGGTGATGGTGACCCGGCCGTCGGCCAGGGCGGGCTTCAGCGTCAACTGGCCCATGCCACCCGGGCCCAGGGCGAGCAGGAGGGTGCCGGTGGCGGGGTCGGTCCGGGTGCTGCTGACGGGAACGCCCTGGCCCGAGTCGTGGATCGCTCCCGCCAGGGAGTCGGCGGGGATCGTGACGGTGGCCCGGACGTCGGACGCCGTCGCGGGCTCGGCCAGGTGGAGGTCGTCGAGCGTGATGCGGACCGAGGCGCCCGTGAGTGAGCCGAGGTGGGCGTCGTCCGCGCCGAGCGTGACGTGATCCAGGTGCCGGTCGAGGATCGCGAGCAGCGCCGGGCCGGCGCCGGTGTCGACCGTCACCCGGGTGTCGAGCGCCTTCCCCATGCGGTCGGCGATCCGGCTCTTCAGGACGTGCCGGGTGACGGCCTCGCCGCCCCCGGCGAGGGCCAGCACGACGGCCACGGGCAGGACGACGGCGCGAGTGATCCGGCCTCGCCGGGTGGTCGGGCGGCGGAGGCGGCCCAGCCGCGCGGTGGCGGTTCGGGCCGGTTCTGGACGGATGGTCATCATTGTCCTGCTGTCGTTGTCGGGGCGTCGGAGGGGGGCGGGCGGCCCGGTGCGGTCCCGGCGGCGTCCTGTGGTCGGCCGTTGTCCTGGGGACGGGGCGCGACCGGTGCGCGTGAGCAGCACGACGACCGCGACGATCAGGAGGGCCGCAACACAGACACCGAGCAGCACGAGGGATCCGGAGCCCGTGAGCACGACTGCTCTCCCTTGTCCCGACCCCGCCGGTCGGCGAGGTCGGAAGCATCCTGTCGCCGTTGTGCAAGGCGAAGGTTCGGCCTGTGTTCGGGCCTTGTAAGGATCGCCGTCGGTCCGCCGGACGGTGACGGCCCGCGGGTTAGCATCGGTGCAGTTCGAAGCCGTGGCACGCGCGACTGGCCAAGCAGCCGCGGGATGGGTGCCGCGGCGCGGGGAGACTGCGGTGACACCGGACAGATGACACAGAGCAAGGGCCTTGTGCTGGTGGTGGAGGACGAGCGCCACATCGCCGACCTCCAGCGCCTGTACCTCACCCGCGAGGGCTTCGGCGTCCACACCGAGGCCGACGGCACCGCCGGGTTGGCCGCCGTGGCACGGCTGCGGCCGGTGGCGATCGTTCTCGACATCGGGCTGCCCGGGCTGGACGGCACGGACTTCTGCCGCCGGCTGCGCGCCGCCGACGACTGGACGCCCGTCATCCTGGTCACCGCCCGGGACGAGGAGGCCGACCGGATCCTCGGCCTGGAGATCGGTGCCGACGACTACCTCACCAAACCGTTCTCGCCCCGCGAGCTGGTCGCCCGGGTCAAGGCGGTGCTGCGCCGCACCGCCGGCCCACCGGTCTCGGCCGTCCTGGGCGGCAGCCGGCTGCGCCTGGACCCCGGTCGCCGCACGGTGCTCTGCGACGGCGAACCGCTGGAGCTGACCACCACCGAGTTCAACCTGCTCGCCCACCTGCTGGCCCGGCCCGGTCAGGTCTTCAGCCGCGAGCAGCTCCGCGCCCAGGTCTGGGGGCAGGCCGACTACGGCGACAGCCGGGTCGTCGACGTCTACGTCTCGCAGCTGCGCGCCAAGCTCGGCGACGCCAGCCCGATCCGCACCGTGCGGGGGATCGGCTACAGCGCCCAGGAGCCGGAGCGGTGAGGCGCCTGCGCGCGGGCTCCCTCACCGGCAGCCTGGTCCTGCTCGCCACCGTGGTGGCAGCCACGGCCGTGCTACTGGCGGGGGTCGCGGCCTGGCAGACCGCCTTCTCCAACGCCGAGTCCCAGTACCGGGAGCGCCTGTCCCGGCAGGCCACCGTGCTCAGCCTCGCTCCCAACCTGTCCGTGCTGCTCCTCGACCAGACCCAACGGCTGACCGGGGCCACCGGCGTCCTGGTCGCCGTCGTCGATCCCGACGGACACGTGGACGGCCCTGCGGCGCAGGCCGTCGCCCCGGCCGACCGGGACGCGCTGCTCGCCGGACGGACGCTCTCCGCCACGGCCTCGCTCGGCGACCAGCGCGTACTCGTCCAGGGACACCCGGCAAGCAACGGCGGCGCTGTCGTGCTGACCCAGCCGTTCACCGAGGTCGATGCGGCTGCCGGCCGGATGCGCGGCAGCCTGACGCTCCCCCTGGTCGCGGGCCTGGTCGGAGCCGCCCTCGCCGGAGCCCTGCTGGCCCGCCGCATCGCCCGCCCCCTGGTCGCGGCGGCCGGTGTCGCCCACCGACTCGCCGCAGGTGAACGCGGCCTGCGCTGCGAGGCCGACGGCCCCACCGAGGCCCGTGACGTCGCCCAGGCCCTGAACGCACTGGGCGCCGCCCTCGAACGCAGCGAACAACGCCAGCGCGACTTCCTGACCTCGATCTCCCACGAGATCCGTACCCCCCTCACCGCACTCCAGGGCTACGCCGAGGCCCTCACCGACGGGGTCGTCGAACCCGGGCAGCAGGCCCAGGTCGGCCAGATCCTCCTGACCGAGACCAGACGCCTGGACCGCTTCGTCTCCGACCTGCTCGAACTCGCACGCCTGGACGCCGACGACTTCCCCATCACCCGCGAACCCACCGACCTCACCGCCCTCGTCCGTGAGACCGCGCGAGCCTGGGACCAGAGGGTCCGGCAGAGCGAACTCCACCTGCGGGTGGAAACGGCCGGGGAACCCGTGATCACGGTCACCGACGGATTCCGGGTCCGCCAGCTGCTCGACGGCCTGATCGGCAACGCCGTGCGGATCTCGCCGCCCGGCGCCCCCGTGGTGCTGGCCCTGCGGCGAACGGACAGCGGCGACACCGAGCTACAGGTCCGGGACGGCGGCCCCGGCCTGACCGACGAGGACGTCCGGGTCGCCTTCGAGCCCGGCGCCCTGCACTCCCGCTATGCGGGCACCCGCCCCGGCGGCACCGGCCTCGGCCTGGCCATCACCCGTCGCCTCACCGACCGGCTCGGCGCCACCATCACCGTCCACGGCCACGGCCCCGAGGGCGGCGCCTGCTTCACCGTCGCCCTCGGCACCATCCCGCTCGACGCGTAGCCGCCCGCGCAGCACCCCGGACCAGGGCCGCCGTCCGAACCGCCTGCCCCGCGCAGCGCCCGGAGCTCGCTCCGCAGGAATAATTCGCACACTACTCATTTGGCGCTATCCAGCCCGCCTCCGGCTGTGATGACCTTGGCGACTGTGGCGCGCGTCACATCGTGTGACATCGCAGTGAGATCGCACTGCCGTGCGTGCCCGACCCAAGGCGATCGAGGAGGTACTCGTGAGTGGCAGGGAGAACAGTGGCAGGGCGGCCGGCGGTGACGGCTTCCCGGATCTGAGCCCCGGGGAACTGGCGGAGATCGAGCGCGTGATCCTCGGCGGCGACGACGGGATTGCGCTGCGGCACGCCGCGCACGAGGCCGGCGGGCCGCGCGTGTCCGCGGCCGAGCTGCAGAAGGCCCTTGAGCTCCATGTGTGCATGGGCTTGAACGCCTGCCGCAACCACGACATCGACGAGAAGGCGCCGATGGCGGGCATGGGAGCCTGTGCCACCGTCCTGCACGTGTGCCACGGCGCCAACGAGTGCCGCGGGCAGGGCGGGTGCGGCTACACCGGCCCCGACGCGGAACTCGCCAAGCCGGGCGAGCAGGCCTGTCGGCAGAACGGCAGCTGTGCGAGCCCGATCAATGTCAGCCGGGTGTTCGCGGGCGGCCCGCTGAAGGGCAAGAGCGTCTGGAAGCTCGCCCGCCAGCTGTTCGAGGCCCGGATGTACGCTGCCGGCCTCCCGTTCGGCCCGTCCCCGGGCGAGGGCTACCCGGACGACCTGGTCCCGCCGTACGAGGTGAACGAGGCCGAGCGGAGGAAGAAGAGGCTCGACCGGAGCAAGCCGCAGGTGCTGCCGCTGCCGTCGGACGAGGCGACCGCGTGACGGAGCCCCACCAGGGCGAGCGGATCGACCGGGTGTCCCGCTTCGACCTGCCGAACCTGGGGTTCGGTGTCGGCCTGCGCGGCCCGCACCACCGGTACGTACTGGACCACCTCGGTGATGGGCTGGGCGCCGAGTGGCTGGAGATCATCTCCGAGAACTACCTCGACTCCCACGGCCACCCACGTCACGTACTGGACCGGGTCGCCGAGCGGCACTCCCTGGTCATGCACGGGGTGTCGCTGTCGATCGGCAGCGTGGAGCCCCTGGACTTCGACTACCTGGGGCGGCTCCGGCGGCTGGCCGACACGGTGGGCGCCGCCTGGGTGTCGGACCACGTGTGCTTCACCGGGGTCGCCGGGCTCAACACCCACGACCTGCTGCCGGTCCCCTTCACCGAGGCCGCGCTGACGCATCTGGTGCGACGGGTCAGGACCGTGCAGGACTTCCTGGAGCGCCCGCTGGTGCTGGAGAACCCCAGCACGTACGTGGGCTTCGCCGCATCGACCATGCCGGAGGAGGAGTTCGTCGCGCGGCTGGCGGTCGAGGCCGACTGTGGGCTCCTGCTGGACGTCAACAACGTCTACGTGTCGGCCGTCAACCACGACACCGATCCGCGCGCATACCTCGGAGCGCTCCCGCACGACCGGGTCGTACAGATCCATCTGGCCGGTCACACCGACGCGGGCACACATCTGATCGACACCCATGACGGACCGGTCGCACCGGCCGTGTGGGAGCTGTACGACGCGGCGATCGCGCTGACCGGGCCCGTGTCCACCCTGCTGGAGTGGGACGACCGCCTGCCGCCCTTCCCCGAGCTGGTGGCGGAACTCGGAAAGGCGCGCCAGCGGGCCCTCGATCCGGCGAACATCCCCGTCGCGACGGGAGTCTGACATGTCGACGGTCGAAGGGGCGCCGGCGCACCTGGCCGAACTCCAGCACTGGCTGCAGGCCGCCGTCCTCCACGCCACCGGACCGGACCAGGAGGGCGGCGAGGCCACCGCCCAGGTGCTCACGCCGTCCAGCCGGCTCACCGCCGGCGAGCGGCTGGACATCTACCGCCGCGGTTACCGGCTGCGCCTACTGGCCTGCCTGCGCTCCTGCTTCCCCGCGCTGCGCCGACTCCTGGGGCCGGAGGCCTTCGACGCGCTCGCCACCGAGTACCTGAACACCTGCCCGTCCCGCAGCTGGACCCTGGAGCACTTCGCCGACGGCTTCGCGTCGCACCTCGCGACCACCAGACCCGACCGCGACCCACCGGGCCACGACGTCGATCCCTGGGTCCAGCTGATCGTCGAACTCGCGGGATATGAAAGGGCTTTCGCCGAGGTGTACGACGCCGAGCCGGACCGCGCGTGCCGAGTGCTGGCCTGTCGGCACCCCGTGCACCGCTACGCGGCCGCGGTGGCCCGCGGCGAGGACCCGCAGCCGCCGGCCGCACGCCCCGTACTCCTGCTGCTGCGCCGCCGGGACCACGGCGTCCACGTGACGGAGCTGACCGAGGACGTCCGGCGCACGCTCCTCGCCTCCCGGGCTGGGTTCCCCGACCACCCCGACCGAGTCGACCGCCCCGACCGGGCAGGCCACCCCGACCGAGTCGACCGCCCCGACCGGGCCGGTCCGCCACCCGCACCGCCCTCACCGCGCCACGAGCGCCCGGAACCGAACGGAGCCGAGGTATGACGACCGATGCCACCAAGTCCGCCACCCGTCGCCTGGCCGACATCCCCTTCGCCGTCACCCCGATCGACACGATCAAGGCCGACCGGCCGATCGAGGACATCGACGCCTTGCTCGACCACCTGCATCAGGCGGCCCAGGTCGAGCTGTCCACGATCCCGATGTACCTGTACGCGGCCTACTCCATCGGGACCAAGGGCCACAGCCAGTGGGACCCGGGAATCTCCGCCCAGCGCACGATCATCAGCATCGCGATCGAGGAGATGCTGCACCTGTGCCTGGTGCGCAACCTGGCGGTCGCGCTCGGCGGAGCGGACCGGATCGTCTTCTACGACCCGGACTTCATCACCAAGTACCCGAGCAAGATGCTCCATCGGACTCCGCCGTTGACCCTTCACCTGGAGCGGTGCAGCAAGGACCTGATGACCCGGGTGTTCCTGCCGCTGGAACTGCCCGCCGAGAAGGGCGCCGAGCCGCAACCGGACGAGTACAACACGCTCGGCCAGTTCTACCGGGCGATCGAAGAGGGCCTCAAGCACCTGACCCAGGTCGACCCGGACGGCGTGTGGAAGTACGCGAAGGCAAACGCCCCCTGGCAGTACGAGAGCGCGTACTGGAACCATGACGGCGGCGGCGAACCCGTGGTCATCACCGACCTTGACACGGCCCAGACCGCCTTGAAGATCGTGATCGAGCAGGGCGAGGGCGTGGACCCGAAGAAGGCCACCGTCCCGATCGACCCCGTCAACCCGCGACCCGGCCTCGACGAGCTCTCGCACTACGCGAAGTTCAAGAGGATCGAACAGGGCATCGAGGTCATCGGGCAGGTCCGCAACGTCCCCGGCGATCCCCGGGTGAAGGACTTCTCCGGACCGGCCGGAGGCCTGGCCCTCCTCTTCAATGCCGCCTACTGCTACACCCTGGCCATGCTCGACAAGCTCTACGCCGTCCGGTCGAACCTCAACCCGAACCGGACGAGCACCCGTTACCACCTGGAACGCACCTTCATCGCCTCGATGAGCGGTGTGCTCTACCCCATCGCGGAACTCCTCATGACGACCCCGGGCAGCGACGACCCCGCCTGGGACGGAGCCTGTGCCGCTCCCACCTTCGAGTACTACGACTTCGCCGCGGAGCAGAAGGCCAAGGGGCACCGGACCATGAAGGAGCACCTGATCTGGCTCTGCGAGACCGCCGTCGTCGACTTCCCCGAACTCGGCGGTGACAACAGCGTCCACTGGCTCCTGAAGAACCTGCCCAGCGTGGACGACATCCCCTCGGATCCCCCCGCCAGCCGCCCGCGCCCGATGCCCAACTGACGGACCGCGACCGGCGCCCCGGCCCGTCCGCCCGCTCCGACGATCCGCGCAACGGGGGGTTGGCGGTGTCTTCGTGGCACATCCGGCGTTCGGGCGGGTGCGGGCGGGTGCGGGCGGGTGCGGGCGGGTGCGGGCGGCGAAGCAGGAGAGCTGTGGGTGGGCGGGTGCGCTGTGGGCGCGGGCTACGTCAACGACTCGGAGCTCACCGGCAGGTGTCGCCCGTGGCGGAACCGGAGAGGGATTCGGGCCAGTGGTTGCTCCGGCTCAGGTCGCAGATGCGGTCGGCGGTCCGGTCCGCGTCCGTGGGCCACAGCCGTGCTCCGTCGCTGGCGGCGGTGAGGAGCGTGCTCTGGTCGGGGCTGAAGGCGGCCGTGTGCACGGCTCTGGTGTGACCGACGAGCAGTGCCGTGACCTGCTGTGATGCCACGTCCCACAGGCACACCGTGCCGCTGGCGTCCGTGCTGGCCAGCGTGCGGCCGTCGGCGCTGAAGGTGACGGAGAAGACGGTGTTGATGTGGCCGGTGAGGGTGGCGACCGTCCGGCGCTGCGCCACGTCCCACAGGCGCACGGTGGCGTCGGAGCTGCCGGTGGCCAGGGTGCGGCCGTCGGGGGAGAAGGCCAGGGAAGCGATGGCGTTGGTGTTCTCGGACAGGACGGCGACGGTGCGGTGCGTGGCCAGGTCCCACAGGCGCACCGTCCCGTCGTACCCGGCGGTGGCCAGGGTGCGTCCGTCGGGGGCGAAGACGGCCTTGGAGACCAGGCTGGTGTGCCCCTGGAGGACCGCTGTCGTCTGGTGGGTCGCCACGTCCCACAGGCGTACGGTCGTGTCGAGGCTGCTGGTGGCCAGGGTGCGGCCGTCGGGGGAGAAGGCGACGCTCGACACCTGGTCGGTGTGGCCTTCGAGGGTGGCCACCGGGCGGCCTGACGCGGCGTCCCACAGGCGTGCCGTGCGGTCGGAGCTCGCGGCGGCCAGCAGGAGGCCGTCCGGGGAGAACGCCAGGTGCATGATGCCCTGGCTGTGCGCCGCGAAGGTCACGGCGGGGCGCAGCGGAGCGGTGGTCCACGAGGTGACGGAGCCGTCGGTGTGGCCGATGGCGAGGGTCCGGCCGTCGGGGGCGTAGGTGGCGACGGTCGCGAGGGTGTCCAGGTCGTTCGTCGCGCTGAAGGTGGCGGCGATCTGGCGGCTCTTGAGGTCCCACGTGTGGACGATGTTGTCGGTGGCGGTGGTGGCCAGCTCGTTGCCGTCGGGGGAGAGCGCCAGCGCGGGGGCGGATGTGTTGGTCTCGTGGAGGGTGGCGGTCAGTCGGCGCTCGGCCACGTCCCACAGGGCGACCGTGTTGTCCTGGCCGATCGTGGTCAGGGTGCGGCCGTCGGCGGTGAACGCGGCCTGGCTCACCTCCTGCGTGTGCCCGTTGAGGACGGCCGTGGTGTCGTGCGACGCCACGTCCCACAGCCGCACGGCGCGGTCGGCGCCGGCGCTGGCCAGGGTGCGGCCGTCGGGGCTGAAGGCGACGGTGCCGACGGCGCCGGTGTGGCCGGTCAGGGTGGCGAGCATGCGGTGGGTGGTGGTGTCCCACAGCTTCACGGTGTGGTCGGCGCCGCTGGTGGCCAGGGTGCGGCCGTCGGGCGCGTACGCCACCGCTCGTACGGAACCGGCGTGACCGGTGAGCGTCGTGAGGGCGCGCTGGGACGCCACGTCCCACAGCCGGGCGGTCTGGTCGTACCCGGCGGTGGCCAGGGTGTGTCCGTCGGGCGAGAACACCGCCGAGGAGACGGCGCCGGTGTGGCCGGTGAGGATGCCCGTCGTGCGGTCGGAGGCGACGTCCCACAGCCGTACGGTGCGGTCGGCGCCGGCGCTGGCCAGGGTGCGGCCGTCGGGGCTGAAGGCGACCGTGTTGACGATGCCGGTGTGGCCGGTCAGGGTGGCGAGCATGCGGTGGGTGGTGGTGTCCCACAGCTTCACGGTGTGGTCGGCGCTGCCGGTGGCCAGGGTGCGGCCGTCGGGCGCGTACGCCACCGCCGTCACGGTGCCGGTGTGACCGGTGAACTGGTTGGAGGAGTAGGCGGCGTAGGCGCTCAGCAGGCTGCCGCGGGCCTCGGTGGTGCGGGCCGTCCGGTAGCCCTCCAGCGCGACCAGCGCCGCGGCCTCGGGCTGCGTTTCGAGGAGTTGCCTGGACTGGGCGGCCCGTTCGCGGGAGACCGCGACGCGGCGCTGCGCGTCGGACTGCTCCCCCTGGACGAACGCGGTCACCGCCAGCACCAGGGAGAGCACGGTCAGGACGGCCAGCGCCACGACCGTCCGGCGCCGGCGACGGCCACGCTGGCCGTCCGCCGCGGTGCTGGCGTCCAGGAAGGCGGACTCAAGCCGGTTGAGCGCCGCGCCGCGGGTACGGGACCAGCTCCAGGCGGTGGCGAGCTGTGCTCCCCGGTACAACGCTCCCGGGTCGCGCTGGAGTTCGTTCCAGGTCAGGGCGGCCTGGGTGAGCCGGCGGTGTGTCCGCAGGGCCTCGCGGTCGACGTCGAGCCAGTGGCGCAGCCGAGGCCAGGCGCGGATGACCGCTTCGTGGGCGACGTCGACGGTGCCGTCGGCCAGGACGATCAGGCGGGCGGCGGCGAGCCGGTGCAGGAGGTCGTCGACGGTCGCGGCGTCGGCGAGGCCGTCGAGTTCCTTCCGGGCCAGGCGGCGGCGGGTGTCCTCGGTGCCCTCGCCCGGGGCGGTGAGCCGGAGGAACAGCAGCCGCATGGCCTCCTGGTGGCCCGGCGGGAGAGCGGCGTACATGGCCTCGGCGGTCTGGGTGATGGCTCCCCGCATGCCGCCGGTGGCCCGGTAGTCGGCCAGCCGCAGGACGGTCCCGCGGTGCCTGGTCCAGGTCTCGCGCATCGCGTGGGCCACCAGCGGCAGCGCGCCGGGCTGGCCGGTGGCCTCCGCGAGGACGGCCTCCAGCAGGTCGGGGTCCACCACGACGCCCGCTCGGGCCGCGGGTTCGACGACGATGTCCCGCAGCTCGGCCCGGGTGGGTGCGCCGACCGGCAGTTGGGCGCCGGAGCGGAGGGCGGCGGCCAGGGCGGGGTGGGCGAGGCAGCGGTCGTAGAAGTCGGCGCGCACGCTGATGACGACCCGTACCCGGGCCTCGGCCGCGCCGGCCCCGGCCGCTCCGTCGCCGGCTGTGTGGCCGTCGGCCGTCCCGTCGACGGCCGTGCGGTCGCCGGCCGTCCAGGCCAGGCAGGCCAGGGCCGCTTCCCGCTCCCCGACGTCCGCGCAGGTGGTGAAGAGCTCCTCGAACTGGTCGACGACGAGGACGACGCGCCGGTCGGCGGGCTGCGTGACCAGCCAGGTGTCCAGCGCGATCCCCAGGGCCGCGGGCTCGTCGGCCAGCGCGCGGGACAGTGCCTCCGCGTCACCGCCCGTCAGGGCGCAGACCGCCAGGGCCAGCGCCCGTAGCGGGTGGTCGCCGGGGACCAGCGGCGCGGTGTGCCAGGACTCGTCGAGCCGGGGGAGCAGCCCGGCCCGCAGCAGCGAGGACTTGCCGCTGCCGGAGGCGCCGACGACTGCCGTCAGCCGGTGGTCACCCACGTGCCGGACCAGGTGGCTCACCAGTTCCGACCGGCCGAAGAAGATGTCGGCGTCCCCCGTGCCGAACGCGGCCAGTCCCAGGTACGGGCAGTGAGCGGGGTCGCCCCCGTCCGCGCGGTCCTTGTCGCCGTCCTGCGCCGTGGCGGACGGCCCTTGGACGGCCCGGGAAGCCGCCAGCCAGCGGGCCTCCCACTCCGCCTTCTCCCCGCCGCACACCCGCGCGTAGGCGAGCACCACGGCCAGCGACGGCAGGCGCTCGCCCTTCGCTGCCTCCGCCAGCGTGCTGGCGGAGTAGTGCGACTCCTTCGCCAGCGCGCGGTAGCTCGGTGCGCCCGACCGGTCCCGTAGCTGGCGCAGCTCCCAGGCGAGCCGCTCCACCGGACCGGCCTGCGGATCGACGAACCGCTCCGGTCTGCCCAGTCGGGCCTTGCGCCGTGTCCCGTTCGGCCGCGTGTCCACGTTCACCACCCCTGGCAGGCCTCTCCCGCCCCCTCACATCGTTGTCCGACTTGAATGTCCTGCCCAGAGGGCTCTTTCGGACAATGCGCCGCCGCTGCAGAGTTTCTGGCATCGGGGGGTTCGCCGGAACACCTCGTGGCGTTCGGGGGACGGCCCGGTGGCAGCCGCTCGCCACCGGGCCGAGCGCCTCAGGTGCCGCCGCGCAGGTGCCGCCGCTCAAGTCGGCACCTGCGCGGAGGACCCGTCGTCCGCGCGAAAGGCATCCGCCGGTTGCCGGCACACCTGTGACGCAGCTCACTGGAACTGCTTCGTGGTGGCCGGACAACCAGAGGTGTGGACTATTCGCTGCACGAACGGATCAGAGCCGGGGACCCGGGCGCCTTCCGGCAGTTGTTCCAGGAGCACTCGCAGGCGGTTCTGTCGCACGCGGTCCGGGTGAGCGGGGACCGCGCCGGTGCCGAGGACGTCATGGCGGTGGTCTTCCTGGAGGCCTGGCGGCTGCGGGACAAGCTCCGCGACGAGGGGACCACTCCTCGCCCGTGGTTGATGGGCATCACTGTCAACGTGCTGCGCAACCGGGCCAGGGCCGCCCGCCGGCATGCGGCCGCCCTCGCCCGCATGCCGCTCGCCGAACCCGCCCCGGACTTCGCCGACGAGTTGGTCGGCCGGCTCGCCGACCGCGATCAACTGCTCGCTGCCAAGGCGGCGCTGGAGAAACTGCGCCGCGGGGAGCGCGAGGTGTTCTCGCTGTGCGTGTGGGCGGGCCTCAGCTACCCCGAGGCCGCCGAGGCCCTCGGCATCCCGGTCGGCACCGTGCGCTCCAGGCTCTCCAGGGCCCGGACCCGGCTGCGTGCTCTGGCCGACAAGGAACTGCGGCAGGCTTCGAAAACTCGCCGGGAACCCCTGCCGGCAGCCGGACAAGTACAGGGTGGCCGGATGGTTCCGGCCCGGTCGAACAAGGAGTGGAACAGATGACCAGCACCCCGGAGTGGCAGCAGCCGCTTGAGGACGCGGAGCTGAGGCACCTGCTGCCGGCGGCCGGAGCACCGGCCGCCCCGCTCGGCCGACAGCGCCAGATCGAGGAGTTCCTGATGAACGAGATCACCCGTACCCCCGAAGCCGCAGTGCCGGTCCGCCCCGAGGCCAGGAGGCGTCGGCGGCTGCTGATCGCCGTGCCCACCACGGTGGCGGCCTTCGCCCTCGCCGCCACCGTGGCGGCCACCACGCTCGGCAGCCCGGGAACGACCCCCGCGCGCAGTGAGCGCGTCGCCGCACCCGTCATCCAGGTCTCGGCGGGCGACACCGCGGGCCTGGCCGGCGCGGTGGAGCGGATCTCGCTGGCCGCCGCGGCCGCGCCCGACCTCGTCCTGCGCCCGGGGCAGTACGTCTACATCGAGAGCACCGTCTCCCACCTCACGGGCACCATCGACGCCGCCAGCGGCACCTCGAACGTGTGGGTCGAGAAGCCCCACCAGCGCCAGATCTGGCACTCGGCCGACGGCCGCACGGGCTGGCTCACCGAAGAGGGCAAGTCCCCGGAAGGCGGCAAGGCACTCGAATCGGGCACTGGTGCCTACCTGAACGCGCCCTCCTACGACTACGTGCGCACCCTGCCCACCGACCCGCAGGAACTGCTGCAGAAGATCTACACCGAGACCAAGGGAAGCGGCAACGGGCCGGACCAGGAGGCGTTCGTCACCATCGCCGACCTGATCCGCGAGCAGGCCGTCCCCGGCAAGCTCGCCGCCGCGCTCTACCAGGCCGCGGCCCGCATCCCCGGTGTCGTCCTCCTCGACAGCGCCACCGACGCCGCCGGGCGCACCGGCATCGCGATCGCCCGGACCAACACCACCACCGGCTCCCGCGACGAGATCATCTTCGACCGCAGCTCCTACGCCTTCCTGGGCGAGCGCAGCGTCCAGGTCACCGAAGCCTACGGAGTCAAGCCCGGCACCGTCACCGCGAACACCGCCGTCCTCAAGCGCGCCGCCGCCGACGCCCCCGGCCGCCAGCCGGGCAACGCACAGGCCTGACCACACCCGCGCGTCGCTCCGCCCGTCGCTCCGGCCCCCGTTCTCGGGCCGGGGCGACGGGCGGAGCTGTGTGAGCAGACGGGCGGAGCTGCGTGAACAGCAGTTGACAGTGAACCCGGCTGGCTTCGGAACGTCACGCCCTAGCGGCGGGCGAGGCCGTCGATCATCAGGGAGACGGTGAAGTCGAAGCGGTCGTGGCCCGTGCCGGCGGTGAGTTCGGCGGCGTGGCGGGTGGTGTGGGGGAAGGTCTCGGCGGGCAGGGCGGTGAGGCGGCGCAGCAGCTCGTCGCGGTCGAGGACCCACGCGTCGTCGTCGTGTGCTGCTCGCTGGCGCACGATCGAGGCTTCGAGGCAGTAGGCGGCCACGTACAGCAGGAGCGCGTCGACGGCCCAGGCGGCGGCCTGTGGGGCGACGCCGCCGGCGAGCAGGATCGCCAGCATCCCTTCGCTGACGCGCATGGTTTCGAGGTCGGTGGGGGCGATGGCGAGCGCGGCGCGGGAGATCCCGGGGTAGTCCAGGTACTGGTCGCGGATCCGGGTGCAGACGCCGCGGATCTGGTCCCGCCAGGCCGCGGGGTCGGGCTCGGGCAGGGCGAGCGCGGCGCACAGCCGTCCGATGAGCAGCTCGTCGAGGTCGGCCTTGTTGACGACGTGGGCGTAGAGGGAGGCGGGCCCGGTGTCGAGGGCGCCGGCGAGGCGGCGCATGGTCAGTGCCTCGTAGCCCTCGGTGGCGATGACGCCCAGCGCGGTGTCGATGACCTGGTCCACGGTGATGGGGGCCTTGCGGCGTCGCGGCCTGGGGTCGGTTTCGGCGTCGGGGTTCGGCGGCTGGTGGCGTGCCGCGCGTCGCTCTCTCGGGTTCACCGGACCATCATAGCTTGACACGAACGCTGTTCGTTTATAGAACATTGTTCGTGACTAGGAATGTGAACGTGAACCGGGATCCGCATCAGGATTCGAACCAGACCATGAACCAGGACGTGGACGTGACCGTCGTCGGCGCCGGGCCGGTGGGCCTCGTGCTCGCCGCCGAGCTGGCGCTCTCCGGGGCGACGGTGCAGGTGCTCGAACGGCTCGCCGAGCCGGACCGGTCGATGAAGGCGGGGGCGGTCAACGTCCCGACGGCCGAGGCGCTCGACCGCCGCGGCCTGCTGCCGGCCGCCGAACAGGTGCAGCGGGAGCAGCTCGAACGGGTCGGGTCGTTCGCCCGCGCGGTCGACCGGCCGCCCGGCGGTGGCCGGCCGGCGCGCGCACCCCGCTTCACCGGGCACTTCGCCGGGATGGTCCTCGACGCCGACCTCGTGGACTGGTCCGATACCGACCTCGCCGCGCACACCGCCGTCGACGGAGCGCGGATGGTGCCGCAGCGCGAGCTGGAGGCGCTGCTGGCCGGCCAGGTCGCGCGTCTGGGCGTGGCGGTGCGTCGCGGGGTGGAGGTCACCGCGCTCGAAGACACCGGCGACGGCGTGCTCGTCACCACCACCGCCGGCACGGTGCGCACCGGATGGCTGGTCGGGTGCGACGGCGGGCGCAGCACCGTGCGCCGCCTCGCGGGCATCGGCTTCCCCGGCACCGACCCCGAACTCACCGGACACCTGGCGGTCGTCGACATCGCCGACCCCACGGTGCTCGCGGACGGATGGGTGTGGTCGTCCAAGGGCGCCTACCGTTGCGGGCCGCAGCCCGGGCGGGTGGTCACCGTGGAGTTCGGCGGCGCCCCCGCCGACCGCTCCGCGCCGGTCACCCTTGAAGAGGTGCAGAGCAGCCTGCGCCGGGTCTCGGGCACCGACGTCACGCTCACCGCGCTGCGTGGCCCCGCGACCCGCTGGAGCGACAACGCCCGCCAGGCCGCGGCCTACCGCTCGGGGCGGGTGCTCCTGGCCGGCGACGCCGCGCACGTGCACTCGCCGTTCGGCGGCCAGGGGCTCAACCTCGGGGTCGGCGACGCGATGAACCTCGGCTGGAAGCTCGGCGCCGTGGTCGCCGGGTGGGCGCCCGAAGGGCTGCTCGACACCTACGACGCCGAGCGCCGCCCCCTCGGCGCCTGGGTACTGGACTGGACGAGGGCCCAGATCGGGGTGATGCGCGGGGACGCCAAGTCGGCCGCGCTCCGGGAGGTCGTCGCCGACCTGCTGGGCACCGGGGCGGGCGCGACCTACGCGGTCAAGAAGATCTCCGGGGTGACGCAGCGCGTCGACCTGCCCGGCGACCACCCGCTGGTCGGGCGGTACGCCCCCGACCTGTGGCTGGGGGACGGCTCCCGGCTGGTCGACCACGGCCACGGCGGCGGGTTCCTGCTGCTCGACCGTACGGCGGACGGCGCGTTCACCCGTCTCGCCGCGGGCTGGACCGGGCGGGTGACCAGCGTGACCGACGACCACGCGACGCCGACCGGAGTCCTCGTCCGCCCGGACGGAGTGGTCGCCTGGGCCTGCGACACCACCGCCGCCGACGCCGCCGCCGGCCTCGAAGCCGCCCTGCACCGCTGGGCGGGCACGCCGTCCCCCTCGCCGGAGCCCGAGCCGGTGCGCTGAACCCCGGTGCGCGTCGACCTCGGCGGGTGTCCTGCCGCACGGCGTTGCCCCCCGCTCCTCGGGGGCGGCCGTTCAGCCGTGGTGCCGACTCCCCGCCCGCTCCCGCGGCGTCACCCCGGGGAGGGACCGTGGGTGGTGGGCAGACCTTTGGCGAGGGCGGCGGCCAGTTCGGCCAGCATCTCGCCGGGGCCGGGCCGGTCCTGGTGCCAGGCCGCGACGGTGGTGAGGGTGAGATCGCCGCCTTCGATGGCGAGGGTCACGACGGGCTCGCCGGTGAAGGCCTTGCCTGTGGTGCCACCGCCCAGGGCGATGAGGGTGAAAGCCTGGCCGGCGGCGACCAGGTGGGCCAGGCCGCCGAAGTTGTCCCCTTCGAGCCTGATGCGCTTGCGGACCGCGACCCGGTTCAGGGCGTCGTCCAGTCTGCGGTAGATCTCCGGTGCGGCGTCGTAGCCGATCGAGGCGAACGGCAGGTGCGCGAGCTCTTCCAGCCGGACGGTCGTGCGGGCGTCGAAGCCGGTCCCGCGTCCGACCACCACGGCCACCGGGGCCGTCTCCAGGTCGAGGGTGCGGATGCCGGGGCCGGTGACGGGACCGTGGAGGAAGCCCATGTCGATCTCGCCGGTGAGCAGGGAGCGCACCAGGGGCTCGGTGCTGGCGGGGCGCAGCCGCAGGAGGAGATCGGGGTGCCGGGCCGCGACGGTGTTCAGGAAGCCGGTCCGCAGTTCGGTGGACACATCGGGTGCGATGCCGATGACGACGGTGCGCGCAGTGGTGCCGGCTGCCGTGCGGACGAGGCCGGGGAGGGCGTCGAACCGTCGGATCGTGTCGCGGGCCGCCGGTAGCAGCGTCTCGCCGGCGGGGGTGAGTTCGACCTTGTGGTGGGTGCGGACGAACAGGGGGGTGGCGAGTTCGCGTTCCAGGTCCCTGATGCGCTGGCTCAGCGGGGAGGTCGCCATGTGCAGGCGCGCGGCGGCGCGGGTGAAGTTCAACTCCTCGGCGACGGCCACGAAGTACCGCAGGTGCAGCATGTCCACCGCCACAACATACGCCCGTCTTCCACGTGACCGGTGCGGTCACGTGCGCGTGCGGGGATTGGTCGTGGCCGCCGGGGACGGTCGCCTCCTAACGTCGGACGGGAAGGGCTCACCCCATCGAGGGAAGGTGTTGACCATGAGCGGCCGACCCATTCGCATCGCCAACTTCTCCGGCTACCTGGGAGACCGGTACACCGCCATCGACGAGGCCGTGGCCGGTGACCCGGTCGACGTGCTGGTCGGTGACTACCTGGCGGAGATCACCCTCGCCGGCCTGTCGGCGCAGTACCAGGAGGATCCGGCGCGGGGCTACGTCGAGTACTTCCTCGACCAGCTGCGGCCGCACCTGGCCACGCTGGCCCGGCGGCGGGTCAAGGTGGTGACCAACGCGGGCGGTTTCCGGCCCGCCGCCCTGGCCGAGGCCGTGCGCGCGGCGGCCGCCCGGGCGGGCGTCGAGGTTTCGGTGGCCCACATCGAGGGCGACGACCTGCTGCCCCGGCTGCCCGAACTGGCGCGGGCAGGGCACCGGTTGGAGCACCTCGACACCGGCCGGCCGCTGGCGTCGTGGGGCGCGGAGCCCGTGTCTGCCAACGCCTACCTCGGCGGTTGGGGCATCGCGCGGGCGCTGGCCGAGGGCGCGGACATCGTCGTGTGCGGCCGGGTCACGGACGCGTCCCTGGCCCTGGGCCCGGCGGCGTGGTGGCACGGCTGGGACGGCACGGACTGGGACCGGCTGGCCGGTGCGGTCGTCGCCGGGCACATCATCGAATGCGGCCCGCAGGCCGTCGGCGGCAACTTCTCCGGCTTCACCCGCATCCCGGGCATGCTCACCCCCGGCTTCCCGATCGCCGAGATCGCCGAGGACGGCACCAGCGTGATCACCAAGCACCGGCGGGACGGCGGGGCCGTCACGGTCGACACCGTCACCGCCCAGCTCGTGTACGAGATCCAGGGGCCGCGCTACCTCAACCCCGACGTCACCGTCCACCTGGACGGCGTCCGGCTCCATCCGGCCGGTCCCGACCGGGTCCGGGTGTCCGGGGCGGCGGGTTCGCCTCCGTCGCCGACGACCAAGGTCGCGCTCTTCGCGCCCATCGGCCACACGGTCGTGAACACCGTCTACGTGACCGCGCCCGAGGTCGAGGAGAAGGTGGACCTGCTGCGCGCCCAGATCGGCAGGGACCTGCCCGCGGGCGTGGACGAGCTGGACATCACCAGGATCGGGACCGCGGCCACCGACCCCGAGACGCAGTGGGACGCGACGGTCGCGCTGCGGGTCATGGCCGCCGCCCGCGAGCGCGAGCCGCTGGAGCGCCTCGACCTCGCGGGCCGGCTGGGCAGCCTGTACCTGCAGAGCATCCCGGGTTTCTTCCTGGACGGCCAGGCCGTCCCGCAGACCAGCCCGAAACCCAGGATCGACTACTGGCCCGCCCTGCTGGACATCACCGCCGTGGCCCACCGGGTGGTCCTCGCCGAAGGCCGCACCCTCGACATCGCACCCCCCTCCCGGACGGCGACGGCCCGTCAGCCCGTCCACCCCGAGCCCGAGGAAGCCGTAGAGGAAGCCGTGGAGGCAACCCGGGTGCGCCGCGTGCCGCTGGGCACGGTCACCTACGCCCGCAGCGGCGACAAGGGCGGCAACAGCAACGTGGGGATCTGGGCCCACGACCCCGCCGTGTGGCCGTGGCTGCGCCGGACGCTGACCACGGCGCAGCTGCGGCTGCTGCTGCCGGAGGCGAAGGACCTCGACGTGGTCCGCCACGAGTTCGAGCACCTGCGCGCCGTGCACTTCGTCCTGCGCGGACTGCTGGGAACCGGGGGGTCGTCCAATCTGCGGGTCGACCAGGTCGGCAAGGCGGTCGGCGAATACCTGCGCGCCAAGCACGTCCTGGTCCCCGAAGCACTGCTGACCGGCGCGGAGGGCCCCGATGACGCTCACTGACCAACTCGCCGAAGCGGTCGCCGACCCGCTGACCCACGACGCCTTCGACCCGCACGCCCACCTCGCCCAGGTCCTGGCCGGGATCGGGATGAGCCCCGCCGACACCGGGGGTGCCATCGCCTTCCACGGCGCGGACCCGGTGGTGCCCAGCACCCTGCGCCTCGGGGCCGCCTCCGCCATCGCGCTGGCCGCCAAGTCCGCCGCCATCGCCAAGCTCTGGCGGCTGCGCGGCGGTCCCGGACAGGACATCGCGGTGGACCTGCGGGTCACCCCGCACCGGCTCTGCCCCTTCTACGACCGCAGGTGGGAACTGCTGAACGGCCACCCGCCCACCGCCTCGTCGAACCCCTCCCAGGCCCTGGGATTCCGCTTCTACCGTACGGCGGACGACCGCTGGGTCATGCCCCTCAACCCCTACCCCAAGATCAAGATCGCCGCCCAGCGGCTGCTCGACGTCCCGGACGACCCCGACCGCGTGGCCGCCGCCATCGCCCGCCGCGACGCGCGCGAGCTGGAGGAAGCCGCCGGGGCGGCCGGAGTGGTCCTGCCGATGCTGCGCACCACCGGCGAACTGCTCGCCGAGCGGCACTACCGCGACGTCCTCGCCGACCTTCCGCTGATCGAGATCACCAAGATCGCCGACAGCGAGCCCGAGCCGTTCCCCCACGGCGCCGACCAGCCCCTGTCCGGGATGCGCGCGCTCGGCATGGGCCACGTGATCGCCGGCGCCGGCCTCGGCCGGGCCCTCGCCCTGCACGGCGCCGACGTCCTCAACCTCTGGCGCCCGGACGAGTTCGAACACGACCTCACCTACGCCAGCGCCAACGTCGGCGTACGGTCGGCCACCGTGGACCCCTACCAGGGCGAAGGCGCCCGGCGGATCAGAGAACTGCTCGCCTCGGCCGACGTCTTCTACGCCAACCGCAGGCCGGGATACCTGGAACGGATCGGCCTCACCGCGCAGGAGGCCGCGCACCTGCGCCCCGGCATCGTCCACGCCACCGCCTCGCTCAACGGTGAACGAGGCCCCTGGGCGGAGCGCGTGGGCTTCGACCAGAGCGCCGGAAGCCTGACCGGCATGATGCTGCTGGAAGGCGGCGGCCAACGCCCCGCACTGCCGCCGATCCTCGTGGTCAACGACTACATCGTCTCCTGGCTGATGGCCGCCGGCGTCGTCGAGGCCCTGACCCGCCGGGCCACCCACGGCGGCAGCTACCGGGTCCACGTCTCGCTGACCCGCGCCGCCCTGTGGATCCTCGCCATGGGGGTGTTCGACCACGCCTATGCCCACGAGACCGCCGGACACGGCGAGCAGCACGCCTACCTGCCCCCACGGACCTTCACCGCCGACACCCCGCTGGGCCGCTACCAGGGCGTCACCGACCAGGTGGCCATGTCCCGCACCCCCGGCCGGTACCGCACCGTCCTCGTGCCCCGGGGCTCCTGCCGCCCGCAATGGGAGCGGTGACGCCGCGACCCCGGGCCGGTCAGGGGGAGTCCGGCCCGGGGATGCGGACGCCGGCGGAGCGGAGCTCGGTCTCGACCAGTGCGACCAGCCGGGCCCCGCCCGATCCCTGTTCTTCGCCGTGGTGGGCGATCAGCTGGTACCGGCGCGCGGCTTCGGCGCGGGCTTGGAGGCCGGTCACGATCTTCAGCTGGGCGGGGTTGGCGAGGAAGTGGTCGGCCGCGGCGGTCGCGAGTTCGGCGATGCGCGGGTCGTCCGGCTCCCAGGCCGCGGCTTCGGCGCCGCGCTTGAGCAAGGCGACGAACCGGCTGTCCAGCAGGGCGTGTTCGACATGGGTGAGGTAGTCGTCGAAGCCTTCCGGTACCAGGGCCCTGGCCAGCACCCAGCCCTCCCTGGTGGCCGCCGCCTCGTCCGGGGTGAAGCCGAGGTCGGCCATCCGCTCCAGCAGTGCCACGGCGCGGTCGGGCAGCAGCGCCCGGTCGCCGTCGGCGAGCCGGTGCAGCATGTCGCGCCGAGCGGTCAACTCCTCGATCCGTTCGGTGAGTTGACGTTCGACGTCGGCGAGCTTGGCGGTGAACAGTGCGGCGTCGGCGTCGAGCAGGGGCCCGGTCTCGGCCAGCGGCACCCCGGCGGCGGCCAGCGTCCGGACCTGCACCAGCCGCAACAGGTCGGCCGATCCGTACCGCCGGTATCCGGAGCTGTCGCGTTCCGGCTCCTCGGCCAGGCCGAGCTTGTGGTAGTGCCGCACCGTCTTCACCGTGACGCCGACGAACGCCGCCGCCTGCCCGATCGTGACTCCGTTCATCCGCCAATCCTGCCTCGGGTTCGAACTCGGTGGCTACGCGCAGCACATCAGTCCGTCGGCCGGGCCGGATCGGCCTGCCCGCCGCGGAACACCTCGCCGACGAGCCTGTGCATCGCCTGCTGGAACGCCCCGCCGACGGACAGGCCGGCGTCGTCCACGCAGTTCAGCGCGGCGGTCAGGGTCCTGCTGCCGTCGGGCGTGCCGTACATCAGCGCCGCGTGGCCCACGGCGGCGCCGTTGTGGGAGATGACGGTGGCGCCGTCGTCCGTCGTCACCACGAACACGCCCAGGCCGTAGTCCATGTTCGGGATGCCCGTCGGGTGCGGGGTACACATCTCGGCCAGCAGCGGGGGCGGCAGGAGCCTGCCGCCCAGGAGCGCGGAGATGAACGTGTGGAGGTCCCGGGTGGTGGAGATCATGTCGCCGCCGCTGGAGATCCAGGAGGGGTTCTGGCGGGTGATGTCGACCGTCCTCTGCTCGCCGGCGTCCTCGTAGCGGTAGTAGGCGTGGGCGTGCGGCTCGGGGATCTCCGGCGAGGCGCCCGGCACCACGGTGCCCGACAGTCCGAGCGGCCCCAGGACCAGCCGCCGCATCTCCTCGGCGACCGGGCGGCCGGTGACCTTCTCGATCAGCAGCCGGGTCAGCACGTAGTTGGTGTTGGAGTAGCTCCAGCCCGCCCCCGGCTCGAACCGGGCCGGCCTGGACAGCGCCAGCCGCACCAGCTCCTGCGGCCGGTAGGTCTTGAACCGGTTGTCCATCCACTCCCTGCCCGTGGTGCCGTAGGGGATGGGGATGCCCGGCGCGACCGTCCCGTCGGCGTAGACCTCGCCGGTGTGGTTGAACACCCCGCTGGTGTGCTGCAACAGCATCCGCACCGTGATCCGCCCGTCCAGCCCGAACTCGGGCAGGTAGTGCGCCGCGGGGGTGTCCAGCCCGACCTTGCCCTCGGCCACCAGTTGCAGCACCAGGGTCGCGGTGAAGGTCTTGGTGCTGCTGCCGATCCGGACCCGCCCGTCCGTCGGCGGCTTCGCGGCCCCGCCCAGTTCGGCCGCCCCGGCGCTGCCGACCCACGCGCCCCGCTCGTCGTGCACGCGCAGCGACACCCCGGTGAAACCGGAGTCGACGATCTCCTCGATCGCCTTCCGCAGTTCCGGGCGGTCCTGCCCGGCGGCGTCGGGGGCGACGGTCCGCAGGGTGCTCTCGTCCTGGCCGGAAGGGCCGGAAGGGCCGGAAGGGCCGGAAAGGGGGAGTGGCATGGTGGTGTGCTCCTTCACATCGGTGACGCCCGGGTCGGCGTCGTGCCGTTGCGAGGAGCTTGAGCCCTGACCCAAGGTCAACCTCAACGGTGATCTGGCTCACAGGCGAGCGGGGGCAAGCCCCGGCGGGCAGGCACCCTCGCCGCTCGGCAGCCTCCACGCCACCCGCCACCGGGAGGCCGCCACGGACCAGTGGCAGCCCGGCAGTCCTCGATGAGAGAAGTGGCGAGAACCGCGGGTTTCCGCGCGGTGCCCGCCGCCACCGGGGCGGACCGCCGCGCGTCGCCCGTGACGGCGGCCTCCGCTTCGGGTATGACGGGTCCACGGCCGTGAAACGCGCACGCCACCGGTGCGACGTTCCCGGCCGCACACATGCCGGTGTCGAACGAGGCGGGCAGTCATGGAACTCGGAGTGTTCGGAATCAGCGCCAAGGCCACGCACGGGCGGCAGGCGACGGCGCGCCTGGCCGCCCTGGCCGAGGAACTCGGTTACCGGTCGTGGTGGGTGGGCGACCACGTGGCGCTGCCCGACCCGCGCACCCCCGACTCGCCCATGGATGCGGACGAGCCGATCCTCGACCCGCTCGTCCACCTCGCCTATGTCGCTGCCCTCACGCAACGGATCGAACTCGGCACCGGGATCATCATCCTGCCCCAACGCCACCCCGTGGTCCTCGCCAAACAACTCGCCAGCCTCGACGTGCTCAGCGGCGGCCGGCTGCGGGTCGGCGTCGGAGCCGGCTACCTGGAACCGGAACTCGCCGCAGTGGGCGTGCCGTTGGCCGAGCGCGGCGCGCGCACCGACGAGTACCTCGACGCCATGACGGCCCTGTGGACCCAGCCCGCACCCTCCTTCCAGGGCAGGTACGTCGCCTTCGACCACCTCGACGCCCACCCCCGCCCCGTACAGACCGGCGGCCCGCGCATCCTCATCGGCGGACACAGCCCCGCCGCCTACCGCAGGGCCGTCGCCCGCGGCCACGGCTGGTTCGGCGCCGGCGACAGCCCCGACCAGCTCGCCGCCAACCTCGCCGGGCTGCGCAAGGCGGCCGACGAGGTCGAACGCCCCGCCCGGCTGGGCCCCCTCGAACTCAACTACACCGCCATGACGCCCGTCGACACCGAGGCCTACCACCGCTACGCAGCACTCGGCCTCACCCGCCTCGTCGTCTACCCCCTGCCCCTCGACGACGTCCAGGACGTCGCCGACTTCCTCCGCCGACACGCCCGCCTCCCCCACTGAACGAGCCGAGGGCCGGCCGCCATCAGTCAAGTTCCAGCCCCATCCGTGAAGCGCCCCGACTGCATTGCGTTCATGGCCACCTGCACGAGCGCAATCCAGCGCAAGCGGATCTGGCCCGATCGTGTCGTATGGGCGAGCGGTGGTCTCACGTGGACGCGGGCCGCGCACCGGGCAACCACCCGGGCCCGGGCCGGGGGTCCGGTCAACGACGGGACCGCCCTCCGGACGCGCACCATCGAGTCATCGCCGCGGCCCGGGGAGAACGCGGGGTTCGGGCCTGGTCCGGCGGGAACGGCCGGACCGGGCCCGAAGTGCCGTGGTGGCGGGCGGTGTTACAGGCCGTCGGTGAAGAGGAGGAGGTTGGGGGTGTCCTGGTGGACGTTGCTCAGGACGTTCCGGGTGGCGGCGCGTTGGAGGAAGGCGGCGGTCTCGGCGGGGTCGGCGTCGGGGTGTTCGGCGGTGTAGAGGGCGGCGGCGCCGGTGACGTGGGGCGCGGCCATGGAGGTGCCGCTGAGGGTGGTGCTGCCGCCGCCGAGTTTGGCGGATTCGATGGCCTGGCCGGGGGCGTGGAGGGTGACGCAGGGGCCCCAGTTGGAGAAGGTGCTCTCCTGGTCCTGCCGGTTGGTGGCGGCGACGGTGACGACCCGGTCCGCGGAGGCGGGGGAGGCGGTGCAGGCGTCGGCGGCGTCGTTGCCGGCGGAGACGACGGGCAGGACGCCCTTGTCGGAGAGTGCGGTGGTGGCGTCGTTGAGGGCCTGGGAGCGTTCCTCGCCGGCGGAGGCGTTGAGGACGGCGGGGTACTGGGCGTGGTGGGCGACCCAGTCGAGGCCGGCGATCATCTGGGCTTTGTCGCCGTTGCCGGTGCAGTCGACGATGCGTACGGAGACGAGGCGGGCCTGCGGGGCGACGCCGTAGGTGCGGCCGGCGACGGTGCCGGCGACGTGGGTGCCGTGGCCGTGGCAGTCGCGGCCGTTCTGGCCGTCGCCGACGGCGTCGAAGCCGGGTACGGCGCGGCCGTCGAATTCCGGGTGGGTGTAGTCGATGCCGGTGTCGAGGATGTAGGCGGTCGTTCCGGCGCCGTGGCCGTGGGTGGTGAACTGGCCGTCCAGGGGCAGGTTCCGCTGGTCGATGCGGTCCAGGCCCCAGGTGGCGGCCGGTGCCCGGGTGGCGCTCGCACCGTCGTGGGGGGCCGGGACGCGGAGGGTGGTGTTCTCCTCGACGGCTTCGACGGCGGGGCTGGTTCGTACGGCGCGCAGCAGGAGGGGGTCGAGGGTGGCGGCGAAGCCGTTCAGCGTGTCGGTGTAGGTGAACCTGGGGGTGATGCCGAGGCCGCGCAGGACCTCACCAGGGTCGCGGCCGTGCTTGAGGGTGACGATGTACTGCCCGGGCACGGCACTGGCGGAGTGTGCCACGGCCACGGCGGTGGAGGCGGTGGGTGGCTGGGCGGCATACGCGGCGGGCGCAAGGGCCGTGACGGGTGTGAGGGTCAGCAGCAGGGCCGCCGACGCCCGGCGGAGGGGCAGGGGCACGGATCGGGCTCCGATCAGTCGGGTCAGTCGGGTTGCCTGCGGGCCCGGCGGCCGCAGGGCACCCGGATCATCCCTGGTGCGGCGGTCGCATCCGCGCCGCCCTGCCGGGCGCGGGGAGCGGACAACCCGTACGGGGGTGGGTGCCGGGAGGCCGAGGCGGGGGAACCAGCCCTGCCGGTCGTCCGGTGGCCGGAGCGCGGTGCGACCCATACCGACCTCGCCCAGGCCCTGTCGCCTCGCCGGTCCGCCGCGCTGGCGACTTGACGAGGAGTAACCGGTTCTCGTTGCCCGCTCCGCATTGAAGCCGCAGGTCACAGGCCCGTGCCGACTGCTGCGGCAGCCCCGCCGAGCGCGTAGCAGGGCGTGGCGGGCCGGTTGCCGGTTGCCGGTTGCCGGTTGCCGGGCGTGCGCAGCCAGGTCCGGCCGGGTGGGGGTCAGGCGTCGTTCTGGCTCGACAGGCAGAAGGTCTTGTCGGCGGCGTGTTCGGTCAGGTACCCGGCGGTGATGAGGGCGGCGACGTCGTACGTGCCCGGGATGTCGCCCGGCTTCAGGGCCGGGTCGAGCCACTGCTGGAGTCCGTTGCCCGGCTGGGAGAACGCGCCCGCGATGTGCCCCTGCTGGACGTTGAACGGCCTCTGCACCTCGAAGCAGTGGTAGTTGTCCTCGCCCCCGTTGAGGGAGTCCGGCGGAAGGGCGCGCTGGGAGAACAGTGTGCCGCCGGGGGCGAGGAACGAGCCGTAGGCGCTGTTCCCGAAGCGGTCCAGCTTCTGGTGCTCCGTCATGCTCTGTACGGCCATGTCGAGGGTGCCGTCGTTGTCGGTGAAGCCGTTGTGGTCCGGGTACTTCCACCCCCTCCAGTCCCGGTACCAGTCCAGGAAGCGCACCGGCGTCACTCCGCCCAGCCGGTCGTAGCCCGCCAGCAGCTTGGTCAGCACGGAGTCCGTCGGCAGGGTGACCGGGCCGAGTTCCTTCCGGGTGCAGAGGTAGTTCTCGGCGCCGGTATCGCGGACCTTGGGGACGCCCTCGCACTCCGTGATCGGCACCGCCCGGGAGGCGGGGGACTGCGCGGCGGCGGTGCCGGTGGCGGCCAGCCCCGTCAGGGGTAGGGCGATCGCCAGCGAGAGGGCGGCGAGAGTGGGGGTGCGCATGGGCGGGCGGCTCCGTTCGGGGTGCGGGGCGTGGAGGGGTGGGACTGGGCGGGTTGCGGCCGTCGGCTCGTACGGCGGACCGTGTGGCCGCCGGACCCGCGCACAGTTACGCACGGCGATTTGCCTTCGTGCGCGCACAAGATGTCCGACGCCGCTGGTGCCCACCCGTTCGGCCGATGCCGCTGACGGATGCTCGGCTCGCGGGAGCCGGACCCGTCCCGTCCGCTCCCTCGCCCTCATCCAGCCCTCCGCCTTCACCGGGGTAGCGCTTGTCAGACGACCGCACGCGCCTTGGTGTCGGCTGTCACGCTTCGGCACATGCGGAGCCTTTCCGGTGGTGCCGTAGCATCCGGATGGCAAAAACGCACACCTGTCAGCGGGGGAGAGTACTGCACTTGTTCAAGAGATCGACGGCCGTGCCGGCCGGGGCGGGCGCACGGGCGGCCTGCGCGGCCGTGCTGATGGTGTCGGGTGCCCTGGTGCTCGGCTCATGCTCGTCCGTGGGGTCGCCGGGCGGAGGGCGGGAAACGCCGGGCGGAGGACGGGAAACGCCGAGCGAGCCCACACGTGTCGAGTCCCGGGAGGAGGCGCTGGCCCGGACGGATCGGGTCCAGGGCCACGTGCGCGAGCTGACGGGCCTTGAGCGGGATCCGTGGAGCAAGCTCATCGGCTACTACAGGTGCCCGGGGCGGGGATCGGGTGTGGCCGACGAGGGCGAGGCCTACCAGCTCAGCTCGGGGATCCTGCTCAAGGCCACGGACGACCAGCGCCCCGAGGTGCTGCGGGCGCTGCGGGAGAAGCTGGCGGGCGAGGGCTTCAAGATCACCTCGTCGGCGTCCGGTGCGGACGCTCAGTCCACCCCGCCCACCTGGGAGTTCGATGCCGTCCACGAGTCCGACGGCTACACCGTTTCGGCGGGCGCGTCGAAGCCCGGCCAGGGTGTGAGTGTGATGGTCGTCCTGCCCTGCCAGGCCCCGCCGTCCGCCGGTGCGGCTTCGCCCGCTCCGACGGCCACCACCTGAGGTCGGCGCGTCGGTCACGTCAACTACGCTACTGGAAAAGGTAGTTGGCGTCAGTCCCGGCACGTTGACTCGTGGCGGCGGGACGCCCCGGCGTGGGTGCGCCGGGGCGTCCGGTCAGGCGTCGGTGCGGCTCGTCGCGGTCAGCGGGGCGTACAGCTCGGGGCGGCGGGTGCGCAGGAGGCCGAACTCCCGCCAGTCCCGGCACTGGTCGAGGTCGAGGTCGGCGACGAGGACGGCGGGCCGGTCGCGCGGGGCGCGGAGCAGGATCCGGCCGTACGGGTCGGAGATGAACGACGAGCCGTAGAAGGTGGACCGGCCCTCCGTCCCGATCCGGTTGGGCACGATCATGAACAGCGCGTTGGCGAGGCCGTTGGCGCTGATGGCGTGCTCCCACATGGGCCGGGTGTCGAAGTCCGGGAGGTCCACCTCGGAGCCGATGGCCGTGGGGTGGACGAGGACTTCGGCGCCGCCGAGCGCGTAGGCCCGGGCGAGTTCGGGGAACCACTCGTCCCAGCAGGTGGGGAAGCCGAAGGCGGCGCCCTGGTGGGCCAGGACGGGGAACCCGCTGTCGCCGGGGCGGAAGCACAGGTCCTCGCGGTAGCCGGGGAAGGCCGGGATGTGGTTCTTCCGGGTTCTGGCGACGAGGGTGCCGTCGCGGTCCACGCAGACGGCCGTGTTGTAGCCGAGGCCGCCGTCCTCGGCGCGCTCGTACAGGGAGGCGTGGACGCTGATGCCGAGTTCGGCGGCGAGTTCGGCGGCGAGGCGGGTGGTGGGCCCCGTCTCGACGTCCTCCAGGTGGCGGGCGGCGCCCTCCCCCATCGGGTCGTCGGTGTTGCAGAAGTAGGGACTGCGGGTCAGCTCGGGCAGGCACACCATCGTCGCGCCCTGCGCGGCGGCGAGTGCCACGCCCTCGCGCAGCCGGGCGTCGTGCTCGGCCGGGTCGGTGTGCCAGCGCATCTGCACGAGCCCGACGCGCAGCGGCGCGCGTTCGGCCGGCCTGGTGCGGCCGGGGGAGCCGAGCGGGGAGCCGAAGGAGGTGAGGACGGCGTACGAGGTCACGGGCGGACCGTCCTCGTCTGCCGGCGGGACGTCCGGCAGGTGCGGGAGGCGGGGCCTCCGGCGGCCGTGCGGCCGGTGGTGGTGGACGTGGTCATGGGTGTTCCTTCTGTTCTCTGGTGCCGACGCGGCCCTGCGGTATAACTGAAAGTTCAGTCAGCTTTGCTGGCGTGGTGAAGAATCTAGCCATGCCGGAACGTTCCGGCAAGGGGGTGGCCTGCGAATGGTGGGCGGTTACGCGGTTACGCGGCTGCGCGGTGACCGGCGTCGGGCAGGAGATCAGCGCGGCGGAAACCCGATGGCGCAACGCGCGTGCGGGCCTCTGGACTTACTAGGACGTCCAACTATATGGTCGACGACAGGTCCGCGGTGTCAGGGAAGCCGGTGTGAGTCCGGCACGGTCCCGCCACTGTGACCGGGGAGTTCGTCCTCGCAGACGAAGGCCACTGGCAGCCAGCCGGGAAGGCCTGGGGGCGTGCGGTGATCCGGGAGTCAGGATACCGGCCGCGGGTGTTCCGTGTTTTCCACGAGGATGGAGACGACACGCATGACTCCGGGCTGCTCCCGCTCCACTGCCGCTCCTGGTCGTCCCGTGCCCACGGCCGCCGGGGCGTCCACGCCCTGACGTTCCGTTCCGCCGCCGCACGCCCGTGCCGCGGGGCGCACCACCGTGTGCCCGCCGACCCGCGGCGGCCTCCGATCCTCCTCCTCTCCCCACCCCTGTCGAGAGAAGGAACCCGATGGTCCGAGAACTGACCCACTTCGTCGCCGGCAAGCCCACCGCCGGCACCTCCGGTCGCTTCGGCGACGTGTACGACCCCAACACCGGCCGGGTGCAGGCCCGGGTGCCGCTGGCCAGCCGGGCCGAGGTCGAGGCGGTGATCGCCGACGCCGCGCAGGCCCAGCCCGGGTGGGCCGCGTGGAACCCGCAGCGGCGGGCCCGCGTCCTGCTGCGCTTCCTCCAACTCGTCGAGCAGGAGAAGGACGAGCTGGCCCGGCTGCTGTCCGCCGAGCACGGCAAGACCGTGGCCGATGCCCACGGGGACATCCAGCGCGGCCTGGAGGTCGTGGAGTTCGCCGCCGGCATCCCGCACCTGCTGAAGGGCGAGTTCAGCGACAACGCGGGCACCGGCATCGACGTGTACTCGATGCGCCAGCCGCTCGGCGTGGTCGCGGGCATCACGCCGTTCAACTTCCCGGCGATGATCCCGCTCTGGAAGGCCGCACCCGCCCTCGCCTGCGGCAACGCCTTCGTCCTCAAGCCCTCGGAGCGCGACCCCTCGGTGCCGCTGCGCCTCGCCGAACTGTTCCTGGAGGCCGGGCTGCCGCCGGGCGTGCTGAACGTGGTCCACGGCGGCAAGGAGGCCGTGGACACCCTGCTGGAGGACCCGCGGGTGCAGGCGGTCGGGTTCGTCGGCTCCACGCCGATCGCCCGGTACGTGTACGCCACCGCCGCCGCGCACGGGAAGCGGGCGCAGTGCTTCGGCGGTGCCAAGAACCACCTGGTCGTGATGCCGGACGCCGACCTCGACCAGGCCGCGGACGCGCTGATCGGCGCCGGCTACGGCTCGGCCGGCGAGCGCTGCATGGCGATCTCGGTGGCCGTCCCGGTGGGGGAGGAGACCGCCGACGCCCTGGTGGCCAAACTGGTCGAGCGGATCGCCGCGTTGAAGGTCGGGCGCTCGGACGACCCGGCGGCGGACTTCGGCCCGCTGGTCGGCGCCGACGCGCTGGAGCGGGTCCGCGGCTACCTGGACCTCGGGGTCGAGGAGGGCGCCGAACTCGTGGTCGACGGGCGGGACTTCCGGCTGGAGGGGCACGAGGGCGGCTACTTCCTCGGCGCCTCGCTGTTCGACCGCGTCACGGCGGACATGCGGATCTACCGGGAGGAGATCTTCGGCCCCGTCCTGACCGTGCTCCGCGCCGCCGACTACGAGGAGGCGCTGCGCCTGCCCAGCGAGCACGAGTTCGGCAACGGCGTGGCCATCTACACCCGGGACGGCGACACGGCACGGGACTTCGCGCGCCGGGTGAACGCCGGCATGGTCGGCGTCAACGTGCCGATCCCCGTGCCGGTCGCGTACCACACCTTCGGCGGCTGGAAGCGCTCCGGGTTCGGCGACCTCAACCAGCACGGGCCGGACTCGATCCGCTTCTACACCCGCACCCGCACCGTCACCTCGCGCTGGCCCTCCGGGGTCAAGGAGGGCGCGAGCTTCACCATCCCGACGATGGGCTGAGGGCGCCGTGCACGACCTCACAGAGGACCAGCTCGCCATCGCGGCGACCACCCGGGCCTTCGCCCGCGAACACCTGGCGCCGAACGCGGTCGCGTGGGACCAGGCCAAGCACTTCCCGGTGGACGTGCTGCGCAAGGCGGCGGACGTCGGCCTGGCCGGTGTCTACGTCCGCGAGGAGTCCGGCGGCTCCGGACTCACCCGCGCCGACGGCGTGCTCGTGTTCGAGGCGCTGGCCACCGGCTGCCCGTCCATCGCCGCCTACCTGTCCATCCACAACATGGTCGCCTGGATGATCGACCGTTACGGCGACGACGCCCAGCGCGCCCGGTGGCTGCCGGGCCTCAGCGCCATGGCGACCCCCGCCAGCTACTGCCTCACCGAGCCCGGCGCGGGCTCGGACGCGGCGGCACTGACCACCCGGGCCCGCCGGGACGGGGACCACTGGGTCCTCGACGGCGTCAAGCAGTTCATCTCGGGCGCCGGCGTCTCCCGGGTCTACCTGGTGATGGCCCGCACCGGCGGACCGGGGGCCGGCGGGGTGTCCGCGTTCGTCGTCGAACGCGACGACGCCGGCGTCTCGTTCGGTCCCGACGAGAAGAAGATGGGGTGGAACGCCCAGCCCACCCGCCAGGTGCTCCTGGACGGCGTCCGGCTCCCGGCCGACCGCCTCCTCGGAGCCGAGGGCGAGGGCTTCCGGATCGCCATGAACGGGCTGAACGGAGGCCGGCTCGGCATCGCCGCCTGCTCCCTCGGCGGAGCGCAGGACGCTCTGGAGCGGGCCACCGGCTATCTGGCGGACCGCGAGGCGTTCGGCGCCCGGCTCCTGCACGCCCAGGCGCTGCAGTTCCGGCTCGCCGACATGGCCACGGAGCTGGAGGCGGCCAGGTCGCTGCTCTGGCGGGCCGCCTCGGCCCTGGACCGGGGGGACCCCAGGGCGCCGGAGCTGTGCGCGATGGCCAAGCGGCACGCCACCGACACCGGCTTCGAGGTCGCCAACCAGGCGCTCCAACTGCACGGCGGCTACGGCTACCTGGCCGAGTACGGCATCGAGAAGATCGTCCGCGACCTGCGGGTGCACCAGATCCTGGAAGGAACCAACGAGATCATGCGCGTCATCGTCGCCCGCGGCCTGATCGGGGCCGCGTGATGGCCGGGACCGACCTCGACGAGGTCCTGGTCCACCGCGAGGGCCGGGCGGGCCTGATCGTCCTCAACCGCCCTGCGGCCCTGAACGCCCTCACCCACGGCATGGTGCGGAGCATCTCCGACGCCCTGGACGCGTGGGAGGAGGACGAGCGGGTCGAAACCGTGGTCATCACCGGCGCCGGCGAGCGGGCCTTCTGCGCCGGCGGCGACATCGTCGCCATCCACCGCGCCGCCACCGGCGCGGACCCGGGCGCCGTCGAGGAGTTCTGGCGCGACGAGTACCGCCTCAACGCCCGCATCGCCCGCTACCCCAAGCCCTACGTCGCGCTCATGAGCGGCATCGTGATGGGCGGCGGGGTCGGGGTCTCCGCCCACGGCAGCGTCCGGATCGTCACCGAGACCACGCGCATCGCCATGCCCGAGGCCGGCATCGGCTTCGTCCCGGACGTGGGCGGCACCTACCTGCTCGCCCTCGCGCCCGGCGAGTCGGGTACCCACCTCGCCTTGACCGCGGGCTCCGTCGGCGCCGCGGACGCGCTGCTCTGCGGCCTCGCCGACCACTTCGTCCCGGCCGAGCGGCTGCCCGCGCTGCTGGACGACCTGGCCGAACTCCCCCTGCACGACGCCCTCGAACGGAACGTCGGGCCCGCACCGGCCGGCGTGCTGGACGGCCGGCGGGCGTGGATCGACCGCTGCTACGGGGCCGACACCGTGGAGGAGATCCTCGACCGCCTGCGGGACAGCGGCGAACCGGAGGCCAAGGAGGCCGCGGACCGGATCGCCGCCAACTCGCCCGCCGCCGTGAAGGCCACCCTCGCCGCCCTGCGCCGGGCCCGCGCCCTCGGCCCGCTGGAGGCCGTCCTCGACCAGGAGTACCGGACCTCCTGTGCGGCGCTCTCCACACCGGACCTGGCCGAGGGGATCCGCGCCCAGGTGATCGACAAGGACCGTTCCCCGCGGTGGAACCCGTCGACGCTGAGCGCCGTCGGGCCCGCCGCGGTGGCCCGCTACTTCGCCCCGCTCGGCGACCGGGAACTCGGCCTGGCCCCCACCACACCCCTGGAGCGCTGGTGACCCGCCGCAACGGATTCAACGGAGTCATCGGATTCATCGGCCTCGGCAACATGGGCGGCCCGATGGCCGCCAACCTCGCCGAGGCCGGGCACACCGTGACCGGCTATGACCTGGCACCCGAGGCGCTGCGGAGGGCGGAGGAGGGCGGCGTCCGTCCGGCGCGGTCCGCGACCGAGGCGGTGCGGGAGGCCGACGTCGTCATCAGCATGCTGCCGGCCGGCCGGCACGTGCTGGCCGCCTACGCGGACCTGCTGCCCGCCGCCCGCCCGGGAACGCTCTTCGTCGACTGCTCCACGATCGACGTCGCGGACGCTCGGGCGGCGCACGACCTGGCCGTGACCGCCGGGCACCGGGCGGTGGACGCGCCGGTCTCCGGCGGGGTGGTCGGTGCCACGGCCGCGAGCCTCACCTTCATGGTCGGAGCCGCCGAGCCGGACTTCGAGGCGGCTCGACCGGTGCTGGAGGCGATGGGCCGCAAGGTCGTGCACTGCGGATCCCCCGGAGCGGGGCAGGCCGCGAAGATCTGCAACAACATGATCCTGGGCATCTCGATGATCGCGGTCAGCGAGGCCTTCGTGCTCGGAGAGAGCCTCGGGCTCAGCCACCAGGCCCTCTACGACGTCGCCTCGACCGCCTCCGGCCAGTGCTGGGCGCTCACCACCAACTGCCCCGTCCCCGGGCCGGTGCCGACCAGCCCGGCCAACCGCGACTACGCGGCCGGGTTCGCCGCCGCCCTGATGGCCAAGGACCTCGGACTCGCCGCCGGGGCCGCCGACGCCGCGGGCCTGCCCACGGACCTCGGACGCAGGGCGGCACAGCTGTACGCGGACTTCGCGCAGGCCGACAGCGGCGCCGGCCTGGACTTCTCGGCGATCATCACCACCCTGCGGGAGGACGGCAAGTGACCGGCTACGAGACGATCCTGGTCGAGCGCAAGGGCCGGGTGGGGCTGATCACGCTCGACCGGCCCAAGGTGCTGAACGCGCTCAACACCCTGCTGATGAACGAAGTCGTGCAGGGCAGCAACGGAGTTCGACCGTGACCCGGAGATCGGCGCGCTGGTGATCACCGGCTCCGAGAAGGCCTTCGCGGCCGGCGCCGACATCAAGGAGATGCAGTCGCTCGACTTCGTCGACGCCTACCTCGGCGACTGGTTCGCCGCCTGGGACCGCTTCGCCGCGCTGCGCAAGCCGGTGGTGGCGGCGGTGGCGGGCTACGCGCTGGGCGGCGGCTGCGAGCTGGCGATGCTGTGCGACGTCCTCCTGGCGGCGGACACCGCGAAGTTCGGGCAGCCGGAGATCAAGCTCGGCGTGATCCCCGGCATCGGCGGCTCGCAGCGGCTGACCCGGGCGGTCGGCAAGGCGAAGGCGATGGAACTCTGTCTGACCGGCCGGATGATGGGCGCCGCGGAGGCCGAGCGGGCCGGCCTGGTCTCCCGCATCGTCCCGGCGGGCCAACTGCAGGCCGAGGCCCTGGCGGTGGCCGAGACGATCGCGGCGATGTCCACCCCGGCGGCCGTCATGCTCAAGGAGAGCGTCAACCGCTCGTACGAGACCACGCTCGCCGAGGGCGTGCGCTTCGAACGGCGACTGTTCCACGCCACGTTCGCCACGGCGGACCAGAAGGAGGGCATGGCGGCCTTCGCCGAGAAGCGCCCACCGGAGTTCCTTCACCGCTGACGGTCCGAGCGGTTCGCGGCGCGATGCGGCGGACGATCCCTTGACCGGGACTTCTCCGTCTCGCCATGATGGGCCGTCATGTTGTGACTCCGCCGCTGGGGGAAGTCCGGTTCGAATCCGGCGCTGACCCGCAACGGTAGGCCGCCGATCCGATGTCGGCGGCGAGCCCGAGTACCCGGCGGCGGAGGTGTGTCGTCCCCTCCTCCCGTCGTGGTCTGCGGGCCGGAGCTCCGAGGGCTGCCCGGCTTGTTGCCGCCGTCCTCCGGGCCCCTGCGCGCGGGCCCGGAAAGGCCCACCGTGTCCTCGTTCCGACGCCCCCTGCGCCTCTTCGCGATACCCGCGCTCGCCCTCGCCACCGTCCTCCCGGCGGCCGCTGCCGCCCACGCGGCACCTGCCGCCGCGACTTCGTCCCCGACGGTCCGCCCCGACGCCGCCGCGGGCGGCTGGCTCGCCCGCCAACTCGTCGACGGCGACCACTTCGAGTCCGTCTTCAACGGGACCGCCTACCCCGACCAGGGCCTGACCATCGACGCCGTGCTGGCTTTCGCCGCCTCGCACAGCTCCGACCAGGCCGCTGCGAAGGCCACCGCCTGGCTGGCCAAGCCCGAGGTCATCAGCGGCTACCTCGGCGACGGCATCACCGAGGCCTACGCGGGCGCGACCGCCAAGCTGCTGCTCGCCGTCGAGGTGCGCGGCGGGAACCCGACGGCCTTCGGCGGCGTCGACCTGCCGGCCCGCCTGCGCTCGCTCCAGACCGCCGAGGGCCGGTTCTCCGACCGCTCGCAGTGGGGCGACTACAGCAACGCCTTCGGCCAGTCCCTGGCCGTGATCGCCCTGCACCGCACGGCCGGTGGGGCCCCGGCGACGGCCGTCGACTTCCTCGCCAACAGCCAGTGCGCGGACGGCGGGTACCCGGTCGCCTTCGGCCAGGCCACCTGCGCCAGCGACCCGGACGCCACCGCGCTCGCCGCCCAGGCCCTCGCCGCGACCGGCCGCACCGCCAAGGCCGACGCCGGACTCGGCTGGCTGACCGCCCACCAGAACGCCGACGGCGGCTTCTCGGCCGCCGGGGCCGCCGCGTCCAACGCCAACACCACCGGCCTCGCCACGCAAGCGCTGCTGGCCGGCGGACGCTTCGGGGCCGGCCTCAAGGGCTGGAGCAGCCTGGTCAAGCTCCAGCAGGGCTGCGCCACGGACCCGGGCGTGCGCGGGGCGGTCGCCTACGACGCGACCGGCTTCAACCCGGCCACCGGAGCCCGGGCCACGGCGCAGGCCGTCCTCGGCCTCGCGGGCACCCCGCTGGCCACCCTCTCCGCCGCCGGTGCCCGCCCGGACGCGCCCGTGCCGGCCTGCCCGGCGACCACCCGCTGACCCCGCGAGGAGAGCTCCGATGACCGACACCATGGCGCCCGCGTGCCCGGCCCGCCGCACCCTCGGGTCGATCGCCGCCGCCGCTGCCCTCACCGCCGGACTGCTCGGCGCCTCCGTCGTCCAGGCCCCGCAGGCGCGGGCCGCCGCCTGCGACGGCACCACCGGCGTCACCGTCGTGGTCGACTTCACCGCCGTCGGCGGTGGCATCCAGACCGGCTGCGCACCCGGCGACCCGGCCAGCGGCCTGGCCGCGCTGACCGGCGCCGGGTTCGCGTACACCTTCCACCCGCGCTACCCGGGCTTCGTCTGCACCATCAACGCCCTGCCGACGACCTGCACCAACCCCACCGGCAGCGCCTACTGGTCGTACTGGCACGCCCAGCACGGCGGCCCCTGGTCGTACAGCAACCTCGGCGCGGGCAGCTACAACCCGGCGCCCGGCGACGTCGAGGGCTGGTCCTTCGGCGCCGGCGCCCAGCCGGGCGTCACCGCGCCCTGACCTCCGGAGACACCCCGGTGCCCCGGCCCCTCCGGAAGGGGGGCCGGGGCACCGCGTACCCGTGGCTCAGCTGCCGTGAGATGCCCTCCGGTGGCGGACGAAGCGCTCGACCAGCAGTACGGTGGCGACGGCTGCCACGGTGAACAGCAGCGTGTTGGCCACGATGCCGCCCGTGGCCAGCCAACCGGGTTCCTCGCCGTTAGGCAGCGTGGTGTCGGTGAACAGCCCGCCGATGCCGGTCAGCACCCCTCGTGCGAGGTAGACGGCGGCCAGCGCAGCAAGGCCGACGGGAAGGGTGAGGACGATCGACGCGAGGTAGTAACGCCCGTTCTCCGTCAGCCCGCCCAGGACGGCCAGCCCGCCGACCAAGGCCACATGGCCGCCCGCCACCCATCTGGAAACACCCGTCGGCATCCGTTCCCCCCGTCCTGTCGGTCCGGCGGCGGATCCGTCGGGCCATCGTGGTTCTGTCCCACCGGAGGGGAGGCGATCCGTGGTCGGCTCCCCTCCGGCGCAGTGCGGTCAGCTGCCGTAGCGCAGCGAGACGGTGTCGCCGAGGTGGACCGTGGTGGCCCGGGTGGCGCCGGTGGCGGTGGTGCCGTCCAGGCTGACCTGCCAGGTGGAGGAGCCGCTGTTGGCCGTGCCGTTGATCGCGGTGACGGTGTCGCCGCCGGTGGACGGGGCGACCGAGGTGACGCAGCCGCTCGGGGCGGCGCCGGCGGCCGCGTCGAGGACGTCGCCGAGGGTCGCGGTGGTGCCGGTCGGGGTGAGGGTGGCGGCGCAGACCTTGAGCGCGCCGGTGCCGTCGTCGATGACCAGCGCGAGCTTGGCGGCGGTGCCGGGGACGAAGGCGGTGGCGGCGGCCCAGGCGGGCTCGCCGGTGGTGGTCGGGGTCGGCGGGGTGGCGGTGAAGCCGGCGCCGGCGACGGCGCGCAGGCCGTCGACGGAGGCGTAGGGGGAGGGGGTGGTGTCGGTGGGCAGGTACTTGAAGCCGCCGCCGGGCTTGAACTGCTGGGCGATCAGGAAGTCGACGGGGCTCTTGCCGGTGCCGCTGGTGAAGTCGGTGCCCTGGGGGTTGATGCCGCAGGCGTTGAGGCCGGAGACGGCCCAGCCGTTGGAGTCGGTGTTGACGCCGAACATGGCGTTGAAGGCGCCGGAGGCGGTGAGCTTGCCCTTGAGGAAGTTCTTGGCGGCGACGATCGCCGGGTCGGTGGCGGCGACGCCCCCGGTGCAGAGCGAGGCCATGGCGGCGCCGGTCATGTCGATGTCGCTGCCCTGGGCGAGGGCGTTCGGGTCGCCCGCGGCCTTGCTGAAGTTCCAGCCGCCATCGTTGTGCTGGTTGGCGCGCACCGCGGTGACGGAGGTGTCGAGCAGCGGCTGCGGGACGCGAGGGCTGCCGGCCTGGGTTTTGGCGCCCGCGAGGGCGAGGAGGCCGAAGACGGTGCCGTTGAAGTTGGCGGACGGGCCGTAGTAGCCGGGTTCGGCGGTCTGCCAGTAGGCGGCGAGGTCGGCGACGAGGTTGCGGCCCGGGCCGACCCGGGCGGGGTCGATGCCGGCGGCGTAGGCGTTGAGGATGCCGCGCTCGTAGTCCGTGACGACCGGCGAGGCGCTCGGCCAGCCGGGGGCGGCGAGCTGGCCGCGGTAGACCAGGCGGGCGTTCTTGGTGGGGTCGCCGCCGGGGGTGACGTCCGCGGCGGCCGTGCCGGCGGCCGCGAGTGCGCTGAACGCCCACTCGTTGGAGAGCCCGCCGCCGGTGACGTAGCTGCCGTCGGCGGCCTGGAGCGACTTCAGGTAGGTGACGCCGGTGCTCTTCGAGGTGGCTATCTGGGTCGGGCTGGCCGTCGCGTGGGCGGGGACGGCGGAGAGCAGGAGCGCGCCGGCCGTCAGGGCGACGGTGACGGCGGAGGCGGCGCGGGCAGGGGTGGTCCGCGAGGGGGCGAGGAGGGACACGGGACAGGCTCCTTGGGGTGGCGGGCGCCGACCCTGCCCCGGAGTTCCGGCGTCCGTTCGAGGGCGCGCGACGGCCGGAGCGGTCGCCGCCCGGATCGCGTGGGCCGGCTTTCGCCATGGTGCGTGGCCGGGCGGGCATCCGGGCTCGGGGCAGCACGATCGCCACCCCACACCGCTGCGCGTCAGCCCCGGATTCGCACCGGGTTCCCCCGCTCGGCCACCGCGGACGCTACCGCACGGCGCACCGGCCGACGAGGTGATGTGATCGACGTGACGGACCGTTGACTCCCGTTCGGCCGTCGTGGTCTGATGAACCGATTTTTTGCCCTCGGCATTCAGGGGAAGCCGGTCCAACTCCGGCGCTGACCCGCAACCGTGGACCCACCTGTGGTGGGTGAGCCGGAATGCCTGGACCGGGGGCCCTGTTCACAGAGCACTTGCGTCGTCGCGGACTACGACGCGGTCCGGACGGTCCCTGCCCAGGGGACCGTCGGCTGCGCCGTTGCGTCCCACGTCGACCGACCAGGGAGTCGTCGTGAGGGTCAGCAGCAGTCGCACACGTCACAGGAACCGGGACCTCGCCTCCTTGGTGGTCGCCGGTGCTGTCGCGGTCGCCGCCTGCGGAAGCGTCCTGTTCGGGCGCCCCGGCACCGCGGCCGCCGACCCGATCGAGCGGTGCACGGCGACGACGGGCGCGATCGTCGCCGTCGACTTCACGCACTGGGGCGGCGGTGTCGTCCGGGGCTGCGACGCCCACCCCACGACCGGGATGAACCTGCTGCACGCCGCCGGCTTCACCACCGCCGGAACCGAGCACGACGGACCCGCCTTCATCTGCCGACTCGGAACCGGGACCTTCAACAGCGGCACCCAGTACCCGACGCCGGCCGAGGAACCCTGCGTCAACACCCCGCAGGCCACCGCGTACTGGTCGTACTGGATCGCCGAACCCGGCCAACAGGCCTGGTCCTACAGCCGGTTCGGCGCCGGGACGCAGAAGCCCAAGCCCGGCGAGGTCGAGGCCTGGGTGTACGGCGGCACCGACATCGGCGGCACCAGCGGGGCACCGGGCTTCACGCCGGACTCCGTCCGGGCGAAGAGCGGTGGTTCGCCGGCTTCGCCGTCCGCCTCGCCGTCGCCCTCGGCGACCCTGACCCCGACTCCGACCTCGACCCCGACTCCGACCGGGCCGTCCGCCGCCGGTGACCCGGCGGCCGCCGCGGCCTGGCTGGCCCGCCAACTCGTCGGCGGCGACCACATGGAGAACTGGGCCGTCGAGGGGCCGGACTACCCCCGGACCGCCCTCACCGCCATCGCCCTCGCCGCCGCCGGCACGCAGGACCCGGCGCTGCGCAGGACGGTCGCCTTCCTCTCCGCTCACACCGACGCCTTCCTCCACCCCGACGGACCGGCCGGCCGGCCCGATGCGAGGGCCGCCGCACTGCTGGCCCTCGTCGCCGAGAGCACCGGTGGCGATCCCCGGGCCTTCGGCGGCCGGGACCTGATCGCCGCGCTCACCGGCCATGTCTGCACGGCGGCGGGGGAGAACGGCAAGTGCACCGCCGCCGGGGACTTCCTCGGCGCGGCCTCGCCCTGGGTTCAGTCCCTCGGCGTCATCGCCCTCCAGCGCGCCGGCGTCACGCCACCCGCCCCGGCGCTCGCCCGCTTCACGGCGCTCCAGTGCGCCGACGGCGGGGTGGCCGGATCGATGATCGTCGCTGGCGACCACTGCGAGTCCGACCCGCTCACCACCGGCCTCGCGGTCCTCGCCCTGCGTACGGCGCCCGGGTACGAGACGGCCGCGAGGAAGGCTTCGGACCAGCTCGCGGCCGGACAGCAGGCCGACGGATCCCTCCTCCCGTACCTCGGCGCCCCCGGCGACACCATCAGCACCGCGAGCGCGGCCCAGGCGTTCAAGGCCACCGGACAGGACACCCGCCGGGCCGCCGCCACGGCCTGGCTCGCCGCCCGGCAGGGCACGGACGGCGGCTTCGGCCCCGACGCGTCGACCACCGACCCGGACCCGGCGGCCACCGAGCAGGCGATCCTGGCCCTGACCGGCACCGACCTCACCAGCGTCCGACACAACCCGGACGCCACCACCCCGCCGACGACACCCGCCAGCACGCCGCCGACCTCGCCCGCGACCACGCCGCCTGCCGGGAGAGCCCCCGACGCCGCCAAGGGCAGCGCCTACCTCACCGACCCGTCCCGCCTGATCAACGGCCGCTACTACGAGGGCTTCCCGGCCTTCGCCGACTTCGGCCTCACCATCGACGGCGCCTACGCCCTCGCGGCCACCGGCACCGACGACGCCGCGCTGCGCAGGATCGTCGACTTCCTGGACCAGCCGGGCAAGGACGCCGGCGAGCGCACCGTCAACGACTGGACCGGCATCGGCACCGAGTACGCAGGCGGCGGCTCGATCGGAAAGGAGGCGCTGCTCGCCGAGGTGGTCGGCCGCAACCCGCGCGCCTTCGGCGGCCACGACCTGATCGCCGCCCTGGCCGCCCTCGTGTGTATCAAGGCCGACCAGAACACCGGCTGCGCGGCGCCCGGCAACTACACCTACGCGACCTCGGTGTTCTCCCAGGCGCTCGGCATCATGGCCCAGCTCCGGGCCGGGGACTCGACGAACGCGGCTCCCGCGATCGCCTACCTGAAGGGCCTCCAGCACCAGGACGGCTCGTGGCCGAGCCTGATCCCCGCCACCGGTGACTCCGACGTGGACAGCACGGCGATGGCCGTCATGGCCCTCGCCCTCGTGCCGGGCGACGAAGCCGCGCGGGCCGTCGACCAGGGCCTCGGCTGGCTCGCCGCGCGGCAGCTGCCCGACGGCGGCTTCCCGGGAGCGGCCGGCGACTCGACCAACTCGGCCGCGCTCGCCATCCAGGGCATGACACTGCGCCAGTCCACGTACGGCGCCCAGATCGCCAAGGCGCGCGACTTCCTGTCGGGCCAGCAGAACGGCGACGGCGGGTTCAACGTGGCCTCCGCCGGGCAGCCGGGATCGGACGTCCGCGCGTCCACGCAGGTGCTCGGCGGTGCCACCGGGATCTCGTTCGGCACGCTGTTCCGGGAGCTCGGGGGAACGTCGACGCCGACGCCCACTCCGACTTCCACCGGGACGGCGACCCCGACGGCGACCCCGACGGGTTCGCCGACCAGCACCCCGACCGGCACGCCCACGGGCACACCGACCGGCACACCTACGAACATTCCCACGAACACGCCGGGCCCGATGGGCTTGCCCGCCACGGCTGGGCCCTCGGACACCGCCGCTCCCTCGACCGGCGACGGTTCGGCCACCTGGTCGGCCGGCGGCATCGACGCCCCGGCCGATGGCAGGGGCGCGCCCGCCGGTGGCGTGGCGGCGCAGACCGGCTCCGGCAGCCTGGCCGGGACCGGAACCCAGGCCCTGACGCTGACGGCGGGTGCGGGCGTGCTGACCGCGCTCGGCGCGGCGGCCGTCCTCGTCGCCCGGCGCCGCACCGCGGCCGCCCCGGGGCGTCACCGGTGAGCCGGGGACTCGGCGGTCGGCTCGGCCGGCTGTCCGGGGCGGCGGCCCTGACCTTCGCCCTCGCGTTCGGTGGCGTCGCCGTGGGCACCGCCCCGGCGTCCGCGGCGCCGCTGCCGATCGACCAGTGCACCACCGCCTCCGGCGTGGTGCTCGCCGTGGACTTCAGCAAGTGGGGCGGCCCGCTGCTGCGTTCCTGCGGGACCACCCCGACCACCGGCTTCACCCTGCTCAACCAGGGCGGCTGGAAGACCACCGGGACCGGCCACGACGGTCCGGCGTTCATCTGCCGGATCGGCTACAGCGGCTTCCAGGGCGGTAAGCAGTTCCCGGCCCCGGACCAGGAGAAGTGCGTCCTGACGCCCCCGGCCACGGCCTACTGGTCGTACTGGCACGCCGATCCGGGCCAGAACGAGTGGTCCTACAGCCAGCTCGGCGCGATGAGCTACCAGCCGAAGCCCGGCAGCGTCGACCTCTGGATCTTCGGTGGCACCAACGTCGAGGGCACCGAGGGGCGGCCGGGCTTCTCGCCGGACAGCGTTCGCGCCCACAACTCCAGCCCCGGCGGGCAGCCCGCCGACCCCGGTCAGGGCACCACGGGCGGCTCCGGCGATTCCAGCGTCTCCGGCGGCGGGTCGACGGGTGCCACGGGTACGACCGGCGGCAGCGGCAGCGGCACCGGTTCGAGCGACGGAACCGGCGGAACCGGCGGAACCGGCGGCACCGGCGGTACCGGAAACGCAAGCGGAACCGGCAGCACCGGCACCGCCGGTGGCACCGGATCGGGCCGGGCCCCGGCCCCCGCCAAGCCCCCGGCGGGCGGAGCCCGTCCGCCCGCGCCCGCCACTACCCCGGGGCCCGGCGCCGCCGCCACCCCCGAGGACGGCATCACTCCGCCCGGAGCGCCCGAGCCGACGCCCGTGCCCGCCACACCGGTGCCGGTCGAGCCGTCCACCGCGCCGCCGACGGACACCCCGAGCGATCAGCCGACCCCGCAGACGGTCGAGGCCGCGGCCGCGCCGACGTCGACCTCCGCCGTGCCCGGCGGCGTGGTGGACGCCAATCCGGTGGCCGACGCCCCGCACGACTCCGGGTCGATGGCCCCCGCCGTCATCGCGACCGCCCTCGTGGGGGCGCTGGGCGCGGCCACCGTGGTCGTCGCGCGACGGCGCCGCCGCCGGGCCGAGTGATCCGGTGACCATGCCCGACAAACCCGACGCCGGCCCCCCGAAGCCCACCCCGAAGCCGAAGCCCACCCCCGGACGGGACGCCGGGAGCCGGCGCAGCCCCCGGAACCTGCACCCGCTGGCCTGGTGGACCTGGGCGCTCGCCCTGGCGACGGCGGCCAGCCGCACCACCAACCCGCTGCTGCTCCTGCTCGTCCTCGCCGTGCTCGGCTACGTGGTCACCGCCCGCCGGACCGAGGCCCCGTGGGCGCGCGGGTTCACCTACTACCTGTGGCTGGCTCTGACCGTGGTGGCGATCCGGGTGGTGTTCCGGTGCGTCTTCGCCACCGGCATCACCCCGCACGACCACCTGCTCTTCTCGCTCCCGCACCTGCCCACCCCCGCCTGGTACGCGGGCATCCAGATCGGCGGGCCGGTCTCCCTGGAGGCGACCCTCTCCGCCGCCTTCGACGGGCTGCGCCTGGCCTGCCTGATCTGCTGCATCGGCGCCGCCAACACCCTCGCCAACCCCAAGCGCGCCCTGCGCGTCCTGCCCGGCGCCCTGTACGAGCTGGGCGTCGCCGTGACGGTGTCGCTCAGCGTCGCCCCGCAGCTGGTGCAGAGCGTCCAACGCGTCGCCCGGGCACGGCGGTTGCGCGCCGGGCAGCGGAAGGGCATCCGCGCGCTGCGCGGCATCGTCGTCCCGGTGCTGGAGGACGCGCTGGAGCGTTCGCTGCACCTGGCCGCCGCGATGGACTCGCGCGGCTACGGCCGCTCCGGCACCGCGACCCGCCGCTCCCGCCGCATCACCGGCGCCCTGATGCTGCTCGGCATGTGCGGCCTGTGCGCCGGGGTGTACGGGCTCCTGGACGGAACCGCCCCCGCTGCCCTGGGACTTCCCGCCTTCCTCGCGGGCGCCCTGCTCTGCGTGGCGGGGCTGGTCCTCGGCGGCCGGCGCGTACGGCGCACCACCTACCGGCCGGACCGCTGGCGGGCCGCCGAGTGGGGCGTCGCGGGCTGCGGGGTGACCGCCGCCGTCCTGCTGTTCGCCACCGTCGGCTACGCCGCCACCGATCTCAACCCCTCGCTCTACCCGCTCAGTTGGCCGAGCCTGCCGCTCGTCCCGGTGCTCGCCCTGCTGCTGGCCGGCGCCGCCGGGGTCATCGCGCCTCCGCCCGGGCGTACCCCGGAGCCCGGGCGTACCCCGGAGCCCGCCGCCGGGACCCGCCGCACCGGCGCCGACCGCACGACCCCCGAGGTGAGCACGTGATCCGATTCGACCAGGTCGGCGTGGTGTACGACGGCGAGACCGCCCCCGTCCTGCGCGACGTCGACCTGCACATCCCGGAGGGCGAGCTCTGCCTGGTGGTCGGCCGCACCGGCGTTGGCAAGTCGACCCTGCTCGGCGCCGTCAACGGCCTCGTGCCGCACTTCACCGGCGGCACCCTGCGCGGCCGGGTGACCGTGGACGGCCGGGACACCGCGCACCACCCCCCTCGCGAACTGGCCGACGTGGTCGGCGTGGTGGGGCAGGACCCGCTGGCCGGCTTCACCACCGACACGGTGGAGGAGGAACTGGCCTACGTCATGGAGCAGTTGGCCGTCCCGCCGGCGGTGATGCGCAAGCGCGTCGAGGAGACCCTCGACCTGCTCGGCCTCGCCGACCTGCGCCACCGCGCCCTGCACGAGCTCTCCGGCGGCCAGCAGCAGCGTGTCGCCATCGGCTCGGTGCTCACCGCGCACCCGCGCGTCCTGGTCCTGGACGAACCGACCTCGGCGCTCGACCCGACCGCCGCCGAGGAGGTGCTCGCGGCCATCACCCGTCTGGTCCACGACCTCGGCGTCACCGTCCTGCTCGCCGAACACCGCCTGGAGCGGGTCGTCCAGTACGCCGACCGCGTCGCCTACCTGCCCGGCGACGGCACGGTCGTGCACGGGCCGCCCGCCGAGGTCTTCCGGCGCACCGCGATCGCGCCGCCGGTCGTCGACCTCGGGCGGCTGGCCGGGTGGCGGCCGCTGCCGCTCTCCGTCCGGGACGCCCGGCGCGCCGCCGCCCCGCTGCGGGAGCGGCTGAACGACGTGCCCGTTCCTCCGCCGCGCCGGGCAGCGGTGGCGGGGGAACGGGTGCTGGACGCCCGAGGGGTGGTCGTCCGGTACGGGCAGGTGACCGCCGTCCGGGAGATCGGGCTGGGTCTGCGGGCCGGCGAGGTCACGGCGCTGATGGGGCGCAACGGCTCGGGCAAGTCCTCGCTCCTGTGGGCCCTCCAGGGCTCAGGCCCGCGACAGGGTGGCAGCGTGCAGGTCCTCGGAGCCGACAGCGGGCCGGCCATGGACCCCAAGCGGCTCTCCGCGGCCAGGGCCCGACAGCTCGTCGGGCTCGTCCCGCAGACCCCGACCGACCTGCTGTACCTGGAGACGGTCGCCCAGGAACTCGCCCAGAGCGACCTGGAGGCCCACCGCGCAGCCGGCCCGACCGTCGCCGGCCCGACCACAGCCGGCCCGACCGCGAGGCAGATCCTCGACCGGCTCGCCCCCGGGATCCCCGACGGCACCCACCCCCGGGACCTCTCCGAGGGCCAGAAGCTGGCCCTGGTCCTGGCGATCCAACTGGCCGCCGCGCCACGGGTGGTGCTGCTGGACGAACCCACCCGAGGGCTCGACTACCACGGGAAGGAAGCGCTCACCGGCATCGTGGACGCCCTCGCCGCCGAAGGCCGCACGGTCGTCGTCTCCACCCACGACGTCGAGTTCGTCGCCGCCGCCGCCGACCGGGTGGTGGTGATGGCCGAGGGCGAGATCGTCGCCGACGGCCCCACCGCCGAGGTCATCGTCGCCTCGCCCACCTTCGCCCCCCAGACCGCCAAGATCCTCGCCCCGCTGCCCTACCTGACCACCCGACAGGTCGCCGCCGCCCTCGCGCCCGCGCAGGCCGCCCGGTGAGTGCCGTCCGGATCCCCGGCCGGGCCCGCGTCGTCGCGGCCCTGGCCGCCTTCATCGGCCTGGTCGCCTTCACCTGGCCGTTCGTCGTCGCCCCCGGAAAGTTCGGCTCCTCCTACGCCCCGCCGCTGATCTTCGGCGCCCTGCTGGTCCTGGTGCTCGCCGTCGTCATCGCGGAGATCGCGGCCGGCGGCATCGACGCCAAGGCCCTCGCCATGCTCGGCGTCCTGTCGGCCGTCAACGCCGGGCTGCGCCCGCTCGGCGCCGGCACCGCCGGAGTGGAGACGGTCTTCTTCGTCCTCGTCCTGGCCGGCCGGGTCTTCGGCCCGGGCTTCGGCTTCACCCTCGGCTGCACCTCGCTGTTCGCCTCCGCGCTGCTCACCGGCGGCGTCGGCCCCTGGATGCCGTACCAGATGTTCGGCTGCGCGTTCGTCGGCATGCTCGCCGGGCTCCTGCCGAGAACCCGGCGGCGGCGCTGGGAGGTCCCGATGCTGGCCGCGTACGGGGCGTTCTCCGGGTACCTCTTCGGCTTCCTCCTCAACCTCTCCTTCTGGCCGTTCTCCACCGACCCGAACAGTTCCATCGCCTACCTGCCGGGGCTGCCCTTCACCGAGCAGTGGCACCGCTACCTGCTCTTCGACCTCGCCACCTCGCTCGGCTGGGACACCGGCCGTGCCGTCACCACCTTCACCGCCGTGCTCGTCGTCGGCCCGGCCGTCCTCACCGTCTTCCGCCGCGCGGCCCGCCGCGCCAACTTCGAGCCCATGGTGCGCTTCGAGGCCCCGGACGGTCGACGAGTCACCGCGAACGACACCGCGAACGGCTCCGCCATCGGCTCCGCGAGCGGCGAGGGAGTCTCACCATGCGGACGGCTTCCGTGAATTCCGCGTCGGCCCCGGCGGTTTGCCCCTAAGCTGGCGACGCAGCTGGTTCGTCCTGCCCGCCAGGCAGGACGTCGCAAGAGGGAACCCGGTGGGAATCCGGGACTGCCCCGCAGCGGTGAGTGGGAACGACCGCCGTCATACGCACTGGACCCGGGACGGGTCTGGGAAGCGATGGCCAGTAGGTACCGGACGCCAACAGGCCCGGTGCGCCCACGAGTCCGAAGACCTGCCCGTTGCCCGCCCGCGGACCGTTCCGCGTGCGGATATCCCGGTGACCTCGTGGGCGGGTCGGCGACCATACCAGGCGGGTCCGGCACGCGCATCGACGTGAGCCGCCGCCCGGTTCGTCATCCCTTCGCGCTCTCGTCCCGTCCCCGGGTACTTGAGGAGCCAGACTCGCGAAGGAGAGTCCCTTGACCACGAAGTCCGCAGCCGCGGCAACCAGGGCCACCGTGTACGGCTACCCCCGGCAGGGCCAGGGCCGGGAGCTGAAGAAGGCCATCGAGGGCTACTGGAAGGGCACGGTCACCGCCGACGCCCTGCGGGAGACGGCGGTCGGCCTGCGCCGGGAGAACTGGGCGCAGCTCGCCCAGGCCGGGGCCTCGGAAGTGCCCACCGGCGACTTCTCGCTCTACGACCACGTACTGGACACCACGGTCGCCGTCGGCGCGATCCCGGCCCGCCACCGGGCGGCCGTCGAGGCGGACGCGCTGGACGGCTACTTCGCCATGGCGCGCGGCACCCAGGAGGTCGCGCCGCTGGAGATGACCAAGTGGTTCGACACCAACTACCACTACCTGGTGCCCGAACTCGGCCCGGACACCGTCTTCACCGCGAACCCGGCCAAGGCCGTCGGGGAGTTTCGGGAGGCGCTGGCGCTCGGCCACACCGCACGCCCCGTGCTGGTCGGCCCCCTCACCTACCTGCTGCTCGCCAAGCCCGCCCCCGGTGTCGCCGAGGACTTCCAGCCGATCACCCTGCTGGACCGGCTGCTGCCCGTCTACGCGCAGCTGCTGGCGGACCTGAAGGCGGCCGGCGCCGAGTGGGTGCAGCTGGACGAGCCCGCGCTGGTGCAGGACCGCACCCCGGCCGAGCTGAACGCCGCCGCCCGCGCCTACCGTGAGCTGGGCGGCCTTGCGGACCGTCCGAAGCTGCTGGTCGCGAGCTACTTCGACCGCCTGGGTGAGGCCCTGCCGGTGCTGGCCAAGGCCCCGGTCGAGGGCCTGGCGCTGGACTTCACGGGGCCCGCCGCGGCGAACCTGGACGATCTGGCCGCCGTCGGCGGGCTGCCCGGCAAGCGGCTGGTCGCCGGGGTGGTCGACGGGCGCAACATCTGGATCAACGACCTGGAGAAGTCGCTGGCCACCCTGGCGACCCTGCTGGGCCTCGCCGAGCGGGTCGACGTCGCGCCGTCCTGCTCCCTCCTGCACGTGCCGTTGGACGCCGCCGCCGAACGCGACGTCGACCCGCAGATCCTGCGCTGGCTCGCCTTCGCCAAGCAGAAGGCCAGGGAGGTGGCGCTGCTGGCCCGGGGCCTGCGCGAGGGCACGGGGGCGATCGCCGCCGACCTGGCCGCCAACCGCGCCGACCTCGCCTCGCGCGCCAACTCGCCGATCACCCACGACCCGGCGGTGCGCGCCCGTACCGCCGCCGTCACCGCCGACGACGCCCGCCGCGCCCAGGCCTACCCGCAGCGGGCCGAGGCCCAGCGCGCCCGGCTCGGCCTGCCACTGCTGCCGACCACCACCATCGGCTCGTTCCCGCAGACCTCCGAACTGCGGGTCGCGCGGGCCGATCTCACGGCGGGCCGGATCGACGCCCCGGCCTACCGCGAGCGCATCGAGGCGGAGGTCCGGGAGGTCATCGCCTTCCAGGAGAAGGCCGGACTGGACGTCCTGGTGCACGGCGAGCCCGAGCGCAACGACATGGTCCAGTACTTCGCCGAACAGCTCACCGGCTACCTCGCCACCCGGCACGGCTGGGTGCAGTCCTACGGCACCCGGTACGTGCGCCCGCCGGTCCTGGCCGGGGACATCTCCCGCCCGCACCCGATGACCGTCGACTGGTTCGGCTACGCGCAGGGCCTGACCGACCGCCCGGTCAAGGGCATGCTCACCGGCCCCGTCACGATGCTCGCCTGGTCCTTCGTCCGCGACGACCAGCCGCTCGGCGACACCGCCCGCCAGGTCGCCCTCGCCCTGCGCGACGAGGTCACCGACCTGGAGGCCGCCGGCGCGGCCGTCGTCCAGGTCGACGAGCCGGCCCTGCGCGAGACCCTGCCGCTGCGCGCCGCCGACCGCCCGGCGTACCTGGCGTGGGCGACCGAGTCCTTCCGCCTCGCCACCTCCGGGGTGCGGGCCGACACCCAGGTCCACACCCACATGTGCTACGCCGAGTTCGGCGCGATCATGACGGCGATCGACGAACTCGACGCGGACGTCATCTCGCTGGAGGCCACCCGCTCGCACATGGAGGTCGCCGGCGAACTCGCCGGGGCCGGCTACCCGCGCGAGGTCGGCCCGGGCGTCTGGGACATCCACTCCCCGCGCGTCCCGAGCACCGACGAGGCCATCGCCCTGCTGCGCGCGGGCCTCGCGGCCATCCCCGCCGAGCGGCTCTGGGTCAACCCCGACTGCGGCCTGAAGACCCGCGGCTGGACGGAGACCCGCGCCTCGCTCGACAGCCTCGTCGGCGCCGCCCGCCACCTGCGCGCGGAGCTCGCCGGCTGACCCCCCGGTGACGCGACCCGGCCGGGCCCCGCACGCCGTGCGGCGCCCGGCCGGGTCGGCCCGGGACCGTCCCCGGGCCGGGCCGCAACGGCGGCCCGGCCCGTTTCACCCGGACCCGGGAAGCCCGAGGTTCTGGTAGATCTCCGTCGTCACCGTGGAGAAGTTCATGGTCATGAAATGCAGCCCGGGAACTCCCTCGGAGAGCAGGCGCCGGCACATTCCGGTGGCCTGATCGATACCGATCGACCGGACGGCCTTCGGGTTGTCCTGGTGCTTCAGCATGCTTTCGGAGAGATCATCGGGAATGGCGGCAGTGGTCAGCGTCGGAATCCTCCGAAGCGACCGGATACTGGTCACCGGCATGATCTCCGGAATGACCGGAACGGTGCAGCCGGCCGATTCCAGTCGATCCCGGAAACGGAGGTAGCTGTCCACGTCGAAGAACATCTGGGTGATGGCGTAGTCGGCTCCCGCCCGGCACTTCTCGATGAAGTGCCTGATCTCGGAATCCCAGTCGGGGGACCTCGGGTGCAGGTCCGGGAACGCGGCCACGCCGACGCAGAAGTCGCCGGACTCCTTGATCAGCCGCACCAGGTCGGCGGCGTACTCCACTCCGTCGGGGTGGCGGTGCCAGGTGCCCAGCGGATCGCCCGGCGGGTCGCCGCGCAGCGCCAGGATGTTGCGAACTCCCTGGTCAGCGTAGTGGCCGAGGATGTTCCGCAGTTCGGCGACGCTGTGGCCGACTGCGGTCAGGTGGGCGGTCGGCGTGAGGGTGGTCTCCTGCGCGATGCGGCCGGTGACGTTCACCGTCCGCTCCCGTGTCGACCCGCCGGCGCCGTAGGTCACGGAGACGAAGGTGGGGGACAGCGCTTCCAGGCGCCGGATCGCATTCCACAGGCCGACCTCCGCTTCGGCGCTCCGGGGCGGCATGAATTCGAAGGAATAGGAAAGCCTGCCGGCCGCGAGGAGTTCGCGGACGGAGGTCGCCCGATCCGTGCGCGTGGAGGGAATTCCGAGTGTCATGGCAGGAGGTTAACCAGCCGGGCTCGCGGTAGTCCTCAGGTGTCCACTCTGTGATACGAATTCTCTCGGTGGTACGAGTTGGGAGACGGGTGGGGCGGGCGGCACAATGGGCGCATGAAAAGACCTTCGCAGGTATTGTCGGGACTGCCCGGATGGGATCGGTGCGCGGTGATGGGAGTCGTGAACGTGACCCCCGACTCGTTCTCGGACGGCGGCCGCTGGCTGGACCCGGGGCGCGCGGTGGACCGTGGACTGCTGCTGGCCGAGCAGGGCGCGGACATCGTGGACGTCGGCGGGGAGTCGACCCGGCCGGGAGCGACCAGGGTGTCCGAGGAGGAGGAACTGCGCCGGGTCCTGCCGGTGGTGCGCTCGCTCACCGACAAGGGCGTCCTGGTCAGCATCGACACGATGCGGGCCCGGGTCGCCGAAGCGGCGGTGGAGGCCGGCGCCCGGATCATCAACGACGTCAGCGGGGGCCGGGCCGACGCGGGCATGGCCCGCGCCGCGGCCAGGGCCGGAGTGCCCTTCGTCGTCATGCACTGGCGCGGGCAGTCCGCCCACATGGACGAGCTGGCCGCGTACGAGGACGTCGCGGCCGAGGTGATCCGCGAGGTCGCACGGCAGATGGACGCGGTGGTGTCGGCCGGGGTCGACCCCGCCCAGGTCATCGTGGACCCGGGCCTCGGCTTCGCCAAACGCCGGCAGGACGACTGGGCGCTGCTGGCGTCACTGGACGCCTGGCGCGTACTGGGGCGCCCGCTCCTGGTGGCGGCCTCGCGCAAGCGCTTCCTGGGCGAGCTGCTGGCCGACCCGCGGACGGGCGAGGCCCGTCCGGCCCGTGAACGCGACGCGGCCACCGCGGCGGCCAGCGTCCTGGCCGCCGCGCAGGGCGCCTGGGCGGTGCGGGTGCACGAGGTCCGTGACACCGCCGACGCCGTCCGGGTCGAGGCCGCGATCCGAACCAACCGGGTCTGAGAGAGGAAGTACGCGCCATGCCACGTCCGACCGGGCGGAAGATCTACGCCCACGCCAAGCTGCGCCGACTGCGCCGCGAGCACGGCATGAACCAGGTCGAGCTGGCGCGCGAGCTCGGCATCTCGACCAGCTACCTCAACCAGATCGAGCACAGCCAGCGCCCGCTGACCGCCGCCGTGCTGCTGCGGATCGCCGAGGTGCTCGGGGTCGACCCGGAGTTCTTCTCCGAGGCCGAGGAGGAACGCCTCGGCACCGACCTGCGCACCGTGCTCGCGGACGAGGCCTGTGGCGGAGCCGTGCCGACGGAGGAGATCGCGGAGGTGAGCCGGAACCACCCGGAGGTGGCACGGGCCCTGGTCGCGCTGCACCGCGGCTACCGCGAGGCGCTCGCGCGGGTCGTCGACCTCGGTGAGCCCGGCACCGGGGCGGGCATCCGCCCGGCCGAACCCCATGACGAGGTCAGGGACTTCTTCTACACCCATCACAACCACATCGCCGCCCTGGACGAGGCGGCGGAGCGGACCGCGCGGTGCCTGGCGACGACGACCGCGGGCCGCACCGCCGCCGCGCTGGCCGCCCGCCTCGGCGAGCGGCACGGGGTGCGGGTGCTGGACGCCGACCACCGGCGGCCCGGCGACCTGCGGCGCTACGATCCGGCGGCCGGCACGCTGCGGCTCTCACCGTGGCTGGCCGGCGGCCGGCGTGCCTTCCAACTCGCCACCCAACTGGCCCTGCTGGAGCACCGGCCGCTGCTCGACACGCTCGTGGCGGCGGCCGGGCCCGGCCTCACCTCACCCCAGGCCGCCGACCTGGCCAGGATCGGCCTGGCCAACTACTTCGCCGGCGCCCTGCTGATGCCGTACACCGCCTTCCACACGGCCGCCGAGGAGCTTCGGTACGACATCGAGCTGCTCCAGGCCCGCTTCGGGGTCGGGTTCGAGACGGTCTGCCACCGGCTGAGCACCCTCCAGCGTCCGGGCCGACGCGGCGTCCCGTTCTCCTTCCTGCGCGCCGACCGGGCGGGCAACATCTCCAAGCGCCAGTCCGCGACCGACTTCCACTTCTCCCGCCTCGGCGGCACCTGCCCGCTCTGGACGGTCTACGAGGCCTTCTCCGCGCCCGGCCGGATCCTCACCCAGGTCGCCGAGATGCCGGACGGGAAGCGCTACTTCTGGATCGCCCGCACCGTCTCCCACGGCGGCTTCGGGCACCGCGCACCGCGCAGCGAGTTCGCCGTCGCGCTCGGCTGCGAGCTGCGCCACGCCCACCGCCTCGTCTACGCCGAGGGCGTCGCGCTCGACGCTCCGGGAGCGGCGACCCCGATCGGGCTGGGCTGCCGGATCTGCGAGCGCCGCGACTGCGTCCAGCGCGCCCGCCCGCCGGCGGGCGGGCGCCTGGCGGTCGAGCCGGACCGCCGCAGCCGCGTTCCCTACGCCGTGCTCGGTGACAGCCCCGGCACCGGGCGCTGGCCGGGGCCGTCGTAGCAGGCGAGCGGGCGGATCAGGGAGTTGTGGGCGAGCTGTTCGGTGATGTGGGCGGTCCAGCCGGTGATGCGGCTCATCACGAAGACGGGTGTGAAGACGGGGGTGTCGAAGCCCATCAGGTGGTAGGCGAGGCCGGCGGGGTAGTCGAGGTTGGGGTGGATGCCCTTGCGTTCCAGCATCGCCTCGCGCAGTGCGGCGTGCAGGGCGGCCAGCCGGGCCGTCCGGGGGTCGGCGCTGCGGGCCACCAGGGCGTCCAGGGCGGCCTGCATGATCGGGACGCGGGAGTCGCCGTGCTGGTAGACGCGGTGGCCGAAGCCCATGATCTTCCGCTTGGCGGCGAGCGCCTCGTCGAGCCACTGCGCGGCCCGGGCGGGGGCGTCGATCTCCTCCAGCATGTGCATCACGGCCTCGTTGGCGCCGCCGTGCAGGGGGCCCTTGAGTGCGCCGATCGCGGCGGTGACGGCGCTGTAGAGGTCGGAGAGGGTGGAGGTGACGACGCGGGCGGTGAAGGTGGAGGCGTTGAAGCTGTGCTCGGCGTACAGCACGAGGGAGATCTCGAAGCAGCGGACCACCTCCGGGGCGGGCACCGCGCCGAAGCACATGTGGAAGAAGTTCTCCGCGTAGCCGAGCCCGGGGTCCGGCGGGATGGGCGCCAGGCCCCGGCGGCGGCGCTGGTCGGCGGCGACGACGGTGGGCAGTTTCGCCAGCAGGGTGAGGGACTTGGCGAGGTGGGGCGCGGGGCGGCCGTCGTCCTCGGTGGGGTCCTCGGCGCCGAAGAAGCTGACGGCGGTGCGCAGCACGTCCATCGGGTGGCAGGTCTCGGGCAGCTTGGCGAGCAGTTCGGTGGTGGTGCGGTCGAGCGGGCGCAGGGCGGCCTCGAGGGCCCGGAACTCCCGCAGCTGTCCGGGGTCGGGCAGCTCGCCGTGCCACAGCAGGTAGGCGACCTCCTCGAAGGAGCGCTGGGCGGCGAGGTCCTGGACGGGGTAGCCGCGGTAGGTGAGGGAGTTGGTCTCCTGGATGACGGTGGAGATCCCGGTGGTGTCGACGACGACTCCGGCGAGTCCGCGGTGGATCCCGGGCGCGGTGGTGGGCATGGCTGGTCTCCGATGCGGGGTCAGGCGCCGGGCGGGAGGGTGAAGTCGAAGACGGCGGTGTCGAAGGCCGCGTACTGCTCGTAGCCGAGGAGTTCGTACAGCCGGGAGCGGGTCTGCATGCGCGGCAGCAGCGACTCCTGGGTGCCCTCGGCGGCGAGGGTGCGCAGGCCGTCCTCGACCGCGCCCATGGCCAGGCGCAGCAGGGTGACGGGGTAGAGCGCGATCTCGTACCCGAGGTCCTGGAGGGTGCGGGCGTCGAGCAGCGGGGACTTGCCGAACTCGGTCATGTTGGCGAGCAGCGGGACGTCGACGGCCTTGCGGAAGGCCTCGAACTCGGCCTCGTCGGCGAGGGCTTCGGGGAAGATCGCGTCGGCTCCGGCGTCGACGTAGGCCTTGGCCCGGTCGATCGCCGCGCGCAGTCCCTCGACGGAGCGGGCGTCGGTGCGGGCCATCAGCAGGAAGTCGGGGTCGCGGCGGGCGTCGACGGCGGCCCGCAGGCGGCGGGTCATGTCCTCGCGGGGGACGACCGCCTTGCCGTCGAGGTGGCCGCAGCGCTTGGGGTTGACCTGGTCCTCCAGGTGCAGGCCGGCGAGGCCGGCGTCCTCCATCAGCTGGACGGTGCGGGCGGCGTTCATGGGTTCGCCGAAGCCGGTGTCGGCGTCGATCAGCACCGGGAGGTCGGTGACCCGGGTGGTCTGCTGGGCGCGGGCGGCGACCTCGGTGGCGGTGGTGAGGCCGATGTCGGGCAGGCCGAGGTCGGCGGCGAGGACGGCGCCGGAGAGGTAGGCGGCCTCGAAGCCGAGGTCCTGGATGAGCCGGGCGGAGAGCGGGTTGAGCGCGCCGGGCATCGTCAACAGCCGCCCGGTGGCGAGGCGTTCGCGCAGGGCGCGGCGGCGCTGGGCGGGGGTGGTGCGGGTGTGCAGCATCAGAACAGGCCCTTCGGGAGGAGCGCGTCGAACGCGCGCACGGTCTCGGTGTCGACGGCCGGGAACAGCTCGTCCAGGTCCGGGGCCTTCAGCTCGGCGAGGTCGGCGGCGGCTGCCAGGAAGCGGTCCTGGTCGGCGGGGGAGACGATGCCCTCGGCCAGGGTGCGGAACTTCCGCTCGTACGCGGGGCGGTCGAAGGGGCGCGCGCCGGCCGGGTGGGCGTCGGCGACGGCCAGCTCGTCCTGGATCACCGTGCCGTCGTCCCGGGTGATCACCACACGCCCGCCGAAGGCCCGCCGGGCCGGGTCGGGGTCGTGGTAGCGGGCGGTCCACTCCGGGTCCTCGACCGTGGTGATCTTCTGCCAGAGCGCCACGGTCTCCGGGCGTTGGGCCCGTTCGGGGGCGTAGGAGCGCTCGTGGTGCCAGGCGCCGTCCTCCAGGGCGACGGCGAGGATGTACGGGATCGAGTGGTCGAGGGTCTCCCGGCTGGCGCGCGGGTCGTACTTCTGCGGGTCGCCCGAGCCGGAGCCGATGACGTGGTGGGTGTGGTGGCTGGTGTGCAGGACGACCGAGCGGACGCCGTCCAGCGGCCCGGTCCTCTCGCGCAGCCGCCGGGCCAGGTCGATGATCGCCTGGGCCTGGTACTCGGCGGAGTGCTCCTTGGTGTAGGTGTCCAGGATCGCCCGCCTCGGCTCGCCGGGCGCGGGCAGCGGCACGGTGTAGTCGGACTGCGGGCCGTCGAGCAGCCAGGCGAGGAAGCCGTCCTCACCCTCGTAGACGGGGGACGGGGAGGTCTCGCCGCGCATCGCCCGGTCCACCGCCTCGATCGCGGCCTTGCCGGCGAAGGCGGGGGCGAAGGCCTTCCAGCTGGAGATCTCGCCCTTGCGGGACTGCCGGGTGGCCGTGGTGGTGTGCACGGCCTGCTGCACCGCCTGGTACACCGTCTCGGTCGGCAGCCGCAGCAGCGCCCCGAGCCCGCAGGCGGTGGCCGCGCTCAGGTGCGCGACGTGGTCGATCCGGTGGGCGTGCAGGCAGATGCCCCGCACCAGTGCGACGTGGACCTCGTAGGCGGCGACGATGCCGCGCAGCAGGTCGGCCCCGCTGCGGCCGGTGTGCTGGGCGACGGCCAGCAGCGGCGGGATGTTGTCGCCGGGGTGGGAGTAGTCGGCGGCGAGGTAGGTGTCGTGGAAGTCCAGCTCGCGCACCGCCGTCCCGTTGGCCCAGGCCGCCCACTCCGGTGAGACCCGGGCCAGGCTGCCGAACACCCGGGCGCCCGGCGCGCCGCGGTGGGCGAGCGCCTGGGCGCGGGCCACCGTCACGGGCCGGCGCAGCAGCGACGCGACGGCCACCGCCGCGTTGTCGATCACCCGGTTGACGGCCATGTTCACGCTGGCCGGGTCCAGCTCCTCGGTGCCGGTCGCGACGGCGGCCAGCTTCCAGGCGAGCTGCTCCTCACGCGGCAGCCGGTCGGCACTGGGGTGGACGCGGACGTGGTGCTCGATCACGGGACTCCTCGGGGGCGCTCGATGGCTCTCGGTCTTGCATGACCGAGCCTGCTCGTCGGACGGCCGATGATCCAGCATGCCAATCGGTGGAATCCGTACGGCGGATTCCTGCGAACCTGCGAAACCTGCGAACCCCGCCGGGGAACCGGCTCCTCCACTTCTCCCGCACCGGCGGCACCTGCCCGCTGTGGAACGTCTACGAATCCTTCGCCGCCCCCGGCCGGGTCCACGTCCAGGTCGCCGCCATGCCCGACGGCCGGCGCTACCTCTGGACCGCCCGCGCCGTCACCCGCTCACCCGGCGGCTGGGGCCGCCCCGGCAAGACCTTCGCCATCGGCCTCGGCTGCGAACTCCGCCACGCCGCACGGCTCGTGTACTCGGCGGGACTGGACCTCGGCGACGTGGCGGCTGCCACCCCGATCGGGCTCGGCTGCAAGGTGTGCGAACGCCCGGCGTGCCCGCAGCGCGCCGCGCCCGCCATCGGCCGGCCGCTGGCGCTCGACGAGCACACCAGCACCTTCATCCCGTACCCCGCGCTGCCCGATCCCCGGAACTGAACGCCGCCGGCCGACGTACCGGTCCGGCCGTCCGAGCCCGACGCCCCTCCGTCCGAGCCCGACGCCCGGCGGTGCACCCCCGGTGGGCTTCGCGCGGGCACCGCCCGACCCGCCCCGGGAATCCTGCGGTTGCCCGGAACTTCCCGGACGTCCGGCCCGACTTCTGGGCCGGGCGCCGTCGCCGACAGCGTCCGGCAGAGCACACCCCTTCACCCCAGGAGCGCGAGCATGTGCGGGATCACCGGCTGGGTGTCCTTCCACCAGTCCTTCCACCAGGACATCGGCCACGGGGCCGCCTCCGTCATCCAGGCGATGACCGACACCATGGCCCTGCGCGGACCCGACGCCGGCGGGGTCTGGCTCGGCCGCCACGCCGCGCTCGGCCACCGCCGCCTCGCCGTCATCGACATCGAGGGCGGCACCCAGCCCATGACCGACCGCCCCGAACACCCGCAGGTGGTGCTCACCTACAGCGGCGAGGTCTACAACCACCACCGGCTGAGATCCGAACTCGCCGCCAGGGGCCACCGGTTCGAGACACGGAGCGACACCGAGGTGGTCCTGCGCGCCTACCAGGAGTGGGGAGACGCCCTGGTCGACCACCTGGAGGGCATGTACGCCTTCGCCGTCTGGGACGACCGCGAGCAGCGCCTGCTGCTGGTCCGCGACCGGCTCGGGGTCAAGCCGCTGTTCTGGGCCGAAACCGACGGCGGCCTCGCCTTCGGCTCCGAACCCAAGGCCCTGTTCGCCCACCCCGAGGTGACCCCCACCGTGGACGCCGACGGCCTGCGCGAGGCCTACAGCCTCCTGTTCAACACCGGCCCCACCGTCTGGGCCGGCGTCCGCGAGGTGCACCCCGGCAGCATGCTCGTCCTCGACCGCGACGGCATCCGCGAACGGCGCTACTGGGAGCTGACCGCCCGCCCGCACACCGACGACCCGCAGACCACCACCGAGCTGATCGGTGGCCTGGTCGACCGCGCCGCCCGTACCCAGCTGGAGGCCGACGTCCCGCTGTGCAGCCTGCTCTCGGGCGGCCTCGACTCCACCGTCGTCACCGCCCTGATCGCCGACGAACTCCGGCTCCGCGAAGGGCCGCAGGCCACGCTGCGCTCCTACGCCGTCGACTACAGCGACCAGGCCGAACAGTTCACCGGCGACGTGCTGCGTACCGGCCACGACACCCCCTTCGCCGCCGAGGCCGGCGCGTTCATCGGCACCCGGCACTCCACCGTCGTCCTCGACCCCCGTGCCCTGCTCGACCCGGACAACCGGCGCGCCGTGGTCGTCGCCCGGGACTCGCCGATCGGCGTCGGCGACATGGATACCTCGCTCTACCTGCTGTTCGGAGAGATCCGCAAGCACTCCACCGTCGCCCTCTCCGGCGAGGCCGCCGACGAGGTCTTCGGAGGCTACCCGTGGTTCCACCACCCGAAGGCGCTCGCCGCTCGCGCCTTCCCCTGGCTCCTGGTGACCGGGGACCAGGCCGCCATGCCGCTCCACCCCGACCTCGCCGCCCGGCTGCGCATCCCCGAGTTCCGCGCCGACACCTACCGCACCGCCGTGGCCGCCGTCCCCCGCCTCGACTCCGAGAGCGCCGCCGAACACCGCCTGCGCGAGATGCAGCACCTCTCGCTCACCCGCTGGCTGCGCCAACTCCTGCACCGCAAGGACCGCCTCTCCATGGCCCAGGGCCTGGAGGTGCGCGTGCCCTACTGCGACCACCGCCTCGTCGAGTACGCCTTCAACACCCCCTGGGCGATGAAGAACCACGACGGCCGGGAGAAGAGCCTGCTGCGCGACCTCGGCCGGGGCATCGCCCCCGACTCGGTGCTGTGGCGGCCGAAGAACCACTACCCGGCCACCCACCACCCCGACTACAACGCAGGTCTACAGCGGCTGGCCCGCGAGGCGCTGGACGCACCGCACGTACGGGACATCGCCGACGAGACGGTCGTCGGGGCGGCCATCGACACGCCTGCCGAGCAGTTGCCGTGGGGCCACCGGCTCCGCCTGGAGCGGGTCGTCGACCTCGCGCTGTGGCTCGACCACCACCGCCCCGCCCTGGCCTTCTGACCTCGCGGCCTCGCCGAGGGTGTCGGGGTTACTTGCCGGCGGCTGTCATGGAGGTGACGGCGTCGGCGGTGGTGGCGCGGTAGTTGCCCAGGTGGGGGTTGAGGACGCGGGTGTCGCTGGTGAGTGGGAAGTTGTGGGTGGCGGCGAGGGGCATGTTGGTGTCGTCCTGGTCGGCGAGGACGTTGAGTTCGTTGATGTCGGGGGTGGTGCCGGTGGTGGCGCCGCCGGGGTTGAGGTCGATGACGGCGTAGGCGTTCTGGCCGGCGGGGACGGGGAAGCGCTGGGTGCCGCTGGCGAGTACGGGCCGGATGTTGTTGCTCTGGTCGCGGGCGGTGGAGTTGCCGAGGTTGACGCCGGGGGAGGAGCTGAGGCTGCAGGCCTTGGTGCCGGTGTTGTGGACTTCGATGACCCGCTGGCTGGGTGTTCCGGGGCGTGTGGTGACGTGGATGGAGAGGTTGTTGATGTCGCAGGGGGTGGCGTCGGTGGGGGCGGGTGCGTTGCCGGTGCCGGGTCGGGTGCTGGTGGAGGGGCTGGTGCCGGACGGTGTGTGGGGTGCGCCCGTGGGGGTGTGCGAGGCCGGGCCCGTGGTCGGGGCGGTCGGTGCCCCGGTTG